>DATBWZ010000028.1:0-5192 GCA_036514535.1 bacterium
TGTGGCAGGATTAGAATTTACAAGAACTACCTGGATGCCATCTTCTTTGAGCGCCTTGCAAGCCTGAGTTCCGGAATAGTCAAACTCACAAGCCTGTCCAATCACAATCGGGCCTGAGCCGATTATCATTATTTTGTTTAAATTGTTTTTTTTCGGCATTTAAAAATCCTTATAAAATCATCCGCAGATCTTGAAATTCCACTCTGCATTTTTTTCATCCTGAACCCAGCCATTATCCAGTCCGTACCGCAGCAGCAATTCAACAGCATTATCCGCTTCCAATTTCACAATTTTCCTCCCTATTACCGCATGTCCCAGAGCACGGTAAGCAGGGAAATACTGTGTCATAAGGCTTACGAAAATACCGCAATTTTCTTCAGAACCAAAACTTTTTATAAACCTGAAGGCATCCTCTGTTCCGGCTACATCCCCGGGAAGAACAAGATGTCTCACTATAAGCCCCGCTTTAGCAATCCCTTCATCCGAACAGACAAGCCCGCCTACCTGTTTGAACATTTCCCTTATCGCATTCCTGTTGTGATAAACATAATCGGACACACCAGAAAAACTTAACGCAAATTTATCTGTTGCATATTTTATGTCAGGGAGATAAATATCCACAATCCCATCAAGCATCCGCAATGTTTCAACAGTTTCATATCCGCTTGAGTTGTAAGCTATTGGAATACTCAATCCTTCAGATGCAGCAAGATAAACAGCCTCTATTATCTGCGGAACAATGTGCGTAGGAGTAACAAGGTTTATATTATGAACGCCCCATTTCTGAAGGGTCAACATCATTCTGCTCAACTCCTGAGCCGATACAACCTCCCCCACCCCCAATTGGCTTATGGGGTAATTCTGGCAATAGATGCACCGCAGGGTGCAGTTGGAAAAGAATATTGTTCCGGATCCCCTGGTCCCGGATATCGGAGGCTCCTCGCCATAATGGACATTATAACTCGCAATCATCGCATCCCGGCCAGACCCGCAGTATCCCGTTTCGTTTCTGAGCCTGTTCACCCGGCACATCCTGGGACAGAGACTGCAACTTTCCAGTGTTTTCAGCGCAGATGCCGCCATTCGCTTTAATTCACCATCAGCCAGTAATTTTTGATAGCCAGCCGCCACCGGTGTCTCCTATCTCCTGTTTGTAAATATTCTCTGGTGAAATTTTTAAAAATCTTTCAGCCTTTAATTTGAGTCTGGACAATAACCATAGTAGATCTTCATTTGTCCTCCCTTTGTTATTCTTTTTAATATTCTCTGCTGCGTTAATTATGATTTTTGTCACAGAAATATTGTGGAATATGCCGCATGGAGAGACAAAATAATTCTCTCTCAGGGGAAAGATATGCCCCTGAAAGACTTCCTTTTTTCTGAATGCCATGCTGCCCACCGGGATGAACAAAGACATTCCTTTTTTTGTAAACAGTTCCCGCACTGCAATCTTCTCAGTATAATTATTCTTAATTAAAAAAAGTCCTTTATTAAAATTCATAAAGTTTGAGTAAATTTCTCTTTCCACTGCTGACAGATCTCCGCATTTTTCCAAAAAAACACGACCGGGGACCCTCCCGTCCTTGCAATAATCAAAAATAAACCATTCCATAAACCATGCCAGCCTCTGCTCGTAAGAAAGATCCTCCTCTGCAATCTGCCCGGAAAGGGCAAAGAACTCATTCCGTGCGCTGAGAACGAATTCGTCAGAAAATGACGATGCGACAACCTCAATGAACCGCTCATAATATTTCTCAAATTCTCCGTAAAAATGACTATTTGCTGAGTGCGTTAATTCCACTTATTCCCTCTTCAATCATAATACGGAACTTATTAAATAGATGCCGAGCGTCATGGGGGCCGCCTGAAGCCTCCGGATGATACTGGACAGAAAATACCGGAAGATCCTTATGCGCAAGACCTTCAACTGTATGGTCGTTAAGATTTATGTGTGTAATTTTTATATCGTCCGGCAGACCATCTTTATCAACAGCAAAACCGTGGTTCTGGGTTGTTATTTCAATTCGCTCCGCAATTATGTCCTTCACTGGATGATTTGCGCCATGGTGTCCGAATTTAAGTTTGTATGTCCCGCCGCCAAATGCCAACCCCAGGATCTGATGCCCCAGGCATATACCGAAGATAGGCTTCCTGCCAAGCAATTTCCTTACTTCGTCAATTACATGCGGGACGCCCTCGGGATCACCCGGCCCATTGGAGAGAAATATGCCGTCGGGATTACTATCAAGGACCTGCTCTGCCGTTGTTCCGGCTGGCACTACCATAACATCAAAGCCGTTCTCCACCATATTTCTAAGGATATTAAATTTAATCCCGAGATCAAATGCCACTACTTTTGGACAAGAAGCCCTTGCTTGCCTTTTTCCATATCCAGTGAAAATATCCCATGCACCCTGATCCCATTTATACGGCGATTTGCAGGTAACTTCCTTTACAAGATCCCTGCCGATTAACCCGGGAGCTTTCTTAGCAAGATTAATTACCTCGTTCGGATTATCGTGCTCAGTTGAAATAACGCCGATCTGCGCACCCTTATCACGGATATGGCGAGTGAGATTCCGGGTATCAATTCCTTCAATCCCGACTATCCGGTGCGCCTTCAGATATTCACCAAGGGGTTTCTTTGCCCGCCAGTTAGAGGGTATTTCCTGATATTCCTTCACAATGAACCCATCAAGATGCGGGCGAACCGATTCTATATCCTCATCATTAATGCCTGTATTGCCTATCTGAGTATATGTCATCATTACAATTTGTCCCTTGTATGAAGGATCGGTCAGAATCTCCTGATAGCCGGTCATTGAGGTATTAAATACAACCTCGCCTGAAGCTACCCCGGGAGCGCCAAAAGAATTGCCGGTAAAATATATCCCGTCGGAAAGGGCAAGGATCGCCTTACTGGACACTCTTATCCCCCCCTTGAAAAAACAAGCCTGCCGCTTACAAAAACCCTTTCAATGCTGCCCTTGACCTTCCAGCCGTCAAAGGGCGAATTTGTTCCCTTTGAATAAAACTTTTTTACATCTATTGTATATTCCCTGTCAGGATCCGCCAGTACAATATCGGCGTCCGCTCCGCAGGAAAGGGTTCCCTTGTTTTTTCTGATTATTCCTGCGGGACTCACCGTCAACTTTTCAATTAATTTATTTAACGTAATAACCCTCCTTTTAACCAGGGTGAGCAACAGCGGAAATGCCGTTTCAAATCCCACTATCCCGAATGATGCCCTGTCAAATTCAACCTGCTTATCCACTATTGCATGTGGAGCGTGGTCTGTAGCAAAAGAGTCAATTGTCCCATCTGCAAGTCCCTCCTCCAATGATTCAACATCCTGTTTTGTGCGTAGAGGGGGCTTCATTTTGAAATTAGTACCATAGCCTCTGACAGCATCCTCGGTAAGCATAAGGTGATGCGGTGTAACCTCTGAAGTAACCTTTATCCCTCTTTTTTTCGCTTCCCTGATTGCGGAAACACCGGAAGCAGTGCTTACATGGGAAATATGGAGTCTCGCTCCTGTAAGACATGCAAGGTTTATATCCCTTTGAATCATGTTAAATTCAGACTCGGATGTCATTCCTTTTAACCCGAGCAAGGTTGAGATTATCCCTTCGTTCATAACTCCTTCATCGCCAAGACTCAGATCCTCGCAGTGAGAAAACAGAGGAATACCGAATATTTTAGAATACTCCATTGCCCTTCGCATTACAAGGCTATTCATCACCGGTTCAGCATCATCAGAAATTGCTACGATCCCAGCCTTTACCATACCGCCTATCTCCGACAGTTCTGACCCCTTCAGGCCCTTGGTTATTGCCCCCACAGGAAAAACATTTGCAAATCCGGCTTTTTTCTGCTTATCCATTATATATCGGGTAACCGAAGCATTATCATTGACAGGGGAGGTATTTGCCATGCAGCAGATAGATGTGAATCCCCCGGCAACGGCTGATTTTCCGCCAGTCTCAATTGTCTCCTTGTATTCGTATCCAGGCTCCCTGAGATGAGAATGAAGATCTATGAATCCGGGGAGCACAAGCAAACCCTTTGCATTAACCGTTTCAGCGCCCTTGGAATTTAATGACCCGGTTTCCGCAATCCTGGAAATTATTCCATCAACCACAAGCAGATCGCGCTTGCCCTCTATACCATTGGCAGGGTCAACAACATGTCCGTTCTTAATCAATATTTTCATCAGTCCTGCTCCCGAGCAATAGATAAAGGAGCGCTGCCCGAACAGCAACCCCATTCGTAACCTGGTCAAGTATCACAGAATGCTTTCCGTCCGCAACCTCCGAATCAATCTCCACGCCCCTGTTAAGCGGACCAGGATGCATTACGAGCAGATCATCCTTGGCAAAACAAAGAATGTTTTCTTTGAGTCCATACAATTCGTAATACTCCCGGATATCAGGGAAAAAGTTTTTGCCCTGTCTTTCAATCTGAATCCTCAGCATTATTATCACATCTGCGTCCTTGATTCCTTTTTCCATATCATAGAAAATCTCCGCACCAAATTGCCTGAAATAATCAGGGATAAATGCGGGAGGGCCAACCAACCGGACATTTGCACCCATCTTCTTGAATGCGTAAATATCAGACCGTGCAACCCTGCTGTGCAGGATATCCCCTACTATAGATACTTTTAACCCTTTAAGTTTTCCCTTTTTCTCCCGGATAGTGAAGAGATCAAGCAAAGCTTGACTAGGGTGCTCGTGCCTTCCGTCACCGGCATTAATTACCGGAATATTTATATTTTTCGCAACAAAATATGGCGCTCCGGAGGAAGCGTGCCGCATAACCAGCAGGTCGGGCCCCATGGCGATAATATTCCTGACAGTATCAAGCAGCGTTTCCCCCTTTGACATGCTGCTCCCTGAAGCGGTAAAGGATACAGTATCCGCGGAAAGCATCTTCGCTGCAATCTCAAAGGATGTCCTCGTCCTCGTGCTCGACTCAAAGAACATATTGGCGATCATCTTTCCCCGAAGTGCGGGAACCTTTTTTATATCCCGCGACATTATCTCTTTCATTGACAAAGCAGTATCAAGAATCAGCGAGATATCTTCAACATTCATCGTTTCAATGTCAATAATATTTTTTGCCTGAAGAATCTTTTTATCTACTGTTTTTGCCATCATTTTTTCCTTAAAACAACACAATCCTCCTTGTAG
>DATBWZ010000029.1:0-8009 GCA_036514535.1 bacterium
CTTTCGCAGAACACATTCCAGTTTTTCGGTATGCCAATAATGTCTATCGGGAATATATATGCCGCCGCAGAGAAGGATGGACTGGAAGATGTGGTTCTGGATGAAAATGGCGTTTACAGAAGGGCTGTTTTAAAGGATGGAAGGCTTATCTGGATACTCTCAGTAAGGGATATTAAGAGGTTCGGGCTTTTTGCGGGTGTAGTGCGATCGGGGATTAAAGTGAACAGTATCAAGGACAGACTGGTCGGCAATGCTTTTGGCTTTACTGACCTGCCAAAAGAATTCAGACAGGAGATGCTCACAAAACCGGGGTAAGTATATGGCTGTAAAACCATCAAATAAATTTGGCGGAAAGGACTTTGGCGGATGCGGCTTAATTGGGATAATTGACACTTCAGGGACTCCGCTTCCGGGCGGTATGATTATCTCCTCCCTCTGCACAATGAAGGAGCGTGGCAATGGTCTTGGAAGCGGATATGCAATCTACGGGGTCTATCCCGATTTCAGAGAGCATTATGCAATGCACCTGATGTACAGTTCTGATAATGCAATCCCTGTTGTGGAGGAACACCTGAAGGAAAATCTTGAAGTGATTCATTCCGAGCCAATTCCCGTCAGAAGGGTCGGAGCGATACAGCATCCGCCTTCTTTTTGGCGGTATTTTGTGAATGTTCCTGAGAAACAGAGGGGCAACGGTGCAGGACAGGATACCATTGTCAGGGTTGTCATGGAAATAAATGAAAAAATTGAGAATGCCTATGTGCTTTCCAGTGGAAAAAACATGGCTGTGTTCAAGGGGGTGGGTCACCCGGATGAGATTGCAGATTTCTTCAGAGTTGACGAGTATTCCGGGCATACGCTCATTGGTCATAACAGGTTTCCAACGAATACACCAGGCTGGTGGGGCGGAGCGCATCCATTTACGATTCTTGACTGGGCAATTGTTCACAATGGCGAACTTTCATCTTATGGTACGAATAAACGGTATGTGGAGATGTATGGGTATAAGTGCGCGCTTCTTACGGATACAGAGGTTGTTGCATATCTTTTTGACCTGCTTATCAGGCGTAAAGGTCTCTCGCTGGAGGCTTCTGCGTCTGTTATGGCTCCGCCCTTCTGGAAGAATATCCAGGAAATGGGTGAACCGCAAAAAAGTTACTATACAGCATTGAGAACTGTCTATGGAAGCGCCGCTCTTAATGGTCCATTTGCAATTGTAATGGGATTCAATGGTGGAATAATGGGATTTAACGACCGGATCAAACTTCGGCCCCTGGTTGTTGGTAAAAAAGGGGATGTGGTTGCAATTGCCAGCGAGGAATCTGCAATAAGAGAGGTTATTAATGACCCGGAAGATATACATGTGCCGAGAGCTGGCGAGCCTGTAATTGTAAGATTGAAGGATGCAAAGAAGTAGAAGGCGAATAAAATGGCAAAGATTGATGCAAACGGGCTGTATTACAAAATTCTGAACGAGAAAATCCGCGATCTTGTGGATAAAGGCGAGAGGACCATTGATCTTGTAAACGTAAATGGACAGAGATACATTGCGGATGGGATCACAAAGGATATCAGAATCACAATAAACGGCGTGCCAGGAAACGACCTTGGCTGTTTCATGAATGGGCCGCAGATTATCGTGAACAACAATGCGCAGGATGGTGTGGGCAACACTATGAATGGCGGGAAAATCATTGTAAAGGGGCTGGCAGGTGATGTCTGCGGATATGGTATGCGTGGAGGGAAGATGTTTATCCTTGGCGATGCTGGTTACAGGGTGGGTATCCATATGAAGGGATACAAGAATCTGAATCCTTTTATTGTGATCGGCGGCAATTCCGGCGATTTTCTTGCAGAATACATGGCCGGCGGTGTGATGGTTCTGCTTCGGATGTTTGGGCGAAACAATGGAAATGGAAAGCTCGGCGATTATCTCGGGACCGGAATGCACGGCGGAACAGTTTATGTAAGGGGAGGCGTAAACAAAAAAAATCTGGGGAAAGGGGTTGGTTTTGCTGAAATTACAGCATCAGACAGAAAAGTTCTTGATGGAATTATCAGGGAATATGCCGCGGATTTAGAAGTGAATGCAGAAGAGATACTAAAGGCAGATTTTCATAAACTCACCCCGCTCAGCAGCAGGCCATACGGGCAGTTATATGTGTATTAAAGGTTCATTCCCTATTTTTTAATCTTCAGCAACCTCAGTATTTTCTTTCTGAGCCTCCGGAAAATAATATAAAAATAGAATAATCTTTCAAGCTTCAATCTGTTTTTTGAGTTGTCAAGATAAAGGTCAAGAAAATCAATGCGAAATTCATGGAGATCCATCTTCCCTATGTCAAAAATTCTGAGCGTTTCCCCCATCTTTTTAAATAATTTTGCCCTGTTAAGGTCCACGAGATAAAAAACAGGTTCGCCCTTTTTATTTCTTTTCATCAGAAAGTTAGTCAGGTGCAGGTCCCTGTGCCAGACGCCGCTTCTATGAATTTGTTTTACATAATCTGCAAGGTACGGGATAATTGCTTTGGCTGCGCTATAGCCTTCGGGTTGCTTCTGAAGAAAATCCCTCACCGTGACATAATCAGTAATGAATTCGGAGATGTAGATATCATCCTTGAGAAATCCCCAGCGCCTTTTTTCCATAATACATATTGGCTGCGGTGTTGGGACATTGTTTTCAAGAAGCCTTTTTGCTGTCAGGTAGGTTCTGAGAGACTTTGCTCTCCTGAATGGGCTCAGGATGAGATGCAGGCGGCTGCGCCATCCAAATATTTTTACATTGAGCGTTTCTCCTGTGCTGAGTTCAATGTCTGCTACAAGGTTGGGTGATTCCATATATGTTTTTTTGATGTGCGCTGGGACAAATTTTCCGGGAGAATCAAAAAGTTGTTTCAGTTTTGGAATAAGATCATTCCTGCACAGTATTTTCCAGTTTCCTTTTTTAATTCCGGAAAAATCAAACATGCGTTAATTCTAACACATGCCGGAAAATGTTCCAGCGATGTTGCGTATAAATCTTTAATTACGCGCCCCATTTTCTTGTATAAAAGAAGTTTTTGTGGCATATTAATAAACTATTGCTTTATGGCTGAACGGGTTGAAAACAGAATAACATCCTATTTTGAAGAGAGCGTGGCTGCGAATGTTGATTTTGCCAGGAAGAACTGGAAAGACATTTTCAATGCGGCAAAGGCAATTGCATCGGCTCTTAAAAAAGGGAATAAACTCCTTCTTTTCGGGAACGGAGGCAGTGCCGCGGATGCGCAGCACATCGCTGCAGAGTTTGTCAACAGGTTTCAAATGGAAAGAAAGCCCCTGCCCGCAATATCCCTTACCACGGATACATCGGTTCTGACAAGCATAAGCAATGACTACGACTTTAAGGAAATATTCTCAAAGCAGATTATGGCCATTGGAAAGAAGGGGGACATTGCTGTCGGCATCACCACAAGCGGCAATTCCCCGAATGTTTTGTCGGGGCTCAGACAGGCACGGAGAATGAGAATGACTACAATAGGGATTCTCGGAAAGGACGGGGGAGCCGCAAAAAAAGAATGCAGAATTCCTTTGATTGTGGAGTGCGGCCGCACATCCATTGTGCAGGAGGTGCATATAACTCTTTTGCATGCAATATGCATCATTGTTGATGAGATTCTCTTTGGAAACCGGAAGCAATGAAGGCTTTGGATTTCAGCAGAATAAAGAGATATTCACTTAAAAACAGGCCCAGCAAGGTAAAGACCGGGGATTTCTGCGGCAACTTCAGTGCCGGAGGCAGTTTTGCCGGGTTTTTTGAATCCATTCCCAAAATCCTTGCAGGAAAAGATATCCGGGAACTGGTGGAGCGAATCGTAAGCGCCCGCAGGAACAACAAGCCTGTGCTGATTGGAATGGGCGCTCACTCAATCAAGGTTGGCCTTTCCCCACTTTTTGTTCAGCTTATGGATATGGGTATAGTCACGGGCTTTGCGCTTAACGGGGCGTGTCTTGTGCATGATTTTGAGATTGCGTTTGCGGGAAAAACATCCGAAGATGTTGACGATGCCCTGTCAACGGGCAGTTTTGGTATGGCTGACGAAACCGGTCGTATAATAAATACCGCTATTAAAAAAGGGGTAAAGAAGGGCTATGGTATTGGCAGGTCAGTGGGCGAGGCAATATTCAAAAGCAGGATGAAATATGGAGAACTGAGCCTCCTTGGAAATGCCTGCAGGCTTAAGATTCCTGTCAGCGTGCATGTTGCTCTTGGAACCGACATCATCCACTTCCATCCAGAAGCAGACGGTTCGGCAATCGGAAAAGGGAGCCTCAGAGACTTCCACCTTCTGACATCCATGGTGGCGGACCTCTCAGGCGGTGTGTTTTTGAATGTCGGTTCAGCTGTGATTATTCCGGAGGTATTCCTCAAGGCGGTAACAATAGCTAGAAATCTTGGATGTAAAGTTAACAACATCTTTACGGCAAATCTTGATTTTATCCAGCATTACAGACCCATAACCAATGTTGTAAGACGCCCGGTGGCTGGAGCAGGAAAGGGGGTAGCCCTTACCGGCCATCACGAGATTATGCTTCCGCTGATTTTCCGGGCAGTAATGGAGGGGGTGGGATAATCCGTGTTGTCAATGGCGAAATATTATCCGGCATTTATCAATCTTGACGGCAGGAAATGCATTGTCGTTGGCGGAGGCAGGGTTGCAGAGAGAAAAATAAAGGGGTTGACAGCGTGCGGCGCTGATGTAGTGGTAGTAGCAGCGAAGGTTACTCCCTGGATCAGGAGGGCCGCAGGGTCAATCAGGAGAATACATCTTGTGCGGAGGTACAGCATAACATGCCTCAAAGGCGCGCTTATTATATTTGCAGCCACAGACAATGCTGCCATGAACAGACGAATTTCACGGGATGCGCAGAGGCTCGGTATTCTTATAAATATTGCAGACGATCCGGAGCATTGCAATTTTATTCTTCCGTCTGTCCTGCGCCGGGGCGATCTCAGCATAGCGGTGAGCACATCCGGTGTCAGTCCGGGTCTGGCAGTCAGTTTACGGAAATATTTTGAAAGAATTTTTGGTCGTGAATACGGGATAATGCTGCGGAAGGTCGGTAAACTCCGCAAACTTTTGAAAAAAAACACCGAGGACAAATCTGAAAGAATGAGGATAATGAGCGGATTGCCATACGAAAAAATGATTTGGCACCTGAAGAATAAGGGAGAAAGGGCAATGGCACAGGTTATCAGCGGGCACATTAAAAGAAAATACAACCTGAGCATTTTATTGTAAGGAGGCCCAATGCTATTTGTTTACGGAATACTTTTGCTTTATTTTAGTTCGCTCCTTTTACATCTTGTCTATCTTGCTTATCCAAGGGAGCGATTTTCCAGGTACGGTATGCTCCTGATTCTGCTGGGAGGAATATTCCATTTGGTTTATCTTACTGATGCAGTTGTGAGGGAGGGCCGGTTTATTGCAACTACCTTAAGTGAATCTTTATTGATTTTTTCGCTTCTCCTCGTTTTTATTTATCTGATTATCCAGCGGTTTTATTCACAGCCGGTTTTAGGGAGCATTTTTATTCCTGTTGTGATTCTTTTGTTCATTTTTGGGTTAACTTCCTCCTCTCCCGCTCCGAAAGAGATAAAGGGATGGTGGTTTCCACTCCATATTATTTTTACATATGCTGGATATTCTTTCTTCCTGCTTGCTTTCCTGACGGGAGTCCTCTATATCGTTCAGGAAAGAAAGGTCAAGAAAAAGCATCTCGGCGCTATATTCCACAAACTTCCCCCGCTTACAGTTATGGATGAGATTAATCTCAGGTGCATTACGCTCGGGTTTCCGCTGTTGACGCTGGGGATAATAACCGGTGCAATAGGCGCAGAGATGGTCTGGGGGACCTACTGGACATGGGATCCAAAACAGGTCTGGTCTCTTATTATCTGGCTTCTTTATGCCGGTCTTCTCCATACCAGGCTGGTTGCCGGATGGCGGGGCCAGAAGATAGCAATTGCATCAATATCAATATTTTTAATTTTGCTTTTCACTTTTATCGGTGTTAATTATCTTATGCCCGGGCTTCACAGGTTTTAAATTGGATGCAAAAGATTACATACTGGTTCTTGGATTAAGCCATAAGACAGCCCCGATTGAACTCAGGGAGAAGCTTGCCCTGCCCGGAGAATCCATTGTGAAACTTCTCGGGATGCTGACCGGAAATAACTCTATAAAGGAAGCAATGATTATATCAACCTGCAACAGGGTGGAATTGTATTCTATTGCAAATGGGATCGGGGAGGCAATAGCACATGGAAAAGAGTCCATTGCGAAAATCCACAATCTCTCAACAATAGACTTTGAGCTATACTTGTATTCGCTTTCAGGTCTTGATGCGGTGCGTCATATTTTTAGGGTTACGAGCAGCCTTGATTCCATGGTTGTGGGCGAACCGCAGATTCTCGGACAGATAAAAGAAGCCTTCAGAACTGCGATAGTCGCCAGGGCTGTTGGTCCCATTATTAACCGTTTGATGCACAGGGCATTCCATACTGCCAAGCGCGTCAGAACGGAGACCGGGATAGGCAGATCAGCGGTTTCGATCGGTTATGCCGCAGTGGAGTTGGCGAAGAAGATTTTCGGGGACCTTAAAGGGAAAAAGGTTATGGCAATGGGGACAGGCGAAATGGGCGAACTTGTATTGAGACATCTTATCAGTAACAATGTGGGCGAAATTTTTATAACAAACCGTACTTATTCGCGGGCAGAGACCCTTGCAAAGAGCATAAATGCGAAAGTGGTGAAGTTTGAGGATTATCCGTCAATTCTGCATACCGCAGATATTGTAATATGCTCCACTGGCTCGCCGCATTACATAATCAGGGCCGAAACAATGGGGGAGATGATGCGGAAGCGGAACAATCTGCCGATGTTTTTCATTGATATCTCCGTCCCGAGAAACATTGATCCAGCCTTGAATGACCTGGAAAACATTTACCTCTACGATATTGATGATCTTGAAGAGGTTACCTGGGGCAATATCAAGGAGAGGGAAAAGGATGCCGCAAAGGCAGAAGATATTGTTTCAGAAGAGGTCAATACATTTGCTCTGGGGCTGGAGGAACTGAAAATCGTTCCCTTTGTTGTTGATCTAAAAAGCAGAATTGCCGAGCTTGCTGAAAGGGAATTGAAAGAAGCCATGTCAAAAATGAAAAATCTTGATGATACGCAAAAGGGCATTTTAAAAGAAATGGCTGATGCTATAGTTAATAAATTGCTGCATAACCCGATTGCATCGCTGAAGAAGATGCAGAGGAACGGAGAAATATACATTTATCTGGACGCAATAAAAGATATTTTTGGTCTTAAAAAAGGAAGAGAGGATGAAGAGAATAAGAATAGGAACGAGAGCGAGTAAACTGGCGCTGGTACAGGCGAACGCTATTAAATCAGCAATTGAGAGAAAGCACGCAGGCATATCAGTTGAGATTATCAAGATAAAGACAACAGGCGATAAAATACTGGATGTTCCGCTTGCAAAAATTGGTGGCAAGGGGTTGTTCGTTAAGGAGATAGAGGAGATGCTGTTGCGGAGGGATGTGGATATTGCTGTGCATTCCATGAAGGATGTTCCTGTTGAGATTCCGGAAGGGCTGGGTATTGTGGTTACTACCAAGAGGGAGGATCCAAGGGATGTTCTGATATCCTCTGACGGAAGAAGATTGTATGAGTTAAATAATGCGCTGATAGGGACAAGCAGTCTGAGACGGCAGGTCCAGTTGAAAAATATCCTAAGGTCTCCGATTATCGAAAATCTCAGGGGAAACCTTGACACAAGGATCAGAAAACTGAAAGAGGGCAGATATGATGCTGTGATAGTTGCAATGGCGGGACTCAGGAGGATGGGGCTTCAGGCAGAGGTAACAGAGGTAATACCAACAGATGTAATGCTTCCAGCGGTAGGACAGGGCTGTCTTGGCATAGAGGCACACATGGATAATATGGAAGTAAGGGACA
>DATBWZ010000030.1:0-17637 GCA_036514535.1 bacterium
TTCCAATAACCTTGCGAGCCTCAAGCCCGGCGTTGACAGGCTTACACTTACAGCTGACCTTTTAATAAATAGTTCAGGCGTCGTAATACAATCTAAATTATATCCAAGCGTCATTCGTTCAGCGGAAAGGATGACATACACAAAAGTATGGGATATTCTGCAGGGAGACAGAAAACTTACAGAGAAGTACGGCCATCTGGTTGAGATGTTCAGAAATATGCTGACGCTGCGCAACAGGCTGTTCCAAAGACGGGAAAAAAGAGGCAGCCTTATATTTGAACTGCCGGAACCATATGTATTGATGGATAATAACGGTGTACCAGTGGATATTCAGCGGAGGAACAGGAATCCCGCCCATATGATTATTGAAGAATTTATGCTGGCGGCTAATGAGGCTGTAGCTGTCTTTCTTGAGAAAGCAGGCATTCCCCTGCTTTTCAGGAACCACGAACCGCCGAATGTCTCTGATATGAGGGAACTGCAGAGATTTCTTGGACGCTTTGGATATTCTCTCCGGTTGAATGGAAAGGCGAACCCTCTGGATATTCAGAGCATTCTGAATAAATGCAGGGGCAAACCTGAGGAGTTTATTATGAATACCGTTATTCTCAGGTCCATGAAACAGGCAAGATATTCACCGAAAAATACAGGCCATTTTGGGCTTGCATCCGGAAGTTACTGCCATTTTACCTCCCCGATCCGCAGATATCCCGATCTGATTGTACACAGGATTCTCAAAAGTTATCTTTCCGGTTTATTGACTAAAGAGAAGATTAATAAACTGCGGGACGAACTTGAATATATCGGAGAATTATCATCGGAAAGAGAAAGGGTTGCTAATGAAGCAGAACGGGAAATAGTTGACAGGCTGAGCGCAAGATTTATGATGGACAAAATTGGCGAAGAATATGATGGCCGGATTACAATGGTAAAAGAATTTGGCATCTTTGTAGAACTGCTGAATCATTTTGTTGAGGGGATGATTCCGGTGGAGGCGCTGACGGACGATCATTACAGATATGATGAAAACTCTTTTATATTAAGGGGGATGAGAAGAAAAAGTGTCTTTAAAATTGGAGAAAAAATCAAAGTCAAGGTCTCAAGGGTTAACCTTGATTATGGCAAGATAGAATTTCTACCGGCGGATTTGACCGGTTCTTTAAGAAAAACAAAGAGAACATGAATATCAGGAAAAAGATAGAGTCTGCTGAAAAAGACACGCTATCCGATATGGCTCAGTTGAGCTCTCAGTCGCGCGGAAGGCTGAAAGCGGAACCATTGTGCGCAGTCAGGCCTGTATTCCAGCACGATCGGGACAGAATACTCCATTCCAATGCCTTCAGGAGGCTGCAGTATAAAACGCAGGTGC
The DNA here is from genome assembly GCA_036514535.1 of bacterium. GTDB lineage: Bacteria > JAMCPX01 > JAMCPX01 > DATBWZ01 > DATBWZ01 > DATBWZ01. Next base: position 1,370 of record DATBWZ010000030.1, read on the forward strand.
TTCTTTTGCCTAAGGGTGACCATTACAGGACCAGGCTCACTCATACACTGGAAGTGAGCCAGATTGCCAGGACAATCGCCAGGGCTCTGAGACTTAACGAGGATCTGACCGAGGCTATTGCCCTGGGGCATGATCTTGGGCATACCCCATTTGGACACGCTGGGGAGGAAACACTGGATAAACTCTACAAGGATGGTTTTCGCCATTATCAGCAAAGCCTGAGGGTTGTTGATGTGCTTGAGCGGGATGGGAATGGCCTCAATCTGACTATGGAGGTAAGGGACGGCATCGTCAAGCATTCTAAAGGCAAGGGCCCTATCATAACAAAAGATCCCGGGGTAACAGCCATTACTCTTGAGGGCAGGGTGGTAAGAATTGCGGACATTATAGCCTATTTAAATCATGACCTTGATGATGCATTGAGATCAGGGGTTATAAAAGAGCGGGACATTCCAAAGGACTGTGTCAGGGCTTTGGGAAACAGGTATTCAAAAAGAATTAATACAATGGTTACGGATGCAATTCTGATGACCGCAAAATGCCATGATGGCAATATTCATGTGAGCGATCAAGTCTATGAATCTATGAACAGGCTCAGGGAATTTCTTTTTAAAAATGTTTACGAAGTGGATGAGATGAAAACGGAATTCAGAAAATGTTCCAGGATACTCAAGTCGCTTTACGAATATTATTTTCAAAATCCCGATGAATTTGAAAAGGACAGCTATGGATTCAGGAGGCGGGACGCTCTTGAACGAAGGGTCTGCGATTTTATAGCGGGAATGACCGACAGGTACGCATTTTCCAAATATGAAAAAATATTCATGCCCAGTCCATGGAATGTATATTAATGGTATAATAGAACTTTTATGACCGAGAAGATAGACCTTTCCAAGTCCAAAAAAGAAAGCATGAGGCATGTTCCTGTCCTTGAGAGGAGACATCTCTCCAGAAAACTCGGGGTTATGGATCTCTATGCAGTGGGTTACGGGGATGTTGGTTCGTCAATTTATTACGCCCTCGGGGTGACAGTGCTCTATGCTATGGGCGCTGCCCCGATCGCAATGGCGATCGCAGGGCTGTTTTTTATCTGCACTGTCCTTACCTACGCAGAATTATCCGCCACAGTTCCAGAGGCTGGTGGTTCAGCTAATTTTGCGCGGTTTGCTTTCAACGACCTGGTCAGTTTCATCTCAGGGTGGGCATTGCTGCTAAGTTATATCATGACGCTCGCAATCTCTGCCTATACCATAGGCCCATACCTGTCTATGTATTTTCCTGCGCTTAAAGGTACTCTCTGGGGCATGCCTGCGAATATATGGTTTACAATGGGGATAATAGTATTTTTGTGTCTTCTTAATATTCTCGGGATAAAAGAATCCACAAGAGTGAGCGTCTTTATGTCAGTCATTGACCTCATATTGGAGATTTCTATTGTATTATTCGGCATTATTCTTATATTAAATTTTAAAAAGATAATTTCACAGATTAACTTTGGAGTTATGCCTACATGGTCCCAGTTTATATACGGTATAACCATAGCGATGGTTGCTTTTACCGGGATTGAGGCTGTCTCCCAGCTTGCCGGTGAGACAAAGGTGCCGGAAAAAAAGGTGCCAAAAGCGATGCTTCTGGTCATGGTTACCGTGGTAATACTCAGCGTCTGCATTTCACTTATTGCGGTCAGCGCTATTCCACCGGAAAAGCTGGCAACTGAGTATCTTGAGGACCCGCTGAGCGGGATTGCCCAGTCATTCAGCAATTATCCATTTGTGCTTAACGGCGTATCATTTAATTTGAGCGGTGTTTTTGTTCCCGCAGTAATTATTCTTGGCGCACTTATCCTGTTTATCGCTTCAAACGCCGGATTAATAGGCGCTTCGCGGCTTACATTTTCCATGGGCTCGCATTTTCAGCTGCCAGGTATCCTCTATCGGATCCATCCACGATTCAGGACGCCCTACACCGCTCTCATCTTTATATCAATTGTTGCCGGAGTGATTATTTTCTTTGGAAGGAACATTAAACCCCTGGCCGATCTTTATAATTTTGGCGCTATGATTTCCTTTGCCATGGCGCATCTCTCACTTATAGTTTTGAGGGTAAAGGAACCAGACAGGAACAGGCCATTTAAACTTAAGTTTAATTTAAAAATCAAAAATGGCGAAATTCCTGTATCGGCAATAATCGGGTTCATCGCAACTTTTACGGTATGGGTTATTATATTGATAACCCATAAATATGGCAGGAACGTGGGTCTACTCTGGATGCTTATGGGTGTGTGTATTTATGTCTGGTATAGATACAAACAAAAGATGCCGATGGTTGAGGCAGTGGAGGTAAAAGAGCTGAATATTCCAGAGTTTCACCGGATGAAGTTTCAACGCATTCTTGTGCCGACAAGGGGATCAGCGCTTGTTGAAATGCTCCAGACAGCTTGCAAGATTGCAAAGGAAGATGGATCAAAGATTACCGCTATATATGTAATGGAAATTCCGAACAATATGCCGCTTGATACATTTCTGCCCAAGGAATACATAGAGAGCAATAATGCTCTTGACCATGCCCGCGCAATAGCAAGAGAATATGGATTGGATATTGATACTAAGCTGATCCAGGCAAGGTTTGCCGGGGATGCGATAATTGACACTGCGAAGGATCTGGATGCTGACCTGATTGTGCTTGGGGCGAGCAATCAGCCCCGGCTCGGTGATGTGATCTTCGGTACGACTGCTGATTATGTGATCAAAAACGCAAAATGCCGCGTCTGGGCATCCTTTGCCCGCACCTCGCTGCCGCGGTAAAATTTTCAAAACTTTACTTTCATGCTAAAATTAGATTATGAAGAACAAGGAGATTGCCCGGATATTCAATGAAATTGCCGAATTCCTTGAGATAAAGGGTGATAACCCTTTCAGGATCAGGGCATATCGCAAAGCGGCGCAGAATATAGAAAGCCTTACCGAGGATCTCTCTGTTTTGATAGCAGAGGGCAGGCTTACCAATGTCCCGGGAATAGGGAAAGACCTTGCAGAAAAGATAACAGAATATGTTAACAGCGGCAAGATGCAATCCTACGAGGATTTAAAGAAGGATGTGCCAAGGGGAATTCTGGAAATAATGAGCGTTCCCGGCGTTGGGCCGAAGACGGCAAGAATGCTTTACGATGCACTCGGAATAGATTCAATTGAAAAACTTGAAGAGGCCGCTAAGTTCCATAAATTGCAAAAACTACCGAAGATCAGGGAAAAGACAGAGGCGAACATTTTAAAGGGGATTGAGTTTATCAAAAGATCCCGCGGCAGGATACCGCTCGGTATGGCATGGCCTGTAGCGTATAAGATTGTGAATTCATTGAAAAAGCAGGATATTGTAAAGTGCATAGATACCGCAGGGAGCCTCCGGCGCTATAAGGATACCATAGGCGATATAGATATTCTTGTCGTCTCTTCGGAGCCGGAGAAGGTCATGGATATTTTTGTGTCTCTTCCTCTTGTGGGGGATGTGCTCGCAGAGGGTGAGACAAAATCAAGCATAAGAACAAGGAACGGAATACAGGTTGACCTCAGGGTAGTGGAGGAAAAATCCTACGGCGCAGCCCTGGCATATTTTACCGGCTCAAAGGCTCACAATATCAGAATCAGGGAAATGGCGGCCAGGAAGGGGTTGAAGATAAGCGAATACGGTATCTTCAACAGCATGGGTAAATGGATTTCAGGCAGGGAGGAATCGGATGTGTATCAGGCAGTGGGATTGCCGTGGATTCCACCGGAACTCAGAGAGGATACGGGAGAGATAGAGGCATCGCAATCCGGCCATCTCCCCGAACTGGTGGAACTGACTGACATTAAGGGAGATCTTCATGATCATAGCAACTGGAGCGATGGTGAAAATACAATTGAGGAGATGGCCGATGCTGCAAAAAAAAGGGGGTATAAATACCTGGCAATCACAGATCACTCCCGTGCACTTGGCGTTGCCCGCGGGCTTGATGAGAAGAGACTGCGGGAGCAGATAGAGACAATAAGAAAATTAAACGGCAGATGCAGGGATATTGTAATTCTGTGCGGCACAGAGGCAAATATTGGAATGAATGGATTGCTTGATTTGCCGCCGGAATTGCTGAAAGAGCTTGATATTGTAGTTGCATCGGTCCATTCCGGATTTAAGCAGGACAGAACAGGAATGACGGAACGGGTTATCAAATGCATGAGATCAGGCCTTATTCATGTGCTGGGGCACCCAACAGGCAGACTACTCGGAGAACGGGACGAATATGAAATTGATATGGGAGAGGTGCTTAAGGTTGCAAAGGAGACGAACACAGCAATTGAGGTTAATGCCTATCCCTTCAGGCTGGACCTTACTGATTATAACTGTAAACGGGCAAAGGAAATAGGAGTGAGGATGGCAGTCTCCACTGATTCTCATTTTACCGAACAGCTGGATTACATGTCGCTCGGAGTTTCTGTTGCAAGGCGGGGCTGGCTGGAAAAGAATGATATAATAAACACCTACTCCCTGGAAAAATTAAAGCAGTGGTTGAAGAGGGAGTGATAAATTATAATAGATTTTCTGTTTGCCTGACTGCTCTGATGAAATCCCTGATTTTTACTTTATCCTTCTTTCCCGGGGCTGATTCTACGCTGCTGGATGCATCCACACCGTAGGGCTTAACCAGATTTATTGCCCCGGAGACATTATCGGGCGTCAATCCGCCGGCAATGATTATCCTGCCGTATCTTTTTGCTTTTTTTGCCAAACCCCAGTCAAAACTCAGCCCTGAACCGCCGTAGGAATCTGTTTTGCTGTCAAGAAGGAATGCGAATGGTTTGTAGTTTTTCATCTGCTCCAGGTCTGATTTATTTTTAATCCTGATCCCCTTTATTGTTGGAGCCGTTATTGCCTCCAGCAATTCAGGCAGTTCCTCCCCATGGAGCTGGGCAATCTTAATGCCCGTAATCTTCAGTGTCTCCCTTATGAAGGCGGCTGATTCGTTTACGAAAACCCCGACAGTGGTTGCATCAGGGGGTAATTTGACAGTGATTTTTCTCACTGAATTTGGATCTATAAAACGCGGACTTTTCCTGTAGAATACAAATCCCAGCGCATCTGCGCCGCATTCAAGAGCCCATAGCGCGTCCTTTGCTGTTTTGATGCCGCAAACTTTTACGTAAGTCATATTTTTATTATACTATTATCTTGACTTTTCACCAGTTGAATGATAAAAAATTCATTTCGTGGATTTTTGAGGTTATGCGTAAATGACCGTTCAGGAGATTGTCTCGCTTCTGCAGGAATTTTGGGCTGAGAATGGCTGTCTTATCCTCCAACCATATGATCTGGAAGTAGGAGCAGGGACATTCCATCCTGCTACTTTTCTAAGGGTGCTCGGACCGGAACCATGGAAGGCCGCATATGTGGAGCCGTCAAGAAGGCCTGCGGATGGCAGATACGGGGAGAACCCAAACCGGCTGCAGTGTTACTACCAGTTTCAGGTAATAATAAAGCCATCAATTCATAACGTTCAGAATATGTACATACAAAGCCTCAAGAGGCTCGGAATTGATCCGCATAATCACGATATCAGGTTTGTTGAGGATGACTGGGAATCCCCTACGCTCGGAGCCTGGGGGCTTGGTTGGGAGGTCTGGCTTGACGGGCTTGAAATTACCCAATTTACGTATTTCCAGCAGGCAGGGGGAATTGATCTGGATCCCATTGCTGTTGAGATTACTTATGGCGTGGAGAGGCTTGCGATGTACATTCAGGGGAAAAGCAATGTTTTTGACATAGAATGGGCGCACGGCATAAATTATGGCGAGATATACCTTCAGTCGGAAAGAGAGTTTTCTAAATTTAATTTTGAACTGGCAGATGTATCCCTGCTCTTTGACCTTTTTAACAAATATGAAAACGAATGCAAACGGCTTCAGGAAAGCAGCCTTATCCTTCCTGCTTATGATTTCTGCCTTAAATGTTCACACATCTTTAATCTTTTGGATGCAAGGGGCGTTATAAGCGTTTCCGAGAGGGTTAGTTATATTTCGCGTGTCCGGAAGCTTGCAGAAAGATGCGCAAAAGGATGGCTTGAGATAAGAAAATCTCTCGGATTTCCATTACTCAGTAAAGGAAGTAAACTCAGAAAAAATGGCTAAGGAACTAAAAACTCTGCTGCTTGAGATAGGCACGGAGGAAATACCCTCCGGCTATGTATCGGATATGCTTTCCGAATTGAAGATGAGTTTTATTGAAGGGATGAAGGGGCTGCGGATTGCACATGGAGAGGCAATGACCTATTCTACTCCGCGCAGGATTGTCCTGTATGTGTCTGATGTAGAGGAAAAGCAGAAAAACATTTCAGAAGAAACAATAGGTCCTCCGGAGAAGATAGCATTTGGCTCTGACGGAAAACCGACGCAGGCAGCGATTGGCTTTGCTAAATCTCGATCTGTTCCGGTGGAGGATCTGAAGTTCAAGGATACGGAAAGGGGCAAGTATATAATTGCTGTAAAGGAAATAGAAGGAGAGAGGACGGACAAAACACTGCAGAAATTTTTGCCCGAGCTGATACAATCTCTCCATTTCCCCCGTTCCATGAAATGGGGTAGTGTGGATTTCAGGTTTGTCCGCCCCATACACTGGATAGTTGCCTTGTTCGGAGAAAGGGTAATCTCGTTTGAACTTGCAGGTCTGAAGAGCGGAAAAAAGACCTTTGGTCACCGGTTTCTGAGCAGCAATTCAATCTCAATAAAAGAACCGTCCGAATATTTTGCCAGGCTTTCTTCCCTAAAGTGTCTGGTCGATTCTAAGGACAGGGCGGCCTCAATCCATAGACAGTTTCAGGTTATCTCAAAAAGACTCAAAATAACGCCTGTTTACTCGGATGCGCTATTTTCAAAGGTTCTGAACCTTGTAGAATATCCCTTTGTTGTTGTGGGCGAGATAAATAAAAAATATATGGATCTGCCAGCCGAGGTTCTGGAAAATGTTCTCAATGAACAATTAATGTTCTTTGTTACGCAAGACAGGAATGGAAAGCTGACAGAGAAATTTATAGCTGTAAGCAATATAAAGCCAAAGAATCAGCGGATTTTGAAACAGGGCTATGAACGGGTTGTTGAGGCAAGACTGGCAGATGCGTATTTCTTCTTTCAGGATGATCTGAAGTTTTCACTTGAACAGAGGGCGGAGATATTAAAAGGGATAGTCTTCTTTGGAAAAATGGGAACTTACTATGATAAAACGCAGCGCCTTATTTCTGTATGCGGTAAACTTAGCGGACAACTTGCCCCCGATAAGGGTGAGATGGCAAGCAGGGCCGCCCTTTTATGCAAAGCAGACCTGACAACGAATATGGTCAGGGAATTCCCAAAACTACAGGGGGTTATTGGCAGGGTTTACGGACTTATACAAAAAGAAAAAGAAGGGGTCGCTACGGCTATTTATGAGCATTATCTTCCAAGGTTCTCCGGCGATAAACTTCCTGAGACAATTGCCGGGCTTATATTGAGTCTTGCCGACAGGATGGATAATATAGTTTGCGGTTTTGCTATGGGTTATCAACCCACGGGAACAACCGATCCATACGCTTTAAGGAGACATGCCCTCGGGATTATAAACGGCATTCTGAAAGCAGGAGTCTGCCTTCCCTTGAAAGATCTTGTTTGTATGTCCATGGACATGATTAAGGACAGGGTTTCATCATCCCCTGATGCAATAATAGACAAAATAATGGGTTTTCTGCGGGACAGGGTAGAAAATATATTTACAGCAAATGGTATTCAGAAGGAAGCGGTTGATGCAGTTTTGTTTGACGAATCCCTTGATCCGGTGGATCTAAGGATGAGGATTGATGTGCTGATAAAGAATATTAACAAGCCGGAATTTTCCTCCATGGTTCTTGCTTATAAGCGCATTATTAATATCCTTGGCAAGAATTTCTTTGAGGATATTAATAATGCTATCTTCAGCGACAATGAGGAAAAAGTCCTTTATTCCACACTTATAGACAAGGCACAGACATTGGAGCAGTCTATAAAGGAGCGCCGCTATCAGGATGCGTTTGATACCCTTGCGCTGTTTGTAAATCCAGTTAATAATTTCTTTGACAGGGTTTTAATTATGACAGAAGATATAAACCTAAGAAACAACAGGCTCGCAATATTGAACAAAATTAAAAAGGCATTTATGAATCTTGCAGATCTCTCAAAATTTTCAGTGAGAACCTTGGAGGACAGAGGATGAAGGAAAAGTTTGTTTACTTCTTTGCAAATGGAAAAGCTGAAGGAACCGCTAAGATGAAGGACCTTCTCGGGGGTAAGGGCGCAAACCTTGCGGAGATGACCAACCTTGGCGTTCCGGTGCCGCCCGGATTTACGATTTCAACCGATGCATGCAGAATTTATTATTCCAGCAAAGGAAAAATTCCACGTCAAATTATATCAGAAGTAGAAAAGGCGATGGACAAATTAGAACGGATTACAAAGAAAGGATTCGGCGACAGTTCAAATCCGCTGCTTGTTTCTGTGAGATCCGGAGCAAAATTTTCCATGCCGGGAATGATGGATACTATTTTGAACCTTGGGTTAAATGATAAAACAGTAGCAGGTCTTGCCCAAAAAACAAAAAATAAAAAATTTGCTTATGACTCTTACAGAAGATTTATCTCTATGTTTGGCGATGTTGTTTTCAGGATAGAGAAGAAGGAATTTGAATCTATATTTGATAATTTTAAGCGCAGGATGAAGGTGAAATACGATGTTGAGTTGTCAACCGATGTATTTGTTGATCTTGTAGATGAATATAAAATCCTTGTGAAGGAAAAAACAGAGAAGACTTTCCCGTTTGATCCTTCAGCCCAGATGGTTATGGCTATTGAGTCTGTTTTTAAATCGTGGAATAATGCGCGAGCAATATATTACCGGAACAAATACAACATACCACACGACATCGGAACTGCTGTAAATGTACAGACGATGGTGTTTGGTAATATGGGAAGCAATTCTGCTACCGGTGTGGGTTTTACCCGGAACCCTGCCACAGGAGAAAAGGTTTTTTACGGAGAATACCTCACTAATGCGCAGGGGGAGGATGTTGTTGCGGGAATAAGGACGCCAAAACCAATATTGGAATTAAAGAAAGAAATGCCTAAAGTTTATGACCGTCTTTTCAGTATTACACAGAGACTTGAGAAGCATTACAGGGATATGCAGGATTTTGAATTCACTATTGAAGATGGGGTTCTCTATATGCTTCAGACAAGGGTTGGGAAGAGGACTGCGCACTCTGCGCTTAAGATTTCTGTTGATATGGTGCAGGAGAAGATAATTTCGGTTGATGAAGCTATCCAGCGGATAGAGCCATCACAGTTGAATCAGTTGCTGCATCCAGTCATTGACCCTAAGGCAGTGCTGAATCTGGTTGCAAAGGGTCTGCCGGCTTCGCCGGGTGCCGCTGTAGGCAAAATCGTTTTTGACCCTGACAAAGCTGTCCAAATATCGGCTGACGGACAGGATGTACTTCTTGTAAGAAGAGAAACTAGTCCCGATGATATACATGGAATGGGCGCTGCCCAAGGATTCCTCACAGCTACAGGCGGGATGACATCTCATGCTGCTGTGGTTGCCAGACAGATGGGAAAACCTTGTGTGGTAGGGTGCGAATCGGTTTATATAGATGAAGAAAAGGGAACTATGAAAATAGGAAACCAGTTTCTGAAGGAAGGGGAGTATCTGACCTTAAGCGGTACTACAGGCGAGATATTTCTTGGTAAAACCCAGTTAATACCGCCCAAAATAACCGATGAATTCAATGTGTTCATGTCCTGGGTGGATAAGATCAAAGTGCTGGGTGTTCGCGCCAATGCTGATATTCCAAAGGATGCTGCAGTGGCACGCTCCTTCGGTGCAGAAGGCATCGGTCTATGCAGGACAGAGCATATGTTCTTCGCTGAGGACAGAATTCCTATTGTGCAGAAGATGATAATGGCCAATACGAGGAATGAGCGGGAAAAATATCTCAACATCCTACTCCCTTTGCAGAAGGAAGATTTTAAGGGATTGTACAGGGAGATGAAGGGGTATCCGGTTACTATCAGGCTCCTTGATCCGCCACTGCACGAATTTCTGCCAAAAAGAGAATCTCTAATGGTAGAGATAACAAAGATGGAGTTATCAGACGCTGATCCCAGGATGTTAGAGAATAAGCGTGCGTTACTGCAGAGGGTAGAGGAATTGCATGAGTTCAATCCCATGCTCGGCTTAAGGGGGTGCCGTCTTGGCATAATGATGCCGGAGATTACGGAAATGCAAGCAAGGGCTATTATTATGGCAGCTTGTGAGGTTGAAAAAGAGGGGATAAAGGTAATACCTGAAATCATGCTTCCTCTGATTGCAACAGAAGAGGAGATGCAGGCACAGAAAAGGATAGTTATTGATATTGCGGATAGGACGCTGAAGGAATGTAATAAAAAATTGAAATACCTTGTTGGAACAATGATTGAAATACCCAGGGCTGCAATTGTGGCAGATTTAATTGCTAAGCATGCAGGGTTTTTCTCCTTTGGTACAAATGACCTTACACAGACCACTTACGGGCTCTCGCGCGATGATGCCGGGAAGATAATCAAATTCTACCTGCAAAGAAATAAGACCTGCCCAAACTGTCTCTCCCTGTTTGGTGAAGAGAAAGAATGTCAAAAATGCGGAGCAAATGTAACAGAGGTTAAAGAGAATATTTTATCTTTTGACCCATTTGTAAATGTTGATCAGCAAGGGGTGGGATTTCTGATGGAACATGCTGTTAAAAAAGGAAGAAATACAAACAGGAATCTTAAGATAGGAATATGCGGCGAACATGGCGGCGATCCTTCCACAGTTACGTACTGTCATAATATAGGGCTGGACTATGTTAGTTGCTCCCCCTTCAGGGTTCCCATTGCGAAACTTGCCGCGGCTCAGGTTGCACTGGCGGAAAAGAAAAAAAAGAAGCATCGTTGATTATCATCAAGCACTTGTCAAATCAGCCAGGGCATAGTATAATAAAAAATAGATAAGTATTAAGTGAGAAGAGGTATTCCATGTTCAACTCCATTAATGAAGTAAATCAAAAGTTTGAAGAAAAGAAATATATATGCAGTACTGAGGCTGCAACGGTTGTTTATCTCAGCACAAAGATCCAGAAGCCCCTTCTTATTGAAGGTCCTGCAGGGGTGGGGAAAACGGAGTTGGGAAAAGTCCTTGCCGATGCTCAGGGCTATCCACTTATAAGGCTGCAGTGTTACGAAGGACTTGATGAAGCCAAAAGTCTTTATGAATGGGAGTATTCAAAACAGCTCCTCTACATGCAGATTCTTAAGGATAATCTTTCGGAGATCACGAGCGGGAGTAAATCCCTGAAAGAAGCGGTGGAAAAACTTAACAATGTTGAGGATGCCTTTTTTTCCGAAAAGTTTCTTCTTCCGAGACCACTGCTCAAGGCGCTTATCAATTCCGAGCCAACTGTTTTGCTTATAGATGAGGTTGACAAGGCAGACCCTGAATTTGAGGCTTTTCTACTTGAAATATTAAGCGATTTTCAGGTTACAATCCCGGAACTGGGGACATATTCTGCAAGGAATCCGCTACAGGTTGTTCTTACAAGCAACAACACAAGGGATATCAGCGATGCCCTCAAGAGGCGGTGTCTTTATTTGTACCTTGATTTTCCCGATCAGCATGTTGAGGAAAAGATCGTCAAATCGCGGGTTCCCGGGATATACAGTAAACTGACAACGGATATAGTAGAATTTGTGAACAAGCTGCGTGCCATTGATCTTAAGAAAAAACCAAGCATAAGCGAAACACTTGATTGGGCAAGAGTTCTCCTGACTATGAACGCTAAATCTCTCGATGAAAAACTTGTTAACGACACTCTTTCCGTTCTTCTAAAGTATGATGAGGATATTAAGAAAATCAGGGAAGAAATAAAAAAACAGACAACCCAGAGAGAAGGAATTTCATTTGCTCCGGAGGCAAAAAAGACCCTTGTAAACTGAAGGAATGGAAAAACAACTAATAGAGTTTCTTGGATTATTAAGGCGAAACGGTATCAGGATTACCATATCTGAAACAATAGATGCGTTTGAAATTTTAAGACACATTGCTATAGGGGAAAAGGATCACTTCAAAACCGCCCTGCGCGCGGTATTGGTTAAAGATTTTAAAGACAGACAGGTTTTTAATGAACTTTTTGAAGAATATTTTATGGGAGGGAATGATCTTCTTTCTTACAGGAAATTTACCCTTGATGACATTCCGCTCTTTGCCTTATCTCACGATTATCTCAGAAAAATTGTCAGGGGAGAAATGCGGGAGGGATTTTCTCCATTGATACTTTTTCTTCTTTTGAATGATAAAACCAGATTTCTCAGTGCACTGAGGGACGCAGGGGCTAACGCAGGACTTGAGAGGATTACCAACCACCTGCAGATTAACTTTTTCGCAAACAAGATATACCTCATGCTCGGCGGGGAGAATTTTGATTCAGAGCTGATATTTTTTAAGAAGTTACTTGCTGATAAGGGTATTGATGAGAAAGAGATAGAAGCCGTCTTGCAATATCTGAGACTATCCACGGACCGGGTGAGGGAACTGGTAAAGGATTATGTTGGCAGGGAATTTAAAAAACTGAACTTCAATTACTTTGTCAGAATGCCCGAGACCAGGCTGTTGCAGAAGAATTTCACCATCCTTACCGACGAAGAAGAGAAAAAAATGCGCGATATAATTTATAAACTTGCGGCGAAACTTAAAAACAGAGCGGTTGTAAAAAGAAAAACTGGCAAAAAGGGTAAGTTGGATCTCAGGAAAACCCTGCGCAGGAATATCAAATATGATGGTTTTATTTTGAAGCCGGTGTATGGACTTAAGGTAAAACATAAGCCAAAAGTCATTGCCATTTGCGACGTTTCTGATTCCGTAAGGTATGTTTCAAGTTTCTTCCTCCAGTTTTTGCATGTTATGCAGGAATCTTTCCGGCGCGTATCAAGTTTTATCTTTTCGGGAGATATAGGCGAAGTGACTTCATTGTTTCTGCGTAATCCGTCCGAGAGGGCGCTGGAGAAGATCTACAAAGGATCGATAATAAATCCCTATGCAAAAACCAATTACGGGAGGGTGCTAAAAACTTTCCAGAAGAATTTTCTCGGCCGGGTTGATAAAACAACCTCCGTTATTATAATAGGCGACGGAAGGAATAATCATAACCAACCGGAGGACGACATACTGGATGACATACGAAAATCATCAAAGAACCTCGTCTGGCTCTGCCCTGAAACGAAGTGGAGCTGGTGGATGGGCGACAGCGATATGCTGCGCTATGCTCCGCACTGCGACGATGTAAGAATTGTGACGAATCTGAACGACCTGTATAACGCAGTAAGAGAAATTGTTCTATGACAATAGACAGCGGCCCGCTGCTTGATTTTTATTGTTTAATATACTATTCTATATAATTAAAAATGGCTAAACCAAAAATACTTATTGTAGACCCCGACGAAAAGAATTTGAGGCTTCTTGCCATCAGCCTTAAGAAAGCAAATTTTAATGTAACTATAACCACGGATGGAAAGGACGCTCTTCAGAAGACAGAATCCCTGAAGCCCGATCTGATTATTTCAGAGACAGATCTTAATTCTGTAAGCGGTTTTGAATTACTGAAAACATTGCGTGAAAACCCTGTATTTAAAGATACTCCTTTCATTTATCTTACCAGAAACAAAAGCGTGGATGAGAAGGTAAAAGGATTAAAACTCGGAGCAAATGATTATCTTACAAAACCAATTTATCTGAGGGAGATTATCACAAGGGTGAAGATTCTCCTTGAGAGAGTTGAACAGAACAAAATAGGGATGGGAGCCGACAGGGGTTTCTCCGGAGATCTCGGCAAGATCGGCGTTGTAGAAGTTATTCAAACGCTGGAACTTGCGAACAAAACAGCCATAATGCACCTTGCTTACATTGGACACAAGGGCGTAATATATTTCAAGAAAGGGAAAATAGTTCATTCTGAGGTAGGAAAGGTAAAAGGAGAAAAAGCTTTCTATATGATGCTTAATTGGTTTGAGGGAGCATTCCAGGTTGAATTTACAGAGCACAACATAATAGAGACCATAACAATAAGCAACCAGGGACTTCTAATGGAAGGGTTAAGACGAATAGACGAGTGGAAGCAACTGCAGGAGATTATCCCCTCCCTTGATACTGTTCTAGTGATAGATTCACAGGCGATTCTAAGCGAACATCCTGAGCAATTCCCGTCAAAGGTAGAAAATTTTCTCGCAGAATTCGACGGTAAGAAAGCCATTATTGATGTTATTGAGAGCTTGGCCATTGATGAGATAGAAGCTCTGAAAATGGTTTCCCAGTTATACTTCCAGGGATTTCTTGTAGAGTCTTCCAGCCCGGCAGATGCTAAAAAGGTTGCATACTATTACCCGACAAGGGCTGCAGCGAATGTTGAAGAAAAAACAGGGGCGCAGAAAGAAGGGAAAAAATGGGAGTCAGAAGCACAGGAGTTTCTTAAGCCCCCTGGCGAGGAGATGGGGGAGGATACCGCATTTTTGATGCCTCCTATGGATGAGGAACCACTCGTGGAACAAAGATCCGATCCTCCTAAACCCAGGACAGAGCCACTACCGGTACTGGAAGCGGGAGAGAAAAAAGAAACAAAGGAGAAGGGGGTTTATATAAAAAACTATCCCGCTCCCAAAAACAAACAGACAGCAATTACAGAGACGGTTTCACTGAAAGAACAAATCTCCTCAGAAAAGCTGCTGTCTAATTCCGAACCGCAGAAACCAGATCTTCAACAAGGCACTCTTGCCATGACTACAGCAAGGCCTGACGGTTCATGGCTGAGGCTGCTTTTAATCATTTCATTAGTTGTTTTTGTTTTTTTTATCCCTATTATCATTTATTTTGTTCCGAACCTCAGGGAGGAAGCATCTGGAATTCTTAAATCCTTTTCCGGAGGCGATTCTTCCCCTGCACTTTTACCGGACGCTAAGATGCATCTTGAAGTAGTTAAGAAATTGATGCAGTTGGGCAGTGCCGATGCCTTTAGTAATGCAGAAATTGAATTGAGAAGCGCCATTGCGCTTCAGCCAGAACATCCGGATGTGATATCCGACGCTTCTGCTTTTTATTTGGAATGGGGAAATGCCAGCGATAAAAATGCCCTGATTAACAAAGCGCTTTCGTTTGCTGAAAATGGATTGAAGCGGTTTCCGGAAAACAACCGTCTTCTTTTTGCTAAAGCAAAGGCTTTAGGATATCTTGGCAGATTTTCGGATGCAGAATCTATCGTAAACAAACTTTTGCAGAAGGACGTTAATAATCCAGAATCTTACATGTTATCATCTATGATATACATTAACAGCAATGATAAGATTGATGAAGCAGTAAAACTCTTTTACAAATTCCTTGAAATATCTCCGCCAGATAACTTAACCTATATTGAATTTGTTGAACAGCTTATCAAAAAGAATCGTCTCAACGACGCGGAGGCAGTATTAAAAAAGATTAATGGTATTGTTTCAAAAGATAAGAGAGTTCTTTACATGCTTGGAACTGTTCAGGAGAAAAATGGTAAATATAAGGAGGCCGTCAATTCTTTTAAAATATTGCTTGAAGCGGACAAAAATAATATGGATGCAAGGATTCGGATAGCAAATCTCCAGATCAGAAATTACGATTACAATGATGCCGTGTATTTTCTTGAAGATGTTTTAAAGGGAGCAGATATTTCTGAGGACAAAATTCTTGAAGCAAAATACCTTCTTGGTAAAGCGTACGAAGGAATGAAACAAACTGATAAGGCGCTTAATTATTATAGTGCTGTAATTTCAAAACAGCCTGATTTCAGAGATGCCAAGGATTGCTATGAAAGGCTGAAGCCCCCTGTGAAAAAGGCTCAGATAGAAGTTCCCATGGTGTCGCCCTATGAGGTTGCTCTTAAAAATGGCAGGGGGTATTATAAACAGGGCGATCTTCGTAACGCTGTCAGGGAATTTCAAAAAGCAGCGCAACTCAATCCTAAAAGCGATGAAGCGCTCGTTGAACTTGGAGCAGTCCTTTTTGATCTTGGAGAGGATGTTGATGCCATTCTTAAACTCACAAGAGCAGTTACTTTGAATTCCAAAAACTCAAGGGCATTACTGCTGCTCGGTAATATATATTACACGAGGGGCGAAAACGACAAAGCAGTTAATTATTATAAAAATTTTT
>DATBWZ010000031.1:0-2907 GCA_036514535.1 bacterium
AAGCATTCCTGACCGCAGCAGTAAACTGCGGTTAGGAAGCAAAATTTCCACCGGGGATGTTTTTGTATAGGGATTTATTACCGGAGCAATAGAATGAACCTTGCCATAAAAAATTTCATCAGGATAATTATCCACCTTGATTTCAGCTGGCTGTCCTTTTTTAACTTTTGTGTAGTCTCTATCGCCAACATTAATAATAATCTTTGCTTCCTTCATATTAACAACACGCATAACCGGAGTACCCATAGTAGTGCTCATTGTAGGAGGAACAATCGTTGCCCCCCTATCACAATAAATTTCGGCAACAACACCAGGTATGGGAGAAAGAACTTCATATGGTTCATACTTCATACCCGGAATGTCCCTATCCACAATTGCCAGGATCTGCCCTTGCTTAACTGTTTCGCCTTCTGTAACCTTATTTTCAATAAGTTTACCGGAAACTTTTGAATACACATCAATCTCTTCAATACCTTTTATATCCCCTGAAAAATAAATTACTTCTTTTATTGAAGATATTTCGACTGTATCCACAACTACAGGAATCTGCCTTATTGAATTGTTATTTTTCTGATTTACAGCGTTCTTCTCAGAGCAGAAAAACATGATAGCCAGCCCTGAAGCCAAAAAAACAACCATAATAATATTAATTCTGCCAAGATTCATTTTCATATTTCACCTATTGCTTTTTTTAGTTTTGCTACTGATAGTGCATAATCATACTGGGCTTGAAGATAATTAGTTCTTGCCTGTGTCAGCCCCACCTCGGCGGAAAGCAATTCAAGACTGGTAATCAACCCATTTCTGTATTGTACCTGAGCAATTTCAACAGCGCGTCTTGCAGTTTGAACATTTTTTCCCCCTGCAAGCATTACATTTTTTGCCTCTTCAAGCGAAGCATACCCCTGCTTTAGTTCAAGAATAATCCCCTTTAATGCCTGTGCCTCAATCTCTGATGCCTTTTTGACTCCAGCCTTTGCCTCCTTCACCTTTCCATAATTATAAAAGCCGTCCAATACCGGAACAGACAACATAAGCAGAAGCGAATAGGATTCCTGCCAGTTCTTTTCCGGCATATCAAACAGCCTTGAACCGTTTTTCTTATCATTGAGCGATTGATAATTTCCAACCAGGGCAAGGCTTGGCAAATATCCACCTCTGGCAATCCGCAACATTCTCTCTGCCATCTCCTTCTGATATCCAAGTTGAATAATTTCGGGTCTCTGCAACAGAGCAGCATTTACGCACTCCGCCAGGGACATTTTAAATTCTTCTGCTTCAAGTCCGCCAACAGGAATAATTTCGTCATCAGTCTTGATACCTGTAACATCTCTCAGGGCAAGTGTCGCCAATCTTGCGCCGTTCTCCGCTTTGATAACCTGAGATTCAAGATTCGCAACTTCAACCTCAGAGCGCAGAACTTCATATTCCGTTGCCTCGCCAATGTTGTACCTCACGCGCGCTACCCTGAGATGCTCCTGAGCAAGCAACTTTGCCTCCAGACTGACTTCTGCAAATCCCTTTGCAAGAATAACACCAAAGAACGCACTCTTAACCTGGAGAATAACCTCGGTCTCGGTTTGCCTGAGCCTCTCATTCTGAAGATTATATCCGAGAACCGACTGTCTGTAGGCATTCCAGATCTTTCCGCCGGTAAAAAGCGGCTGGGTCAGGGTAAGCCCGAGACTGTAATCATAGGTGAATGAACTGCTGTCAAATCCTGTGGTAATATCTGCCGGTGGAAATCCAGGTCCCATCGAATTTGCAGGAACAACCGAATTTATAGTGTATCCTTTTTCTCCGATATAATAAGTAAGTTTACCTTCAAGTTTAGGCAGAAATCCCGATCTACCTGCAATAATTGTACCTTCTGATGTCTCAACCTCTGCCTGCTGTATGCCGATATAATTATTATTTTCCAGCGCGAATTTTATTGCCTCATCAAGGGTCAGCTCCATGGGAAAGACAAAGCCGTGGAAAAATAATGTTATCCATAATGTTAATGCATACCTTTTCATTCCTGCCTCCTTTACTCTATGCAAGCCTCTTGTTAAATCTTAATATGCTGACTGATATAATAAATAAACCTATAATTAAAAGAATAAGCGCTTCATCCCACAGAACGCCTATTCCCGCCCCTTTTAGAAATATTCCCCTTATGATAACAAGAAAATACCTCAGGGGAATAACGAAGGTCAGATACTGGATCGCTTCCGGCATGTTTTTAATCGGGTATATAAATCCGGACAGCAAAACCATTGGCACAATAATAAAAAAAGCCATTGTCATTGATTGCTGCTGGGTATGAGTGATTGTAGAGATAAAAATTCCAAGTCCAAGCGTGGTAAGAATAAATATACCAGAAAGACAGAACAACAGCGGAACAGACCCCTTTACAGAAACATTAAAAATAGTTGCCCCGGCAGACAGCACTATTCCAAGTTCTAAAAATCCAATAATTATGAAGGGGAGAAGTTTGCCGGCGATTACTTCCGCAGGTTTTAACGGCGTAACGATGATCTGTTCCATTGTTCCCAGTTCCTTTTCTTTAACTATTGACATCGCTGTGAGAATTGTCGTTGTAACAAAGAGAACTATTACTACTACTCCTGGAAGCATAAAATCTGCGCTTCTGAGTTCAGGATTGTAAAGCACCCTGATCCTGGGATCAAAGGCAATTCTCGGGAACAGCAAATGCATAGCTCTCCGTTTCCATGAGTTTAGTGTTGTTGCTGTCTCTTCGTTAAAAGCCTGTGTTATTGCTTTAGCGTAATTCAGCACAATTATTCCTGTATTTGAATCAGCGCCATCAACCAGAAACTGAACAGCGCCTGTTTTGCCTCTTCTTATATTTTTTGAAAAATCTGACGGGATCACTACGCCAAGTTTGGCAGGACCGGAAATAAT
>DATBWZ010000032.1:0-5095 GCA_036514535.1 bacterium
CGTGGGTTCTCAAGTAACTGCTTGCGCCGATGGAGCCATCAGAGGCGTTGAACAATACTATTTTTGTTGTGGTTGACCCTGCGTCCACACCAAGGATATAATCTGCCCCTGTCATGATTTTTCGCTCATTCTGTGGCCGGACCCTGTAGTCCAGTAATGATTCGCTTTCCTTAAGCGATCTCAATGTTTCAAAGCCCTGAACTCGCGCCTTTATCCATCTGTCCGGCGGAGGAATAACCATAGTCTCTGGAAGCTCGGATGCGAACAATGAGGCGCCGAATGCTTCCAAGTACGGGCTTTCCTTAAAAGCCAATATGCGTGAAGCAGGCATGAACTCCTGCAGAAATTCAAGAAAGAGATTATTCAAAGCCACTCCCCCTGAAATAACGACCGACTTTGCCGGCCATTGTGACTGTTCTACCATTTTGCTGATCTTGTTTGCCAGATCGTGTATCAGTGTCCTGGCAATATCTCCGGGGGTACATTCGCCCTTATTGAGTTTGTGCGTTGCGTCGGATTTGCAGTGGACGGAACACCGTGTTGCAATCCTGGTCAGTTTGCCGTTGCTTGCCGCGGCAAGCCCGTTCTGAATAGAGTATCCCATTCTGTGAAACTGCTGGACAATAAACTCGCCTGTTCCTGCAGCGCATTTAGAGGAGGAGATAATATTTCTAATTTTGCCTTCTTTCATTGTATATACGCTAAATGTTTCTCCCCCAAGTGAGAGAAGAATATCGGGTTTCACCTTGAAAAACGCTACGGATTTTTCAAGACACTCTGCTTCAGACCTGTAAGGAAGATCAATAAGGGCATTGGCCGTTGAACCAGTAACCACAACACGCGCATTGGCGCTATTAGCGCAGCGTTCGGCTATCTCCTGAACCCTGCCGGCTGGATTTCCTTCGTGCCGGACGATCTCTGATAGAGCCTCCCCTCCAAACATCCGCTGTACCCATTTCACTGATACAGCGCCGATCTCCAATCCGCCGAAGAAGTCGGACATTTTTTTATTAGTTAAAGAAGGGATGGCCAATTTTTCTCCGATAAGCAGGGCTCAAAATTATTATATCGGAACTCTTTAATTATAATAGTAACTAAGAAAAGTTCAGTTCTCTTCATGGAATATAAAATAATAGCAGAATGCAGATGCGATGTCAAAAATTTTTATACAATAAGATGGGTTATTTCCTGGTATTTAGACAAGATATCATTTATAATGAATAAATGCAGATCGTAAGAAAAAGATTAATACTGTTCATTTCTATCGGCGGGATAATGGCTATTTTTCTGTTCCTGATGAATATTCACCGCAAAACATTGAATGTCAAAACACATACGGTAACGCCTGGAAATGTTGAAGATATTGTCTCCTCCCTTGAAAGCGGAATACTTGAACCAGTCCGCAGGGCACGCCTTAGAGCTGAAACAACAGGTACAATTCTGAAAATTCTAAAAAATGAAGGCGAAAGGGTAACCAAAGGCGAAGCAATTATTAAGTTTAACAGCGATGAACCAAAAACAAGGATGGAGATCCAGAAATCTAATCTTGAAATGCTTGAGGCGCGGTTTGAAATAATTAAAGTAAATCTTGAGAATTTTAATAAAAGGTTAGAAAAATTAAGGAAATTATACTCTGAAGGTGGTATTTCTGAAAACCAGATTGAAGATGCAGAAACCCAGTTGAGATCTACAGAAAGTGAGGTCATTGCCGCTGAAGCTGGTGTAAGGCAGGCACAAGCAGTACTGGAATTGGCAAGGATTGAATTAAGCAAAACAGTACTCTCAGCGCCGTTTGATGGCATTATAACGGAGATAAATGCAAGAATAGGCGAAGTTCCATCCGGAGCGCTTAATGATATTTCAATTGCACCACTGTCTTCTCAATCCGGATTAACAATGCCATCCCTCCCCTCAGGGAACTACCTCTGCGAGATAATAGACGATTCCAGTTTCTATGTGGAAGCAAGATTTGATGAAATAGACGCTCTGAAAATAAAGACTGGAAACGAAGCAATGCTTTCTTCCGATGCTCTTCCTGAAAGGAATTTTAAAGGCGTTGTAAATGCTGTTTCCCCTGCTGTGTCCGGAAATCAGGACACAACAAGAAGCGTTACTGTAAAAATTGTTATAAAAAATACAGCCGAAGATATGCTGCTTGCAGGTATGTCATTTGACGTTGATGTAATTGTACACTCAGTGGGAAATGTCCTGGTGATCCCGACAAACACAATTATAGAAAGAAAAGGTGAACAATTTGTGTATGTGTTAAATGGAAAGCGCGTGAAAGAAATCGCAATAAAATCCGGCATTACAAATTGGGAATGGACAGAGGTTAGGAACGGGCTGAAAAAAGGGGATAAGGTTATAACATCCCTTGAGATAAAGGATCTGAAACCGGGTGCCAGAGCCAGAGAAGAGAATGGAACCACTGATTAATCTGCATAATGCATCAAAGGTTTATAAAATCGGAAAACTTTACATAAATGCGCTGAAGGATCTGAATCTGATCATTGAAAGTGGAGAATTTATCTCCATTATAGGACCTTCCGGTTCTGGTAAATCAACGCTTATGAATATAATCGGGTTCCTTGATATTCTAACCGAAGGGAGCTACCACTTTAGAAGCAAAGATGTCTCCTATCTTGAAGAAGACGAACTTTCGGGCATGAGAAACAGAGAAATTGGTTTTGTGTTTCAGAATTTCAACCTGCTTTCACGCACAACCGCTATCAAAAATGTGGAACTACCCCTTCTCTATGCGGGAGCAGACAGAAAGAGAAGGCAGTATCTTGCTGAAAAAGCGATTGAAACTGTAGGTCTCAAGCAGCGACAATTACACAATTCAAACGAACTTTCTGGAGGTGAAATCCAGCGGGTCGCAATTGCGAGAGCGATAGTCGCCAACCCACAGATTATCCTTGCCGATGAACCTACTGGCAATCTTGATTCAAAAACAGGAAAAGAGATTCTTGAAACATTTGAAAGATTGCATTCGCAGGGGAGAACCGTAATCCTTGTCACTCACGATCCTGCTGTAGCTGAAAAAGCAAACAGGATCATATCCCTTCTTGACGGCAGAATAAACAGAGATGTAAGGAAATAATATGGATATTATTGAGATGATAAGGGTTGCCTTTTCCTCCATTGCCGGCAACAAACTCCGTTCAGCCTTAACAATGCTCGGAGTTCTCATAGGCGTCAGTTCTGTAATATTACTTGTATCCATTACAACAGGCTTTAAGGAATTTCTGATTAGTCAGTTCTCCGGTATGGGAACAAACCTGCTTATAGTAAATCCCGGCAGAACGGAAACAAGGCGGCATGGCGGTCCGGGCCTGGCAGGAGTGAGAGACCTTACTATTGATGATGTCAACGCACTGAAAAAGAGAGCCACCGCCATTGAAGGGACGACGCCTCTTATAGTTGGCACTGCAGAGGTTAAATATTTAAGCAGAGCCAGAAAAGTAGCGGTTTTGGGAGTTGACGAGGAATTCACTAATGTTATAAATATGCAGGTATTTACAGGACGGTTCTTCTCAAAAGAAGATGCTTCATCCGCAAGAAGGGTTTGCACCATTGGACAGACGGTCAAGGATGAACTCTTCGGAAACGAAAACCCTCTCGGCAAATTTATCAAAATAGGAACTTCAAGATATAGAATAATAGGACTTATGGAGAAAAAAGGCACTATTCTCGGGACAGAGGATCTGGATGATCTTGTAATTATCCCTGTTATATCCGCACAAAGATTATTCAATACAGAGGCTCTTTTCGGGATACGTTCAAAAGCAAGAAGCAGATTTGTAATTGAGGAAGCAAAGCGTCAAATAACCGAAATAATTAAAAAAAAACATGGCAACAAGGAAGATTTTACAGTAATAACGCAACAAGCAATGTTATCCACGCTTGATTCTATTCTGAAAGGGCTCTCAACCACGCTGGCTGGAATTGCGGCTATTTCGCTGCTTGTAGGGGGCATTGGAATTATGAATATCATGCTTGTTTCTGTACGGGAAAGGACAAAAGAAATAGGTATAAGAAAAGCCGTAGGCGCCAAAAAAAGGGATATCTTATATCAGTTTCTTGTAGAATCCATAATACTAAGCCTTTTAGGAGGCATTACCGGAATAATGCTTGCATTTGTCGGTACGGTTATAACATCAATGCTTGTTCCCCAGATCCCCCCCCTTCTCAGTCTATGGTCCGTGCTTCTCGCTACAGTCTTCTCAATTCTCGTAGGAGTATTCTTTGGTGTGTACCCTGCCTACAAGGCTGCCCAACTGCATCCTATAGAAGCGCTTAGATATGAATAACCGATCTCTCTTAACTGCTGATTTTATAAAAGTTATCGCTGTAAATGTTCTTTTTCATATGAGTTTCACTGCTTTTTTTCTGTTGCCATTGCTTATAAAATCCCTTGGGGGCAATGAGGCTGACATCGGACTGATAATGGGGGCATCCGGGTTTGCCTCGGTGCTGATGATTCCTGTTGTCGGCAGTCTGGTGGACAGATTCGGACGAAAAATTTTTCTTGTTTACGGGACAATCATAATGTCCATAGCCTCACTGCTTTATATTTTTATCACTGACCTTTCAATACCCGCATTCATTTTCTTGAGAATTCTTCAGGGTGTGGGTTTTGCGTTCACATTTATCGCTGCGCAAACTATTGCAGTTGATATCGTGCCGGATGAGCGCCGGGCAGAAGGACTGGGGCTATTCGGCGTGTTTACTATGACCACACATGCTATAGGTCCTGCAATTGCCGAACTAATACAGGTTCATTTTGGGTATTCTGCGTTGTTTATTCTGTCAGGATTTTTTGGGGTAGCTGCTATGTTTTTTGCCTTAAAACTTAATGAGACTCATACAGTCAAGCAGAATTTTGTCAATCCATTAAAGTTTATAGCAGAAAACCATCACCTGACCGGCATACTGCTGGCTACAACAATATGCGGTGCAGGTTTTGGATCCGTTCTCGTATTTATTCCGACATATATGAAAGAGTTGTCTGTCAATCCAATCAGCTCTTTTTTCCTTTCATACACTGCTGCAGCGATACTGACAAGACTATTTTTCGGGCACCTTGCTGATA
>DATBWZ010000033.1:0-3247 GCA_036514535.1 bacterium
ATGAAATTAAAAATATAAAGGTCGTCACAAAAAGAAAGCCTGCAGATGACGAAATGGAGGCTATGATCTTTGCCTGGAAGGTAGCAAAACATGTGAAATCAAATGCCATTGTCTTTGCAAAAGGAGGGATGGCAATAGGTATCGGCGCAGGTCAGACGAGCAGGGTGGACTCGGTTAAGGTTGCAATCATGAAAACAAAATTTCCGCTTGCCGGTTCTGTGGTTGCATCAGATGCATTCTTCCCATTCAGGGACGGCATTGACGAGATTGCAAAGACGGGCGCCACAGCTGTAATTCAACCAGGAGGCTCTGTCCGGGATGAAGAAATTATCAATGCCGCTAACGAACACAATCTTGCTATGCTATTTACAGAAGTAAGGCATTTCAGACATTGAAAAATGCAGAGAAACGCTATCCCATCTTTTGATTTGAACAAAGATGGAGTAACCTTGCTGGTTTAAAAGTGGTATTATGAAAATTCTGGTGGTTGGTTCTGGCGGACGTGAGCATGCTTTGGTATGGAAGATTGCTCAGAGCCAGCTGGTAAAAAAAATTTATTGTGCTCCGGGCAATGCCGGCATCAGCGAGCAGGCGGAATGCGTCTCTATCCAGGCGGAAAATATCCAGGCGCTGGTTAATTTTGTAAAAAATAACCGTATTGATCTGACAGTTGTAGGCCCTGAGGTCCCTCTTACGCTGGGGATTGTTGATGAATTTGCAAAAGAAGGGCTAAGGATTTTCGGTTCGGACAGAGCCGCGACAAGGTTGGAGGGAAGCAAAATTTTTGCAAAAAACCTGATGAAAAATTATAAAATTCCAACTGCGGAATTTGGCGTTTTTACGGATATGGATAAGGCAATGGATTACATCCTTGAAAAGGGAACGCCTATTGTGATAAAGGCAGATGGTCTTGCTGCTGGAAAGGGTGTAGTGATTGCAAATTCAATATCGGAAGCAAGAACTGTATTAGAGGACATGATGATAAAAAAGGTGTTTTCTGATGCCGGAAAAAAGGTTGTGGTAGAGGAATGCCTTTCAGGTGAAGAAATAAGTTATCTGTGTGTCACCGACGGCGAGGATTTTCTGGATATGCCGCCGTGCCAGGATCACAAGAGAGTTTTTGATGGAGACCGGGGGCCGAATACCGGTGGAATGGGGGCGTATTCGCCGCCTCCACTGGCAGGTCCCGAATTGATAAACAAGGTCTCAAAAGAAATAATAATTCCGATGCTGGATGCTCTCAAGAAAGAAGGAATTACTTATAAGGGTGTCCTTTATGCAGGGCTTATGATAGTAAGGGGTAATCCCTATGTCCTTGAATTTAACTGCAGGTTTGGCGATCCGGAAACACAGCCGCTGATGATGCGGCTGGAGTCGGATATAGTTGAGATTATGCTTGCGGTGACAGATGGTAACCTATCGGGTAAAAAATTTAAATGGAGCGGGAAACCCTCAGTATCCGTAGTAATGGCATCCGGCGGCTATCCCGGGGAATATAAAAAGGGATATGAAATAACCGGTCTTGAAGATTTAAAGAGAACAGCGGATGTGGTGGCTTTTCATGCAGGGACTGCCTTCAGGGATAACAAAGTGGTAACAAACGGTGGCAGGGTGCTGAATGTTACAGCTATTGGAAACACTTTGAAAAGCGCCGTTGAAAAAGCCTATGAGGCTTGCAGTAAAATCAGATGGGAGGGAGTACATTACAGAATGGATATCGCAGCTAAAGGACTCAAGTAAAGCCGACAAAGTATTCGGTTTATTGCTTGTGTTCTCTTTCTCCTTTCTTCTTGCAAATACGAAGGTATTTGAACCGGATGCATTCCTGCATATCAAGATGGGTGAGTATATGCTTCAGCATAAGCATATACTTAATGCAGATCCGTTTGTTTACACTTATTCTGGAAATGTGTATGCTAATAGCGCATGGCTTTCTCAAATCATTTATTACCTCATTTACAATAAATCTGGTTTTTCCGGCATTGTTCTGTTTAAATGCCTGCTCATTGGATTGACCTACGCAATTTTGTATTTGACCATATCGCGAATTTACGGGAACAGAACCCTTGCGGCAATACTGTCCTTATTGGCAGCTTTTGCATCCAAGGACAGATTTCTCGACAGACCCGAGATGTTTACACTGCTCTTCATATCATTTATAATGTTTGTCTCCCATCGCGAGATTTATGGCAGAAGGGCACCGCTTTTATACTTTTTGGTATTTCTTCTCTGGGCTAATCTGCATGCCGGTTTTTTGTACGGAATTGCTTATTTGGGCGCTCTATCGGCTGGTTCTGTGCTTGAATGGCTGATTTTTGAGAAAACATCCGAAAAAAAGAAGAAAGTTTTGCGGCATATAACGGTTTTTATATTTTCTTTCCTCGGAACACTTTTTACTCCATTGTTGTTCAGCGGCTATAGATTTGCTTTCGGACTTACAGGGCTTAAATCCGCGGCTGAGGTTCTTGAGTGGAAGCCGCTTTTTGATTCGGGGAATGTCTTTTTGATCGCCGTTGCGGTTTTCTTTTGCTTCCTTGCACTGGTTGCATTCAGAGATCTGAAGTTCCACCAGTGGTTTATTATGCTTGTTTTTATTCCGGCTGGGTTCTGGGCATGGAGAAATGCATATGAGATGCTGATTGTTCTCTCCCCCATTGCGGCTATGGGGATGTTTCAAATCTCTAAATGGGCCGGAAATTTGCCAGGTTACAAAGGGCTTCTGAAATGCAGCGGTAACGAATCAGGCGCAACTATGACTGTTTTTCTTGTCTCGCTGTTTTTAATCTGTTTTGTTCTTACGGATTACCATTCAATGATAGGACCTGGTGCTGGTGGCAGGTATTTCCCGTCCCAGGCGCTCGGATTTGTGAAGAACAAAAATCTTTCCGGCAACATATTCAACTCTATGAATTACGGCGGACCTGCGGAGTTTATACTGTATCCGGAGAGGCAGATATTTATTGATGGGCTTGCCACCGGGATTGCTCAAGATTTCCTGAAGCATTATGTTGATGCGCTGGAGGACGGAGAAAAGTTTCAGAATATGATGGGCAGGTATAATATTGGCACCATTCTTATTGAATCAGATCGCGGATATATAACAAGGGGGATAATAAACCCTGAGATATGGAAACTGGTTTATTGGGATGACTATGCGATGGTTCTTGTGAGGCGGGATCTTGTAAAAAATATTGAGGCTATTGTTATTGGCGATCCGGCCGATATTATCGGCAGGATTATGGTTGCA
>DATBWZ010000034.1:0-7940 GCA_036514535.1 bacterium
ATCCCCATCATTGTGGGAGGGTCACCTCTACAGATTTAATATGTATAATGAACCGGTTACAGGGGTTGACCTGAACAATGATGGGGATAAAACCGACCAGTTGGTTACCGATTATGACAATGATATAGTTACCGTTGATTCAACCACAGGCAATCCTGTAAAGAAAAAGAATAATAATCCTGCAAGGGAATATTGGGATGCAGGGAAGTGCCTTTCTGACTCTGCATATATCCCGCCAAGCGGAGTCTCATGTTATACCTCTTCCAGTGATAGAAAAATCTATACCGCAGTTGATCTAAATAATGATGGGATTATTGCATCTCAAGAGAAGATTACATTTAGTCTTTCTAATCTTGCTTCTATCAAAGACTATCTGGGTCTTGAAGGAAACGCGTACTGCTCCGGTCTTTCCACCCAATTAGGTATTGCATTCCCCTCTGCAACCGCGGTATCATCCTGCGCAGTTCCTCCTTTTACAGATAATGCTCTTAATTACTGCGCCTGCCTGCTCATTGAATTTGTCCGCGGCAAAGATATCCTTGACGAGGACATAGATGGCAACAGAAATGAGGACAGGACCTGGAAACTCGGGGATATATTTCATTCTACACCTACGATTATAGAACCGCCTGGTGATGATAATCCTCCTACATATTATAAACGGCTGTGTGACAGGGGACTGAACCCACAATGTGTCAGCACTCTCTATGCTCCGGAGGCTAAGACAGGAACATCTATTCAAATCTATGCTGGAGGTAAAGATGCGTTTGATAACTATATTGAATTATTTAAAAAGAGACAACGAATTGTGGTCGTCGGGGCGAATGATGGAATGCTCCATGCCTTTGTTGCAGGGAGTGCGATAGACGGGGATGACCAGTCAACCCCTTTAATTAAGGAACCTTATTATTTTGACACTGGTACAGGAAAGGAAGCCTGGGCATTCATTCCGCCGGACCAGCTTCCAAAACTGAAGAATCTGACCCAGAGCGGAAAGCATACCTATTTTCTTGACTCTACGCCCTGGATTAGGGATATATGGACGGATTTAAATGATGACAATATAAAGCAGTGCGGTAGTATAGCGGATTGTGAATACAGGACTCTCCTGATTTCCGGTGAACGGGGAGGCGGCACACACTACTTTGCCATTGATGTGACGGATGTGTCAACTCCTGAGTTTCGCTGGATATTTCCTCAGCCATGTTCAGAGGATTCGCTGCGGATGGGCGAGACATACTCGGAGTCTCTGCCTTTGCCGCCACCGGTTGGGCCCATTAAATTATATAATAAGGAGAAATATGTAGCTTTTCTCAACGGGGGGTTTGACCCGCTGGATTTAAAAGGACGTGGGGTATTTGTACGGAATGCATGGACAGGAGAAAAGATATGGGATTTTGTTTATGACAGTTCTGATTTTGTTAAAAAGAATCTTAAATACAGCATCCCTGCAGTGGTTGCTTCATTTGATTGGGGAATAGCAAGCGATCCTATACCGAAACAGGATTTATTCTGGGATATTGCTTTTGTTGGCGATGCAGGCGGTCAGTTGTGGACTCTCAGGTTCCTTGATTCAGACCCTCTCAACTGGTTTGGCGCGAGGATCTTTGTTCAGGAAAATAATCTCCCATTTTTCCATATTGCCCTGCCAGGTTACATGGTGGCGAGCGGAAACCTTCGTGTTGCGCTTGGCACAGGGGACAGGGAAAATATCAGCGATTGCAAAGGCGGAGACTGCAAATACGATAACTTCCGCGCCTGCGCTCTTAAAGGGTGCTCAAACATAAGCGTAAGCATGACCCAAATGATAGCGGACAGAAAATTGGACGTTAGTAAGTTATGGAATGCAAGTCTTGTGCCTGGAGTTGATGCGTTTGATTGGACCGGTTCCTTGAATGTAAACAATGCTTGTTCATCAATTACCGGTTATACAATCGGAGCATATAGATGCAATCTGAACACCAGTCCCAATTACAATAAGATTTATCCTTCATCAACAACCTGTGGGGACAAATGTTCTGGTACCGCGAACTGCAGTAATACCCAGACATACGGGCCGATGCAGATTTCCGGTTGTTCTGTGGCTTCAGATTCATCCGGAACAGATGATTCAACCCCGGAGAAGAATGCGGGCGTGATATGCAATACAGACTCTGTATGCACTGAGGCCGCAAACTATGACAAACTTGTAATAGATATGACCACATCCATTACAGCGATGAATAAATTCTACGCAAGGAATACCCCAAGAAATTTTGACAACCCTGCGGATGCCGCAAGTATTGATTCAGCCTATCTTACGGATTCCGGTCTTCTGGATCCTGATGATATAAACCCTGTTGGAGAATACACTGCTGGATGGAGATATTCTTACTCCAGCATAAACCGCAGGACAGCGCAGGGAGGACAAGGTATGTTCGGGGGGTGTGTGACCTGGCCCGCATATGAACCAAATTGTACAACTGGAAACTCAAGCACTGATGTATGTTTTAGCCCTGGAGCAGGCATTGGGTATCTGTTTCAGGCTGATTTCATATCTGGAAAGGCAAACTGTCTTAGTTCGTTTAATGGAGCCAGGAACATAAGTATTGGCGTGACAGTCCCTCCACCTCCGACCCTCTCCATTGTGGTTGCCGGGAGTAAGATTTTTGTCTATTCAGTTACCGGAGAGTGGTACAACCCGCCAGGGGCTATGAGCTCCATGAGCCTTATCCCGGGGACTGTGTACTGGATGGAAATACCTATGATTTTGCACGATTGCAAGCATGATGGTAAGTGCAGTGCATACTAAATCCTTTTCTATTGACAAAAGATTGGATTTATGTAAAATACAAAAATAATGGGAAAGGGCGGTTTTTACATAGCTGTTTTGATTCTTCCCGTTCTTTTGTTTTTAACATGCAAAAAGCAGGACAAAGAATCAATCGGTGAAAGAGAAAATCATTACCCAAGCATTAAATCAACAGAATTTTCCCCTACGGAACCAAATGCCAGAAGCAACTTAATGATCAGGGCGCAGACAGAAGACAGCGACGGAGACGTGGTAAAGCTTAGTTATAGATGGCTCGTTAACAATGGAGGATTGCCCAATACCGGGGACTCTCTTCCGCCCGGAGAATTTAAAAAGGGCGACACAGTTACAGTTGTTGTGACTCCAAATGATGGAAAGATTGACGGAGAGGCAGTCAGCGTCTCTGTTCAAATAGGCAATATAGCTCCTGAGGTCAGAAGTGTTAAATTTCAACCTGCGGTCCCGACTGCGCGGGACAATATTCAGGCAATCGCAGAAGCAGTTGACCCGGATGGGGACAGCGTGGAGCTCAAATACGCATGGACAGTAGACGGGCGGGTCTTAGAGGGAGAGAATGCCAATACGCTGCCTGGCAGATATTTTAAAAAAGGGGTCGAGGTTGTTGTTGAGGTAATTCCAAGCGATGACGAATCCACAGGGGTATCTCTGCTTTCCATGGCGCTTGAGATAGCCAATACTCCGCCGCAGATCACATCCAGTCCGCCGGCATCCCTCCAGGCTGGTATGTATGTGTATCAGGTTAAAGCGACCGACCAGGATGGGGACGAGGTGGCTTTTTCAGTGGAAAACGCTCCGTCCGGTATGAGCATTGATCCGAAGTCGGGCTTGCTTAGATGGCAGATTAATCCTGATCAGAACGGCGAATTTAATTTTCAGGTCATTGCCACAGATTCTGACGGTGCAAAGGCCATCCAGGCAGTGACGGTAGGATTCTAATTTAAATTATCCGATAAATTCTCACAATTAAATTGAATTTTAATCCTGCAGGGCGATCCGATGGAATACCCTCCCGAAATATTTATAGCGGTTTTAATAAAAATGTTGCCGCGCAGTTTATGTCAATATATTGTATCTTTATGTTACCTGACCACAATATATATAAGAATTGTTTTAAATTAAAAGAAATTAAAACAAATTATAAAAAATACTTGACAAAGTTTTTAAAAATTGCCAGAATTATAATTAAATGGGGGGTAATTTAAATAGAAAGCCAAATATGTTGCTGTGTTATAAAATGTTTTGGACATAGATGTATGGATGGATTATCCTATTCAGGAGTGGTATAATTATGGCAAGGACTAAATTGAGAAAAATTAGGGAGCAATTGTTGATGAGCAAGGCGGAATTGGCAAGGAAGGCAGGGGTATCGCCGGTTACCATTGACAGGGTTGAACAGGATATGGGCTGCCGGATGGAGACGAAAAGGAAAATTCTGCAGGCCCTTGGAATAAAAGTATCCGAGAAAAACAAGGTGTTCGGAGATTAAGGGGGATTTATGGCGTTTTCGTTATTCGGTAAAAAAGGCGTAATTGGAGTGGATATAGGGTCCTCCTCAATAAAGGTCGTGGAATTAAGAGAGGGCGGAAAAAAGGCTTATCAACTGATGAATTTCGGTATTGCTCCGTTGCCATCCGATGTTGTGGTGGACGGGACGATTATGAATACATCCCTTGTTGCTGAAACCCTTAAATCAATTCTTGGCAATCTGAGACTAAAGACAAAGGATGCAGCTACATCCGTCGCAGGAACCGCAGTTTTGATTAAAAAAATAAGTCTTCCAACTATGACAGAAGCTGAACTGGAAGAATCAATCCAGTGGGAAGCTGAACAGTATATAACAAACATTAATGAAGTAAACATAGATTTTCACATCCTTGGTCCGGGAACGGAAGAGGGGCAGATGAGCGTGCTTCTTGTTGGTGCAAAGAAGGAGATCATTAATGAACGCGTAAATGTTCTTGTTGAAGCGGGGCTTAATCCGGTGGTTGTGGATGTGGATGCTTTTGCTATTGAGAACAGTTTTGAAATAAATTATCCAGCTCCGGATCCGGAGCATCTTGTTGTGCTTGTCAATGTTGGCGCAAGCGTAACGAATATCAATATAGTTAAAGGCTCGGCTTCTCTGTTTACCAGGGATATATCTGTCGGGGGCAGGGTTTTTTCGGAAGAAATTCAAAAATCATTGAGGATGAGTTCCGACGAGGCGGAGGCGATGAAGATTTCGTTGACGCCAGAGACCGTAACCCCGGAAATTGACAAGGTTCTCAGGATGACTTCAGATAACATTGCTAACGAGATAAAAAAATCCCAGGATTTTCTCGGCATAGGAGGCGAGGTAAAGGTTGCAGGAATTTATCTAAGCGGCGGCGCTTCAAAGACTGTCGGGCTAAAAGATGTCATCGCTGAGAAGACCGGCGCGCCAGTTGAAATAATGGATCCCTTCAGGAATGTTGAGTATAATCCACGGGTATTTGACCCTAATTATTTAAACAATATAAGCCCTGCAGCATCGCTTGCATTCGGGCTGGGTTTGAGAAAGAAATAGGATAGCGGGAGATCTGTATGATAAAGATTAATCTATTAAAGGTCAGGGAAGAGAAGAAAAAAGAAACATACAGGATGCAACTGATTGTTGCCGGGATGGCATTTGGCGCTGTGCTTCTGATTATAGGTTTTATGCAGTTAAGAATTACTCAAAAGATTGGCAGTGTGAAAAAGAGAACTGCAGAAGTTCAGACGGAGATCAAAAAGTTTGAGCAGGAAGTAGGAAAGGTGGAGGATTTCAAAAAGAAAAAGGATGACCTTGAAAAGAAGGTTCAGACAATAGAATCACTTGAGCAGGGCAGGGATTTGCCTCCCAAGATCATGATTGCGCTGTCTAAGGCAATTCCCTATCAGGAAGGCGCTACTGTCCCCAAAAAGGTGCAGATTACAAACCTGAAAATTACGGGTTCCATGCTGGATATTAAAGGCCTTGCACTGAATGAAGAGAGCCTGGTATTCTTTATGAGAAACCTTGAACAGTCGGCCCTGTTTGGGAATATTACGCTTGATTCAACAACGCTTGTTGAAAAGGAAGGAACAAAATTCAATGATTTCAGTCTGAAAGCAGGACTATCTTTGCCCGGGTCCGCTGTCAAGGATGCCGCTTCTCAAAAAACTACCGGAGGTCCTCCTCCTGCAAAGAGGTGATTTATGGCTGCAAACATAAATATTGACGTAATAATGAAACGCCCACTGGAACAGAAAATTCTAATTTTAGCGGGGGCTCTTGTATCCGTATTTTTGCTCTATTTGTGGCTCGGTTATTTGCCTAAAACGAAAGATTTGTCAAATGTGGAGAAACAGTTAAGCACCCATGAGGCAAAATTAAATCAATTGAAGGCTATTGCCGGTGATCTTCCAAGGTTCAAGGAAGAGGTTGAAAAATTGGAAAAACGCCTCCAGGAAGCCCTTGTCCGCCTGCCCAATAAGAGTGAAATTCCGACTTTTCTGCTTGATATATCAAATCAGGGCAAGGAGGTTGGACTGCAGTTCAACCTATTTAAACCCAAAGGGGAATCTTCTAAGGGACTTTATGCTGAGGTTCCGGTAGAGGTAAAGGTAAATGGAACTTATCATGAGATAGGCACATTCTTTGACAGGTTATCCAGATTGCCGAGAATAGTTAATGTCAGGGACATAACCCTGGGTGGTTTAAAGGACATCGGAGGCAGGTGGGTTTTGGAATCGGCATTTACAACTGTTACATTCAGATTTATTGAAGATACCGAACAGGCTAAAGGAGTGGATAAAAGTGGAATACAGAGAAAGTAATTTAAGCAGGAAGAGAAATTTGAAGGGATTTTATGCCGTACTCCTGGCAGTGATTACTTCTGCAATGATAGTTGCTCCAGGCTGCAAAAAGGGAAAGCCTGCGCCCCAACAGACGGTGCCCCCCCCGTCCGCCCAAAAACAGCAGGAACAGGCGCCAGAAGCTGCGCAACAGACCGCAGTTGTTAGTGAAGCTCCGCAATTGCAGAATGTTTTGTTCAGGTATGAATCCATAGGCCTAATAGATCCTTTTGAACCAATTATACCTAAAGCAGGAGAAGGCACCGGCATTACCAGCCCCCTTGAACAATACAGCCTTGACCAGCTAAGGCTTGTGGCAGTTATCTGGGGTATGCCTGAACCGCGGGCAATGATTCAGGACCCGCAGGGCAGAGGATTTGTCGTAAGAAAGGGGACAAAGATGGGAAAGAATCAGGGGGTTGTGATTAAGATTCTTGACGGAGAAATAACGATTCTTGAAAAATATGTGGATCTTCTTGGTAAAGTAAAGACCAACGAAGTTTCAATGAAATTACCCAAGCCTGAAGGAGGATTAAGATGAGATATAAAAAGAAAATTTTTCTGGTGCTGCTTATCATTATTTCTGTTGGATGTGCGGGTGCCAAGGTAAAACCCACTCCCGAGGGAGCGAATACTTTACAGAGTTTTGTTGTGAGCGAGGCAGATGAATCTACAGATATTACAATTACAGGAGCAGTTCCTCCCACATATACCTTGTTTAAACTTCTTGATCCATTCAGGCTTGTTGTGGACATTGCAAATACGAGTTACGGAAATTTGGAAAAAAGTTATACGGTAAACAATGGAACAATAAATATTATAAATATTAATGAGACTGGAGAGGAGACAGACAGTCTGGTTACAAGAATAGAAATTGGACTTGACAACGCAATGAAATATGAGGCGTCCGTATCCGGTAATGACCTTGTTATTAAAGTTTCTAAAACAGAGGCAGCGCCGCCCGAAGAGGCAGAGGCACCTTCGTTACCAGAAGAAGAGGCTGGCGGACTTGTGCTTCCAGAGGAGGGTGAATCACTGCTTCCCGATCTTGGAGCAGGGGAGCTTCCTCAACCGGAGACTTTTGCTGGAGAACAGGTTGCTCCGCCAGGGGAAGAACTTCCTCCTGCAGAGGAACCTCCTGTAATAGAAGCAGCTCCGTTAGAGGAAATTCCTGCGATTGAAGCATCTCCGATTCCAGAAGAACTTCCTCCTGCAGAGGAACCTCCTGTAATAGAAGCAGCTCCGTTAGAGGAAATTCCTGCGATTGAAGCATCCCCGATTCCAGAAGAACTTC
>DATBWZ010000035.1:0-14061 GCA_036514535.1 bacterium
ATAAGGGGGAAATGATTTCCTTGCATTATTCCGCCTCCTAATAAAAATATAACATAATATAAAATATTATTAACATTAAAAGACTATTTGTCAATACAATTTTGCTATTCTTATTCTGAGAGATATTTCTCTACAATTTTCAGAAGTTCGGTATAACTGATTGGTTTAGTCATAAAGTAATCGCATCCTGCTTTCCTGCATCTTTCTTCTATATCTTTATTCCCCTTGGCTGTAATAATAATAACCTTTGTATTCTTGAGTGCCTCGTTCTTCTTAATAAACTGACAGACAACATCTCCGTTCATATCAGGCATTGAAACATCAAGCAGAACAACCTTGGGTTTTTCTGTCTGGACCTTCTTTAACGCCTCGGAGCCATTCTTAGCAACAATAATATCACATCCTGTTCTTCGTAACAGGATGGATTCAAGTTTTAAAACGGTCTCCATATCATCTGCAATTAGAATTTTTGGCACGCTAAGTCTCCTTCTTTACCGCATTACAATTATACAATAATCAAATTTCATCTCCAAAAGATTTATCATCTCAAAGTAAGTTTTATCGGCTCAGGAATAAAACTAAGGACAAATAAAATAATACCAACAATGCCCAATATCTTTCTCTTTCTGTCAAGCGGCTCAAACGGATACACCGGTTGTGGATGACGAAAACCAATTAAGAGACCAAGAAACGCCCATACCAGCCACCCTGTCCAGCCTTTAAATCCGAGAACGAACAGAAGAATAAAGGCGAACCTGGATATCCAGCGGTGCCAGCCCCTGCCGAATAACGCATAAGAAATATGGCCGCCATCCAGCTGTCCGATCGGAATAAGATTGAGGGATGTAACAAAAAGTCCTATCCAGCCAGCATAACCGATTGAGTTTAAAAATATCTGGCTGCCCGCTGGAATCTCTCCTGCAAAAATTCTTTCAATACCATAAAGAATCAAAGAACTTCCAAGCGTTATAGACTGATATCCCTCTGGCAGAGCAGCGACAGGCATTACACGGGACGTAGCAATTCCGTACGCAAATACCGGTATAGCAAGAATAGTTCCAAACAGCGGACCAGCAACGCCTATATCAAGCAGGGTTGAGCTTGTAGTAAATGGCGATTTCATTTTTATAAAAGCACCAAAAGTGCCAACAGAGATGGTTCCGGGAAACACGGGCGCCGGAATAAAGTATGGTAATGTAGCCGTTACATTGTGATATTCCGAAAGGATGTAATGCCCGAGTTCATGTCCCATCAATATTCCCATCAGTGTAAGCGCAAAGGGCACACCCCTGAGGATCTCGTCAGGTCGGTTGACTATATCCGCGCCTTCATAGAACGCGCCAGCAAGCAGTGTTGTACAGAGGGTTAATAAAAAAAGTATCAGATTAATTTTGTACCTTTGCTGTTCCGGCTTCTCTGCATAAATATCGTATATCTTATATCTTTCGCCATTCATAAATTTACCTCTATAACATTATTTTTAGCCCCCGAGCCGACTTGAACGGACCAACCTTTTCCCCCTGAGGGGGTTCTGAGGAGCTCCGCCCCTCAGCGGTTGCTCCGCAACCTGCTCCCCGCTCCCCCTGGTCGGCCTGCTCTCAGGCTTCCCATGATGGAGAACAAAACCGGAGCTTTTAACTTTTCAAAAGCCCCCGAGCCGACTTGAACGGCCGACCTAGGGATTAGGAATCCCTTGCTCTATCCTGCTGAGCTACGGGGGCATACCTTCAAATCAGTCTAAATTTTATACCAATATGAAATAAATGTGAAGATAAATTTAACATACCTATTGCATTTATTGATTAATTGTGTTAAAAAAATCTTGATGTCAAGAGTTTATTTTTTTGTCTTTTTTTTACTTTTGGGGCTGTGTCCCCCTTCCTATTCCCAGGAATCGGATGATCCGAATACAAAGATAATACAGATATGGCAGATGTTTGTCCGGCAGAATTCCGATGCGCAACAACCAAATACCGATGGATTGGAAATAATCCGCACGGAATTGCTGAATGCGGGAACACATTCACATCAATACCTTACATTTGCGGCAACCAGAGAAGCAGAAAGACAGGCAACAAAAGGTAATATTGCCCTTGCATTTAATCTGCTTGATTTTGCAATTGAGGTATCCGGTGATTTCTATCCCGAGCCGTATTTTGTTTCTGCAAAATTCTTTATAAAATACAAACATGACTTCCTTTCCTATCTCAGCAGGACAGTTGATGGAATAATGCCCTATTTCAACAATATCCTCTATCTGACAGAAGCAACAGGAAACATTATTATAGTAGTTCTTTTATCCATTGCTTTTTCATCCCTCATTTTTATATTCATAATGTTTATAAAATATATTACAGCAATACTTCATGATTTCGGCGATCTCTTTCCCGGTTTTGTTCCAAGGTTTTCTACCTCCATACTTGCTCTGCTCCTTTTAGTTGCCCCTTTGATTTTCAATGCGGGGGCGATAGTGATTATTCTCTGGTGGATACTTATCCTGGGTGGATATGCTACGGTAAAGGAAAAAACTATCCTTGTCGTCCCGCTGTTTGTCTTTCTTGTTTCTCCATTATTGCTTAACTTCTTTGGCTCTTTTATAGTTTCAGCCTCTAATTTAGGACTAAGAGAAATGGAGTTGCTCCGAACAGGTTACTGGGATAAAAATATAATCAAGGATATCGAAAAACTTGTGGAAAAAGAACCATTAAACCGAAATCTAAAATATTCCCTTGCTTATGTTTACAAAAAAGCGGGCAGATACAGTGAATCAATAGAAATTTATAATCTTCTGCTCGCAAAAGACAACAGAAATTCAGATATTCTGAACAATTTGGGTGTTCAGCTGATAGCACAGAAGAAAATAGACGAAGCAGAGAAGATATTCAGAAAAGGAATTGAAATATCTCCTGGTTCAGGCGAAATCCATTATAATTTGGCGCAGATACTGCTCTTTAGGGATCCGCTTGGAACGGAGGGCGAAAATGAATTAAACATGGCAAAAGATGCTTCTCCGGAAAAGATTTCCTATTATACAAAAATATTTGATCCTAATAATATCAATAGGAGCGCCATGGATATACCTTTAAGCAAATGGACGCTTCTCGGGGAGTTTTTCAGTTATTCCACCGAAAAGTCTGAATTGTTTGTTCCGGCATTCACAGCGGCGACAAAAATTTCATCAGTTTGGATGGTTGCTGTTCTATGTATCATAGGAATTGCCGGATTGATTATATTGCATTTTGTCAGACTGAAATACAATCTGTTTTCGGGATACTGCGTCAGATGCGGCAGGGTTGCCTGCAGAAGATGCAATTTGGATAAGGACAACGCCAGATACTGCAATAAATGCGAGAGCATATACATAACTAAAATAGTAACTGACCAAAAACAGATAATGCAGATTGAAAAAAGGGGCGCATTTTTAAGATCAACAAGAAACAGCATCCTGAGGTTTTTAAACCTTATTTTACCTGGTTCAGGAGCGATATACAAAAACGCAACTATTTCAGGCGCGCTGATCCTGGCGGGCATCTCTGCAGTAGCGATAAAAATAGCGTTAAAGAGCGGGATTATATCCTATAACCTTGATATCCAACTAATTCCGCTGTTTTGGAAGAATATTGTAATGGGATGTATGATAGGGGTTTTATTCCTCGCAGCGCAGATCTTATATCGGAGGAATAAATGAAAGGTTCGCTTAAAAATACATCCTTTCAGGAACTGATCACAAATCTGGCTGGGGACCAGAAAACAGGGGTTTTGAAAATAAGATCCGGTAAAGTCTGCCGCAGGATAATTTTTAAAGAAGGTTCCATTGTCTACTCAATTGAGGAATCCGTCAGGGACCTTGGCGAAGAACTGTTAAAATGGGAACCGTCACTAAACGTGCACAGGGAGAGGATAAAATCCGAAGCAGAGAAGGGATTCAATTTACTAATAGAATATTTATCTGGAACAGGGGTTATTGATATATCTTCACTGAGAAATTTTTTATACATAAACACAAAAAATCTGATATTCGGCTGCGCCCTCTTGAAAAAAGGCGATTTTGAATTTACCGAAGAAGCCGTAGATTATAATCCATCGGTTTTCTCTCTCGTAAACACTGACTTTATGAATATGGAAACAGCAAAGATTAGAGACGAATGGATTCATGTAAGCAGTTTTTATCCCGGTGATAGCTTTATCATTTCAAAAATAGAAGGGGACCAAAAAATTTCTTCCGAAGGACTTACAGAAGCAGAAAAAAATATTCTTGATAAAAGCGACGGAGTAAGTACATCTCTTGAAATAATCTCCAAAACCCGTCTGCCGCAAATTGAAGCCAAGATTGCGCTGTCATGGCTGAACCAGAAACAACTCATAAAAATTAAAGCAGGCGAAAAGAAGCGCGCAATAAACCTCAGCGCTGTCAAGAGGGGAATACTTCAGGGAATCTCCGCTATTATCATCATGTTTTTAGTATTTTTTGGACTATTAATCTCACCGCTCAATCCCGGTAAAAACACGCATTCTCCCATTAAGGTTAAGACCAACACCATTCTGCAAAACATAAGTTCCTTGCAAAAACAGAAAATCGCATTTGCCATAGAGGTTTACAGGTGGGAGACAGGACATTATCCTAATTCATTAAATGATCTAGTAGCATCCAAATTGCTTTTCAAAGATGATTTGACATATCCCTGGGTAGGAGTATATTATTATAATATGAACCAAGAGGGTTTTATACTTCTTGATCCCAGGAGGTAATCAGCTTTTTGAAGGCATCCCCTGCTCCTCTTTCTACATCAGAGTTTACCGTAGAATCAAATGAGATTGCCCGCGTTTTGTTTGGCGAACACGAAAATAATCTCAAAGTAATTGAAAGCACCTTAAAAACCCGTATATATACACGTGGCACAAAGGTTATAATTGAAGGTGAGGATGCAAAAGCAGAATTAACGCAAAATCTGCTTAATCAGTTAATCCAGCTTATAAAAAAGGGTATTTCTCCGACAGCCACTGATATTGAACTGGCTGCAAGGCTGATAATTGACGACAACGAAATATCTCTCGGGGAACTATTTACCGATACGATTCTCTTTTCCACAAGCAGAAAAAGGATAACGCCGAGAACCAGAAACCAGAAAAAATATGTAGAAGCCATAAGAGAATATGATATCGTTTTTGGCATTGGGCCGGCAGGAACAGGCAAGACATATCTCGCAATGTCTATGGCTGTCAACGCCCTTTTAAAAAAACAGGTTGATAAAATAATCCTTACAAGACCGGCGGTAGAAGCAGGCGAAAAACTGGGGTTTTTACCCGGGGACATGTATGAAAAGGTGAATCCTTATCTCCGGCCCCTTTATGATGCGCTCCATGATATGATGGAATACGAAAAAGCTTACAGATTGATGGAGCGCGGAACTATAGAGGTGGCACCTCTTGCTTTCATGAGAGGAAGGACGCTTCACTCGGCCTTTGTTATTCTTGATGAAGCGCAAAATACGACCACAGAACAGATGAAAATGTTTCTGACCCGTCTTGGGCTTGATTCAAAAGCTGTGATAACAGGAGATATAACGCAGACTGACCTGCCGCAGGGAAAGGTTTCCGGACTTGCGGAAGCATATGAAATCATGAAAGGCATCCAGGGAATTGCTTTTATTTTCTTTGATGAACATGATGTTGTAAGACACAGGCTTGTCCAGGAAATCATCAGGGCATACGATCAGAAAAACCATAATAATGCATAAAATGCAATTTGAACATATCAGAAAACTCGCAAAAAATCTTTATTCAAATTCAAATGATTTTTTAAAACACTCTGCTGAAATCTTCAGAACAAAATCTCAGCTGCAAAAGATTATTCTCCTAATAGTAACATCAATAATACTTTCATTCCTTACAGTCCCTTTAACAAATATAAACCTTAGAAATTACAAGATCGGCGATATTGCTGCTAACGATATAAGGTCGCCTATGGACATTACTATAGAGGACAAAGAAACCACAAAAACAAAACAGGAAGAAGCAGCGGCTAATGTTTATCCTGTCTACGATTATTTAACAAACCAGTATGATAGAATTGAGATGAGAATTACAGATGCTTTCAATTGGGCCAGGGAAGAACTATCAAAAGAGACAAACAGCCTGTCCAAAGAAAAATTTGAAGAGTTGCTCTCTATAAATATTGATAAAAAAGATTACGCTGTTCTCGTGAAAAATAAATTTTCTCAATTTATCGAAAAAAACATCAAAAATATTATAAATGCGGCGCTGAGCAGCAAGATAGTCACAAGGGATTACAAGGAACTGGAAAAAGCAAAGGGACTAACAATGAGGGTTTACTATTTTACCGAAGAGGACACCACTGAATTTGGCAAAGAGGTCGTAGCTACTGATCTAAGCCGCATCCAATCATTTGAAGATTCATTATTGATTATACAGAAGTTGGGAAACAAAAATTTTAGGCGGCAGTCAAAATCGGTCAGAAACGCCCTTCTACACATTTCTACACAGTTAATGCAGCCCAATCTTCTATTTAATAAAATAGAGACCGATCAAAGAAGGCAAATCGCAAGTTTTAGTATAACCCCAGTCAGGTTGCAGATTAAAAAAAGAGAGGTGATAGTCCGGGAGGGTGAACGGGTTGGGAAAGACCATCTGGTAAAATTTGAAGCACTGCGTAGTTCTAAAAACTTCATAAGGAGCATTGTCCGGTTTACCGGTTTGTTTTTTCTTATTGGACTTACTTCGTATGTCACTTTCACTTTTGCTCTGATGAGTGTTAAAAAATTTGAAAAAGATATTAAAAATCTTGTCTTCATAGCAACCATGAGCATTTTATTTGTAATATTGCTGAAAATCTTTACCTATATCAATGAAGCAATAGAGATAAAATCAAGCATTGCATTATCCGTTTACAATTACCTTATTCCGGTGGCAACAATTGGAATGCTTGTAAGAGCGCTTAGAAACTCGGAAACCGCTATTGTATGCTCAGGCATACTCGCAGTGCTTTCCTCAGTACTTTTTAACGAGGACATTGCATTTGCAATCTATGTCTTCATAGGTTGTATAAGCGGCGCTCATTTCGTTGCGTACTGCACTCAGCGCTCAGTCCTAATAAAAGCGGGTATCAAAACCGGCATTGTTAATATGGGAGCCGTACTTTCCATGAATCTTATAGGCGGCGAAAACAGCATACCAAACCTGATCTTTGGCGTTTCATTCGGTTTTATCAGCGGGCTCCTTTCATCAATTATAGCAACATGGAGCATTCCTGTTATGGAGTCTAT
Source organism: bacterium (assembly GCA_036514535.1). Taxonomy (GTDB): domain Bacteria; phylum JAMCPX01; class JAMCPX01; order DATBWZ01; family DATBWZ01; genus DATBWZ01. The sequence goes on from DATBWZ010000035.1 coordinate 7,284, forward strand.
ATTCGGATATGCAACTGATATGAAATTGCTGGAACTTGTCAATATTGAGCACCCTCTTTTAAAAGAGATTACACTGAGGGCTCCTGGGAGCTATCATCACAGCATAATGGTCTCCTCCCTTGCTGAAGCTGCAGCCCGTGCAATTCAGGCGAATCCGGTTATTGCAAAGGTTGGAGCATATTTTCATGATGTTGGGAAAGTTCGCATACCACAGTATTATGTTGAAAACCAGTTTAATTGGGAAAACAAGCATGACAATATTTCCCCCAGAATGAGCAGTATCATTATAGTCTCGCATGTAAAGGAAGGACTTGAACTCGCCAACCAGCACCAGCTGCCCAATATCATATCTGACATCATAATTCAACATCATGGAACAAGTTTAATAAAATATTTTTATGAAAAGGCAAAAGGGGCATCCGGAGACAATAATGTGAACGAGATTGATTACAGGTATCCTGGACCAAAACCACAAACAAGGGAAGCGGGAATAATCATGCTTGCAGATGTAATTGAAGCAGCATCGAGAACATTAAAGGAGCCATCTGTTTCACAAATACAGCACATGGTTGAAAAACTGGTTAATTATTTCTTCTCCGATGGACAACTTGAGGAATGCATGCTTACACTAAAAGACCTCCATGAAATATCCAGAAGCTTTGTAAATGTCCTGGCCGGTGGCTTTCATCACAGGGTTGATTATCCAATTCAGTTAACTTTATACCATAAAAAAGATAAGAAAAATGGAGTTGCTTCTGAAAAACCCCCGGATAAAGACAAAAAAGATAGCGACATTTATATTAAGAGAATTGGGCTGTCCTGAAAATTCCGTACTTTCTATATTCTTTGTAAGTAATGGCAGAATAGCCTTTCTTAACAGAAAATATTTTAAAAAGAATGCATTAACCAATGTTATTTCCTTCCCCATGCACTACCGTTCTCCGGACGGGAAGTTCTTTCTTGGAGATATAGTCATAGCAAAAGAGGTGGCTAAAAAGGAATCTGAGAATGCGGGCTTGGATTTTAATGAAAGGGTAGCGCAATTAATAATCCACGGAATTCTTCATCTCATCGGATATAAAGATTATAATAGTAAAGACATGCGGGAAATGCAGGTAAAAGAAAATATGCTCTTAAAGGAATTGAAGTTATTTTTAGCCCGGGCAAGTGAATAATTTGAGATCTGATAATATAATCAAAAAAAATTTGTTAAATTTTTTTTTAGCCGGACTTTCAGGGCTTCTTTACGCTTTTTCCTTTCCCGACTACAACCTGTGGTTTGTTGCATACTTAGCCCTGGTTCCCCTTTTCTATTCACTGAGTAAATCAACTTCAATATTGGACGGAGCTTTAATAGGATTAATGTTCGGAACGGTATCCAGCATATTTATGATCTACTGGATCACGGTTGCCATGTCGGTCTATGGCGGGATACCGTGGGCAATCAGTATATTTCTTCTGATTGCTCTTGCTCTTCTGCTTGGACTGCTTTTTTTCGCACCACTGGGAGCAACAATCGCTTACATTAACAGCGCCGGGCTTCCTCCGCTGCTTGCTTTTCCGGCAGTATGGGTATTTTTTGAATTGCTTAAAACCTTCATGTTCACCGGATTCCCGTGGAATCTGCTTGGTTATTCCCAGTTTCCTGCAAAAAAAATTATTCAGATATCGGATATAACCGGGGTCTACGGCATATCGTTTTTTGTTGTTTTCATAAATGCATGCATTTTTGTATTTTTCAGCAGGTCTGTCCAATCCAGAAAATTACAGTACAGAGAACTGGTTTACGGATTATTTTTCATTGCGGTAACAATGTACTATGGGACAACACAGATAACAAAATGGGAAAAAATAATTGCCGGCGGAACCCCTGTAAAATTTGGGCTTATTCAGGGTAACATTAATCAGGACCATAAGTGGGATGCAGGGTACCAGATGGAAACGCTGGATATTTATACAAAATTGACAGAAAAATCCTTCAATGAAGGCGCAAATATTATTATATGGCCTGAAACAGCAACGCCTTTTTACTTTCAGTCAGAAGCAAAACTCAGGCCAATCGTGCTGGATCTGGCAAAAAAACATATGGGGTGGCTGGTTTTTGGCAGTCCGGTTTATTCCTATGAAAAAGGCAAGATGCATTACTTAAACAGCGCCTTTGTGATCTCACCGGAAGGAGACACTGCCGGACGCTATGATAAAATGCATCTTGTGCCTTTCGGAGAATATGTCCCGTTGAAAAAGTTTCTTTTCTTTGTGGACAAACTTGTTCCCGCAGCGGGGGATTTTTCCTCGGGGAAGGAACCTGTCCTGCTTTATGCAGGAGGATATAAATTCGGAATGTCCATTTGCTATGAAATAATTTTTCCCGATCTTGTCAGAAAACTCGTAAAGAACGGCGCAGAGTTTCTTGTGACTATTACCAACGATGCGTGGTTCGGAAAGACCGCTGCACCATATCAGCATTTTATAATGGCCGGTCTCAGAGCAGTAGAGAACCGGGTTCCTCTGTTAAGAACCGCAAATACAGGGATCACCGGATATTTTGATCAGACCGGAAATATCATTGAAGAAACAGAAATATTCACAACAGCAAGAATTACCGGCGAGATCAGAATTAGCCCCTACCGGAGTTTTTATTCAAAGTTTGGCAATATCTTTTCATTAATGTGCGGAACTGCAACAATAATCCTGCTTGCTATCGCATTCATTAAAAACAGAAAATAGATTTTTCATACAGCGTTTTCACCCCGTTCACCTGTTCTTATTCTTACAACCTCGTCAATAGTCGTTACGAATACCTTGCCGTCGCCGATTCGCCCGGTCCTTGCGGCTTTGGTTATTGCCTCTATTGCACCTTCAACAACAACCTCATCGCTGATTATTATCTCAATTTTTACCTTTGGAACGAAGTCCACAACATATTCTGCGCCCCTGTATATCTCGCTATGGCCCTTCTGCCTTCCAAAACCCTTAACCTCGCTTATAGTCATTCCCTGAATGCCAATACCGTGCAAGGCATCTTTGACTTCATCCAGTTTAAACGGTTTTATAATTGCTTCTATCTTTTTCATATTTTCCTCCTTTTTCAAAGAACTCATTAAATTCATGCAGAAAATTTAATTTATTACAAAGCATAGCCGCTCTCTCCATGCTGGCTCTGATCCAACCCTTCTACCTCTTCTTCTTCGCTTACCCTCAATCCAATGGTCCAGTCAAGGATTTTCAATATAATAAAGGTAACCAAAAAGGAATAAAACCATACAGCCGCAACGCCCAATACCTGAATGGCAAGAAGCGATGGATTACCAAAAAACAAGCCATTATTTCCCGCAGGATTGATTGCTTGCGCTGCAAACAATCCAGTGGCTATTGAACCCAGGGTTCCACCAACTCCATGAATGCCAACTGCATCAAGAGAATCATCGTAACCTAAAGAGGATTTTAAATTTACAGCTTTGTAACAGACAATGCCGGCAATAAATCCGATTATCATGGCAGACATCGGGCCCACAAAGCCAGATGCTGGTGTAATAGCCACAAGCCCTGCAACCGCACCCGATGCTACACCCAGGAGTGTGGGTTTGCTCCTGAAGATCCATTCTGCAAGCATCCACGATATCGCAGCTGCGGCTGTTGCAATATGCGTAACCACAAATGCTGATGTTGCAAGAGCGCCGGAAGCTACAGCGCTGCCGGCGTTGAATCCAAACCACCCAAACCAAAGCAAAGCTGCGCCAAGAAGCGTCATTGTAAGATTGTGTGGCGGCATATGTTCGGTACCATAACCCTTCCTTTTCCCAATAATAAACAAAGCTGCGAGAGCGGAAACACCAGAACTTATGTGGACTACAAGGCCGCCTGCAAAATCGAGCCCACCCAAGTTCCTTATCCAGCCGTCTACACCCCATACCCAGTGAGCAAGCGGGTCATAAACAAAGGTTGTCCACAGAACAAGAAATATAATATAAGTCTTGAATTTGAACCTTTCAGCAATCGCACCGGTTATAAGCGCTGGAGTGATTATCGCAAACATCATCTGAAATATCATAAACGCCTGATGGGGAACCGTGGCTGAATAATCAGGATTAGGATCGGATCCAACTCCACTCAGTCCAATCCATTTCAGGCTCCCTATAACATGGCCAATATCAGGACCAAATGCAAGGCTGTAACCAAACAAAACCCACTGGATTGTTATAATTCCGAGAGCAACAAAACTTTGCATTATTGTACCGAGGACATTTTTGCGCCTCACCATACCTCCATAAAAGAGCGCAAGCCCTGGAGTCATCAGCATCACAAGCGCAGTTGAAATCAATAGCCACGCAGTATCTCCGGTGTCAACTTTTTTGGATGCCGGTATTGATTCTGGAGATGGGGATTCAATTGTTTCCGTATGCTGGGGCAAGGTTTCCGTTATTGCTTCTTCTGCGATCAAAAAACCTGTTATTAAAAAATTCAACATTAATAATAGGGTTATAATTTTTTTCATTTTATACCTCCCGCGTTTTTCATTCTCATCGTTTAATTTTTAAATCCACATCTATATCAATCTGGACACTCCACAGCCATTTGGTTTCCCCGGGTTGAAGTTTTGAATCAAAGAAGTATACAGGGCCAATCAAAAGGTCTATTGCAGGAGTAAAATAGATGTATAATCCTCCGCCGGTCGCCCCTATAATATTTTTCCCTGTCATAATATCCCAGGCGAGCATTAACTTTTCAATTCCCGAGACACTGATATCAGGAGAAAACCAGCTGGCCATGATGCCGGTGTTATTTTCTTCTCCGTCGCTTGAAGTCAATAAATCCTTATTAAAACCGTAATACCCGCCAAGACCGAAAATTCCAGCATAAGAAAATGTTTTGCCAAACATAATGTGTAGAATGTTATAGTCCGTAGCATCTTTTTTAAACCCAACGCCAAAAATCCCGGCGCTCCATCCTGGAGATCCGCTGAAAAATGCCCCTTCCGGAGAGCCAATTTTACCGTTTAAAGAAAGAGGATATGACCCGGGGAAAAAGAGATCATAACCAACCTCCATCTGGAGTTTTTCAAACGGCAGAACTCCGACGGTCAACCCGGTATCCACAGGGTACGCAGTCCCTCCCCGGAAGTAGGTATCGTATGTAATATGCAAAATACCGAAAGGTTGAACATAATGGGTGGACGGCGCCCAGAATGTTGTTGACGGTGTAGAATACCCAACTTCATTCAAAAACAGCAATGTAAAAAGTCCAATTATTATTTTTTTCATCTGTACCTCCTTTGTATCTCCTTTTGTTTCATATCTCCTAATTAATGCAATAGAAGTGCCAAAAAATTCAGAATACAGTTTCCAATCTGCAACTATTCAATTTTTAAAGGAAAAATGAAAACGATTAGGAATCCCAATTACAACTCTCTAAAACAGTAAACCCCCTTGTTTTGCAATTAATTACATTTTTGTATTTTTATACAATCGGGGTTAAAATAAAGAAAGGACCTGTCCCTCCCCATTTTTCAGAGCCTTTCTGTAAGCTCTGTAAGCGAGTACAACGTCCTGCAGTGCAAGTCCCGTAGAATCAAAGAGCGTTATATCCGAATTCTTTAATCTACCTTTCTTTTTTCCTGTTACCACCTCACAAAGCTCGGCTGCGATATTCATCAGTTTAATCTGCTTTTTTATAAGACCCACATTCACCTCGCCTGAATGCACTGCCTGTTTCATATCATCAACAAAGAGCCTTGAGCGCTTTAATATGCCCACTTCCAATTCCTGCTTGCCAGGTGCATCTGCACCTATTGCATTTATATGGGTGCCTGATTTTATCCACTCGTTTTTAACAATAGGCGAACGCACCGGCGTTGTGGTTGAAATTATTTCTGAAGCACAGACATCCTCAATGTCCATTGCAACAACATTGAGCCCTGTCTTCTTTCTCATCCTTTTCGCAAATTTTTCTGCCTCCCCTCCTGTCAGAGCGCAGACACTGATCCATTTCACTCTCTTTATGCTTCCAATTGCGAGCAATTGCAATTCCGCTTGCCTTCCTGCTCCTACGAGACCGAGAGTTTTAGCATCCTTCCTTGCAAGGTATTTTGTTGCAACCGCACCCGCAGCCCCTGTGCGCAAATCGGTTATGTAAGTTGCATCCATTACAGCCAGGGGAGCACCGGTTCTTGGATTCACGAGCACAAAAACAGCCATTACGGTAGGGAGCCCGATTTTCTTGTTGTGGATGTGCACATTGACAATTTTTACTCCGGAAGCATCAAGTGGCTCTATATACGCTGGCATTGTTCTCAGGTCTCCGTTGTATCTTTCAAAATTCAGATAAATCTTCGGCGGCATCTGAACCATCTTCTCTGAGTGCATTCTGAAAGCGTATTCAACAGCCTGGATTGCGTCATTAATTGTCAGGAGTTTTTTTATTTTATCCTGACTCAAAAAAAGAACCTTAAGATGTTTCATAACCCCACTGTTTTTAAATATATCTTTAAGGAAATTAAAAAGCAAAGGAAATAAATCGGCTACTATTTTATTGTCAGTTTTCTTCACCGGATGCTATAATTTTTTTATGATTCCAATAAGGGATATGAATCCTTCCAGAACATTCCCATTTTTTACCATATTGATAATAATGTTCAATTCCGGCATTTTTATCCTGGAATTCATTTACGGTAAACCAGACTTAATAACCAGAGAATTCGGATTAGTTCCGTCGGATTTCTCCATAATCTTCTCAGACAATCTATCCATTGCTCCCATAAGAAACATATTCACATCAATGT
>DATBWZ010000036.1:0-3947 GCA_036514535.1 bacterium
GGATAGCAATAACAAAGATTAAAACCAAGGCCAGTGAGTTGATCAGTATGGTGATGGGAAGTCTTTCTTTAATCTTGGTCCAGACAGGCCGCCTGTCTGTTGAAAATGAATCTCCGAAATCAAGCTTCACAATCCTCTTAAGCCACATGACATACTGAATGTGTATGGGCTTATCAAGGCCGTAATATTTCTCAAGCCGCTCCCTTGCCTCCGGCGTCATCTTTGGATTCAAGTCTGCCAGCACATCTGTGGGCTTGCCCGGGGCAAGATGGATGATAAAAAATGAGATGAGCGTAATGCCAATCAGCGTTGGAATCATTTCCAGCAGTCTTTTGAAGAGGTAAGTTAGCATGTTTATACTTAAAGATTTATACAGAGCGTCAGAACAAAGCAGACCAAGGCGCGATGAGCAGAGGAGCACCGCAGGTATGCGAAGTTATGACGCTTTGTATATCTCCTCCCACGGCGCGGGTTTGCCTATGGCATAACCCTGGGCATAATCTATCCCATATTCTTTCAGAAGTTTTATGGTTTCCTTATTCTCCACAAATTCGGCAATGGTCTTAATCCCCATCCCCTTCGCAACATCTGCTATGGCCTTGACAAAGAGCTGGTCATTCCGGTTCTGATGCAGATTCTTGATAAAAGAACCGTCTATCTTGATATAATCAATTTGTAGCTCTCTCAAATAGACGAAGGAGGTAAACCCGACGCCAAAATCGTCCAGACAAAAATGACAACCTATGGATTTTAATCCATGTATGAATGTTTTAGCCCTAGCCATGTCATGTACTGCTGCAGTCTCTGTTATCTCAAATATCAGATGACCTGGATCAATTCTCTGCTTTGATATTATAGTTTTAAAGAAATCAAGCAGTTCATTATCCCCAAAATCTTTTCCAGAAAGATTTATACTAAAAGATATATCATGCCCTTGATTACGGATTTCCTCATAAATTTTTACGGTTTTTTCCGTGATAATCTTGTCGATTGCACCCACAAGCCCGAATATCTCTGCTGTATCTATAAAAACCCCCGGGAGAAGAATAGTTCCATCCTTATCCCGCATCCGCGCCAGCGCCTCATAGTGATGGATTTTATTATCTTCCAAACAAAGTATCGGCTGAAACCATGGCTCAAAACAATCGGTACTGATACAATTCTGAATACGTTCCTTTTCTCTAAGTCTTGAATGTATCTTCTCCAGATCACGGTCTGCCGGTTCATAGAGATGACATCTGTTCCGTCCCTTCTCCTTGGCGCGATACATTGCAATATCTGCCTTCGACAACAGATCTCTTACCGCAATGCCATGCTCAGGATAGAGGGCAATACCTATACTTGCAGTTAGACGAACAGTCAATGCCTTGAAATCAAAACCATCTAATTTTCTTCTCATAACTTCAGCAATATTTATCGCATCCTTTTCATTTATATCTGTTATAAAAATGGCAAATTCATCTCCGCCAAGATGAGCTGTCATTCTCTCCGTTTTTGCCTTTGTGCCAGAAATAGCTTCCTGCGATGGTATCATAAATTCGCGATGAACATTTTCCACAGTTTCTTTTAACAACAAAGCTGTGTGGCGCAGGAATTCGTCTCCTGTATGATGCCCATAAAGCTCGTTTAAAGACTTAAACTCATCTATATCAATCAGGAAAAGGGCAGCATTACGGTCATATCCCTTGACACCATGTATCCATTTATCCATAAGGTCCATGAACCAGGTACGATTGAAAAGACCGGTCAACTCATCGTACACAGTAAGATACCCCGCCCTTTCTTCAGCCTTCTTTTTTTCGGTAATATCCTCTTGCATTACGAGAAACTGGACAGACTCTCCCTTTTCGTCTTTAATGGGGATAATTTGAACATTGACCCAGTAGAAATTGCCGTTTTTCTTCCTGTTCCTAAAAGTATCTCTAAATGTCTTCCCTGCGAGGATAGCTCTCCACAACTCCTCATATTGATCCCTAGTAATATCTCCTGAAATAAGGGTGAGAAAGTTCCGGCCAAGGGCATTTTCCTTGAGCCACCCGGTTATCTCTTCAAATGTCCTATTGACATATTCAATATTCCCTTTAATGTCGGTAATAAATACGATATTTATGCTCTGCTCGAGGGCAATCGCAAGCCTTCTTAGTTCCTCTGTCTTGGCCCCAATCTCATGGGCCATTTGATTGAAAGATTCGGAAAGTACTCCGATTTCGTCGCTGGTTTTAACCGGAATGGAAATATTATACCTGCCGGATGCAATATCCCTGGCAGCAGATGAGACACGTTGTATTGGCTCCACAATACTTTTCACCATAAAGGAAACCAAGAGAGTAACACCCAGAATAATGAAGAAACCAACTATCATCCAGCTATTCCTGCTGGACTTCAGCATTGCATACATATCCTCAAGCGAGGTGGATATCATCAAAACCCCTCTGGCCTCTTCGTATGTTGCATGGCACGAACGGCACTTTGGTTTTGCCTCTATCGGAACAAGATAGGTTAAAAGGCGTTTTCCGTCATGCTCTTCGAGGTAATAAATTACATCTTTTCTGCCCTCATTAAAAAGCTTAACTGCTTCTTGAAATCTTGGATTGTCAACACCCAAGGCAACATTATGTTCCTTATCGGGATGATTTGCAAGCCACGCGGGCTCAGGGTCTCCATACTCCTTTTCCACAGCCCTGATTGTTTTCAGGTCTTGAAATGCCTCTTCCGTACCGTTGCTCCGTATAATCTGCATCCGTTCAATATTTTTTGCAATTTTCAGATCTTCTATAAGATGTCGTACCAAGTCCGCCCTTCCATCCAGCATATCCGTGTTTATGTCATGGATTATCGGTTGAGCCATAAGCTCACTGGCTCTTTTTTTCTCTTCAATACTGCTATTCTTTTCCTGGCCAATGACCACATACAGGAGCACACCAAACCCTAAAACAACAATCCCTATGACAGTACTCAGTATCTTAGCCAGGATGCTCTGTCGCAATGACTTCATATTCCCCCTATTCAGATGACAAACATTACGAATTCATGAACGGAATGCCCGCCTTGCCCCCGCTCCAAGTAGCGGGGGCAAGGCGGGCTATGTCAATTATAAAATTCCTTACCGAGGAGAATCTCCGCAGCTTGCTGCGGGGTTCTTCAATTTTTTAAGGCTGATAGTCCCATCTCCTCACATCAGCGGACACCTGCTGCACAACGGTTTTCTTGTTCTGCAAAAATCCTTTCCGGCTTTTACTATCAAGGCATGATATTCATTAAACATCTTCACATCGTGAGGCAGGTTTTTCATAAACAATTCCTGAATATCGTGATATTCGGCATCTGCTTTAACAACCTGATGTCTGGAAAAAATTCTTTTTGTGTAGGCATCCACAACAAAGACCGGATGATTGCCGGCATAAAGAAGTATTGAATCCGCTGTCTCAGGCCCAATGCCGTTTACCGATAGCAGTTCCCTTCGCAACGCATCGGTTCTTTTCTTAAACATCTTTTTTAAATTGCCGCCGTAATTGTCAAAAAGATAATTCAAAAAATGCTTCAGCCTCTTTGCCTTGATATTGAAATAACCTGCTGGTCTTATATATTTTGCAATCTCATCTTGTGAAAGGTCGTGGAGTTTTCCAGGGGTCAATAATTTGGCTTTTTTAAGATTATGGATTGCCTTTTCAACATTTGTCCATGCAGTATTCTGGGTAAGGATTGCTCCAACGATAACTTCAAATGGAGTATCTCCAGGCCACCAGTGCTGAGGACCGAAGGCGGTAAAGAGTTTTTTGTAGGTTTTTTTGAGGTTAGTGGATAACGTCAGGTTCTTCATATCTGTAGCTTGCCCATTTATGGACGCATTTTAAAAATGCCGATAAATCGGCAACTACATTCATCAAGGTTCAGTCCACCCCTTCAGTTTTTTCACTTCACCTTCAGTCAACATCCTGAAACTCCCC
>DATBWZ010000037.1:0-7528 GCA_036514535.1 bacterium
CCTGCAGGCGTGAATAAAATGATTTCCTCCTATAGCAAGCGCATCCCCATCGCCGGAAACAGCAATTACTGTCAGGTCTTTTCTCGCATGTTTCAAGCCAGTGGCAAAAGTAAGCGCCCTGCCGTGCGTGGTATGAAGTGTGTTGAAATCAAGGTATCCTGGCATTCGTGATGTGCAGCCGATACCCGATACAAAGGCTACCTTATTCTTGTCAAGGTTCAACTTATCTATCCCGCGAAGTATTGACTTCATGACAATTCCAATCCCGCAGCCAGGGCACCAGATATGCGGCAACTTGCCATTTCTTATATATTTCTCATAATAAAATGCCATAGTTCACCTCATTTAAATTTCTTAATTGCGTCAAATATCATTGAAGGAGAAATAGGTTCTGCATCAACCGAATTAATACCGCTTATATCACACTTACCTTTAGATGTACGTTCAACCTCAAAGATTATCTGCCCAAGGCTCATTTCCGGAACAATAATTGCTTTCACCCTCTTGGCTAACTCAAAAACCTCCTTTTCCGGGAATGGCCAGATTGTCAATGGTTTTAGCAACCCGGCACGAATGCCATTTTCCCTCGCCATTTTCACAGCCCTCTTAGCAGAACGAGCAGTGGACCCATATGCAAAAACTCCTATATCTGCATCTTCAATATTTATAGATTCAATCTTGATGATATCATCAATTTGACTATTAACCTTACGCATCATTCTTCTTTCCTCACGGTCAATGAGCTTACCATCATTTGTAGGAAAGCCATCATCGCGATGATTCAGTCCTGTCACATGAAATCTGTATCCTTCGCCAAATGGCGCAAGAACCGGAACATCAGGGACATTGCTCCAGGTACCGAAAGGACGGTATTCTTCGGGACCGCATGATGGTTTTTCCCTGTTAATTATCTCCAATTCGCCAGGCTCAGGAACTATAAATTGCTCCCTCATATGACCGACAATTTCATCGTAAGTAACAATAACCGGAGTTCGGTATTTTTCCGAAAGATTAAATGCCCTGACAGTTTCGGTAAAGCATTCGGAAACTGTACTTGGAGTTAGGCAGATGGTTGGATGATCGCCGTGGGTTCCCCACCTTGCCTGCATTATATCCGACTGGCTTGGACCGGTAGGAAATCCTGTGCTGGGTCCGCCACGCATTACATTTATAATAACGCAAGGAATTTCCGCAATACAGGCAAACCCTATGTGTTCCTGTTTTAATGAAAATCCTGGGCCGCTTGTAGCTGTAAGCGTTTTCCCTCCACCCAACGAAGCGCCAATAACAGCACCCATTGCGGCAATCTCATCTTCCATCTCTATAAAATATCCACCATATTTAGGAAGAAGATTAGCCATATTTTCCGCTATTTCTGTTGATGGGGTGATGGGATAGCCAGCAAAAAACCTGCAACCGGCATATATAGCGCCATGGGAACAAGCTTCATTTCCCTGCATTAATCTTTTTTTCTTGCTCATGTTATACTCCTCACTCTACTGTAATTGCATAGTCCGGACAGAGAAGTTCGCATCTCATGCATTTATTGCAAGCATCAATGTTCGCCACAACAGCAACGAAACTATCCATAGCAAGGGTTTGGGTGGGGCAAAACTTAACACAAATCTCGCATCCCTTGCAACGTCTATCGTAAATAGTTATCTTTGCATTCTCCTTGCCTCCCTGGACAATTTTTTGCATATCGCTTGTTTTACCTGACATGTTATCTCCTTTTCTTAGCAGGCTTTTTGCTTTTAACTGAAACTTTTTGCTTTGGCTTTATTCTGACATGTACGGTTGTCTTTTTCCTGCTCCCCAGAACTTTGGCGATTGTCTTTCCTATTTCTGCTGTACTCTCCGTCACCGTAACACCGGACGCTCTCAACGACTCCATCTTTTCCTGGGCAGTGCCCTTTCCTCCAGATATAATTGCTCCAGCATGCCCCATTCTCTTTCCCTTTGGCGCTGTTACCCCTGCTATGTACGACACAACGGGCTTGCTTAAATTCTCCTTGATAAATTGGGCTGCGGCTTCTTCTGCTGTACCGCCGATTTCTCCTATCATAACAACAGCTTCAGTTTTATTATCTTTTTCAAAAAGCCGGAGAATGTCTATAAAATTGCTGCCCACAATGGGATCACCGCCAATCCCCACACAGGAACTCTGTCCGAATCCAAGTCTTGTCAACTGGTCAACCGCCTCGTAGGTCAATGTTCCGCTTCTTGAAACAACCCCTATTGTGCCGGGTTTGTGTATATGCCCGGGCATTATACCCATTTTGCACTCCCCAGGGGTGATAACTCCAGGACAGTTTGGGCCTATAAGCCTTGTTTTTCTGCCCTCAAGAAACCGCTTAACCTTCACCATATCAATAGTGGGAATGCCCTCTGTAATGCAAACGACAACATCAATTCCAGCATCAGCAGCCTCAATTATAGCATCCGCTGCAAAGGGTGCAGGCACAAATATCATTGAGGCGTTTGCTCTGGTTTTTCTTACAGCTTCGGAAACAGTATCAAATACCGTCAATCCCTCAATTTCGGTGCCGCCTTTACCCGGAGTAACGCCACCAACAATCTTTGTCCCGTAAGCAAGACACTGCTTAGTGTGGAATAAGCCATTGTTCCCTGTGATTCCCTGCGTAATTACTCGCGTATCTTTGTTCACGAGTATTGACATTTTTGACCTCCAAAATTAAAGCCCTATGCGGGCTTGATATTTATTTTACACCAATACCTTGAAAATTTAAATAATATTCGGATATTTTTATCCGGTAGAAATAGCCTTAACAACCTTCTCTGCTGCATCCGCCATAGTTGTCGCAGGTATAATACTCAACCCTGATTCTTTTAATATTTCCCTTCCTTTATCAACATTCGTTCCTTCAAGGCGAACGACAAGAGGGGCCCTTACCCCCATCTCTTTTGTAGCATCTACGACTCCCTGGGCAAGAACATCGCATCTCATTATTCCGCCGAATATATTCACAAGCACAGCCTTTACCTGTTTGTCAGAGAGAAGAATCTTAAAAGCACGCGCCACCTGTTCCTTGTTTGCTCCTCCGCCCACATCAAGAAAGTTTGCAGGCATACCACCATAAAGTTTAATTATATCCATCGTTGCCATCGCAAGACCCGCACCATTAACAAGGCACCCGATATTTCCGTCAAGTTTCACATAACTTATGCCCACATCCTTTGCCTCAACTTCTTTCGGGTCCTCCTCAAACTTGTCCCTCTTATCTTCAAGGTCTTTATGCCTGTAGAGGGCATTGTCATCCAGGCTTATCTTTGCATCAAGAGCAAGAATCCTTCCATCTTTAGTCTCAACCAGTGGATTTATCTCCACAAGCGAACAATCATTCTCCACAAATGTCTTATACACCGCAAGAATAATTTTTACGGTATCCTTATGCTGTCCAAGCCCCGCACCATAGGCAAGATTCCTGGCCTGATAAGGCAATATCCCGATGGCTGGATCAACTGTCACCCTTATAATCTTCTCCGGCATTTTCGCTGCAACCTCTTCTATTTCCACTCCGCCCTCTGAACTCATAAGGACAATTGGCCTTCCAGCAGAACGGTCAATTGTTATTCCAAGGTAGTATTCCTTCTTAACATCTATTGCCTCTGAAACAAGTATTTTTCTTACCAGTCTGCCATCAGGGCCTGTCTGCGGAGAAACCAATCTCATGCCAAGTATAGTGGAGGCTACATCCTTTGCTTTATCAATTTCAGCTATCTTTATCCCTCCCGCCTTGCCTCTTCCGCCAGCATGCACCTGAGCTTTTATTACCACATTCTTCCCGATTTCCTTCGCAATCCTCTCAACATCATCAAGATTGTCCGTAACCATGCCAGACGGCACAGGTACCCCATATCTTGCAAGGATTTCTTTAGCCTGATATTCGTGCAGATTCACTCCTGAACCTCCTTTATTTTTTAACTGTGCGTGCCGGCGCCGGAGGGATCCCTGGCTTCAGGTTCTTCTCCATTGGCGGCATCTCCGGCGCACCCTTTTTGAATCCCTTTAAACCCCATGAATGCAAACCCACCTCTCTCTTAAGAAGTTGTATCCCGAGAGCCGGATCAACGCCTTTTGGACATGCTTCTGAGCAGGCTCCGGCAAGATGGCAATTTACCATGCCATGCGACAGATCCACTGCATCCGACCTTTCATCAACGCCCTCGTCCCTTGAATCCGCTGAATACCTGTATGCTTGACCGAGAGCCTGAGGCCCCAAAAACTGCTTGTCAGTGGCTGCGGTCGGGCATGCTGATACGCACACTCCGCACTTGATGCAATAAGAAAACTGAATGTATTCCTCAATTTCTTCCGGTGTCTGTTTTAATTCTTTTTTCGGTTCAACATCAGGCATGGTATCCGGACGGATAATCCATGGTTTAACAGCGCGGTGTTTCTCCAACATGGGCATCAGATCCGGAATCAAGTCCCTTAAGACCGGATAGTTAGGAAGCGGCTTTACCTCAACCACATCCGACTCCAGGAAAAGAACCTGAGTCTGACAGGCAAGCCTCGGCAGCCCATTTATATACATGCCGCAGGAACCGCAGATTCCCATTCTGCACGAGTATCTGATGGAAAGTGAGCTGTCCAGATTTTCCTTTATCCAGAGAAGCGCATCAAGCACAGTCAATCCCTTTTTTACAGGGACATCGTATTCTTGAAAAAATGTATCCGGATCTTTATCAGCAATGTACCGCTGCACTCTGAAGTTTATCATTTTATCGTTAGGACTGTTCACAACAACCTCCTTTAGAGAGTGAATGCCACAATAATAGCGTATTCTCCGTAAATAAACGACACGATGCCCCCAAACAGTAGAATAATGGAGACAGCCTTTTCCAGCGATCTTCCAAATCCCAGCTCAAAAATAATATTCCTCAATCCATACAACCCGTGATAGATGGCAGATCCGAGGAGGAGCGAATAAACAACAAGATAAAATCCTGTCTTACCGCGACTTAACACACTCTGATAACTGAGGACATCGGCAAAACCGAAGATCTCATCAAGATGCATAACACCGAAATGGACTCCGATGAGGAAAACTATACAGAGACCTGCAAGCAGATGCAAAGACCACAATTTTGATTCCCTGATCATCATACACCCCCTACCCTTCCACGAAAACAAAGAAATCAAGCCCGCCGATGAACATGAGCACCAGAGATATAAACATCAACAGGTAAAAGAATATCCTGACCCTTGCAAGTGCCGGTTTGTAAGGATACACCGGGCTGGCAGGTTTTGGCAGAAATAAACCAAGTCCCTGAAAAATCAGCCTTATGCCATTCAAGGCATGAAAGGCTACTGCAATAAAAAGCATGTATTCGCCCAAATGGAAGATTGGCTCTCCCACCTTGCTCATAACACCTTCCCATGCTTCCCTGCCATGTATCCTGAAACCTGTCACATAGATATGCATAAAGAGGTATAACAGAATAGCAAGCCCTGACAGTCTGTGAAATATATACGCGTACCTCTCTATCTGATATTTCCCGGCATAAAACCAGCCGAAAATTCCGAGACAGTTGCCCTTTGCTGTTTTTTCCATAACTACCTCCTCAGTACTTTCTTTCAACCGGTTGCCAGGCAGTGATGTTTACAGGAATGTATGAAAGCTTCGGTCCTTCAGAAGAATAGGTTGCCATAGTATGCTTCAGAAAATTGGCATCATCTCTGGTTTGAAAATCACGCCGCGCGTGACCGCCTCTGGATTCCTTTCTCTGGAGAGCGCCGAGCACCGCAACCTCAGCAATATCAAGAAGAAATTCACTCTCAAGAACCGTGATAAGTTCTGTATTAAATGTTCTTGATTTGTCATTAATCTTTATATTCTTAAATCTTTCCTTCAATTCCTTTATATCATTTAAAGCCTTGCTCATGCCATCTCCTGTTCTGAACACACCCATATTCATATCCATTGTCCGCTTCAGATCCTGACGAATCCTGAACACGGTTTCATTTCCATTTTTCTGCATAAGAAAATTGAATATCCTGTCTTCCTCCGCCTTAAACCTTTTTTGGTCAATATCCGCCAGCGTTTTCTCCTTTGAAACAAATTTGGCAGCCTCTGCTCCGGTGATTTTTCCCCACACAAGGCACTCGGCTGTGGAATTTGCACCGAGTCTGTTTGCCCCGTGAAGGCTCACGCAGGCAGCCTCACCTGCTGCCATAATTCCAGGGACAGCAGTTGCCCCATTAATGTCAGTGTGAATGCCTCCCATGGAATAGTGCGCTACAGGTCTCACCGGTATAGGTTCAAGCACAGGATCAATCCCGGCAAATTTTATTGACAGTTCTCTGATAAATCCAAGGCGCTCATTGATTTTATTCTCACCTAAATGCCTAAGATCAAGATGAACATAATGAAGCCCATCAGGATTATCAAAGCCCCTCCCGGATTCTATTTCTGTCATTGACGAACGGGAAACAATATCCCTCGGAGCAAGTTCCCTTTTTGTAGGCGCATACTTATCCATGAACCGCTCCCCTTTGTTGTTAAGAAGGTACCCGCCTTCCCCCCTGCATGCCTCGGTCATCAGAATGCCCGACGGAATCAGGCCGGTAGGATGAAATTGAATAAATTCAGTGTCTTTTATTGGTAAACCTGCCCGGTAAGCCATAGCCAATCCATCGCCTGTAACAGTATGAGCATAGGTAGTAAAACCAAAAAGTCTTCCCTGTCCGCCCGTGGCTATTATCAGGGTTTTGCATCTTATAATAAACATTTCTCCGGTTGCCATCCTGATTGCGGTCAGCCCGGCAAATCGTCCATTCTGAATAATAATGGATGTTACAAAAAATTCATCGTATCGCTTAAAATTTCCGAACTTAAGCAAGGTGTCATAAAGTGTCTGCATCTCAAAGAATCCGGTCTTATCCGCCGCAAAGCAGGCGCGATCAAAACTGTGCCCGCCAAAGGGCCTCTGATCAATTCTCCCATCAGATCTTCTTGACCATGGCAATCCCCATCTGTCCAACTGAAAAATCTCCGAAGGCATAGTCTCCACAAACCTGAATGCTACATCCTGATCTCCAAGGAAATCACTGCCCTTAACTGTATCCCAAGCGTGAATTTCGGCAGAATCCCCTTCTTCCGACCTGAGAACAGCTGCTGTTCCTCCCTCCGCTGAGACAGAATGGGATCTCATCAGTTGGAGTTTTGAAATTATCCCTATATCAATACTGCCATTGCTCGCAATAGATGCCTCTACCGCAGCGCGAAGACCTGCTATCCCTGTCCCAAGAACAATCAGATCGTGTTTTATCTCATTCATATCCAACTCCTTATTCTATCTGACAGCATATGCCTTAACCCCTTTAATGTAAAGATCCCCGCCCTTTGAATCATTTATCACGACAAGTGGAAAATCTTCAACCTTTAATTCCCTTATCGCCTCCGGACCAAGGTCTTCGTACGCCACAACCCTCGCGGACCGGATCTTCTTTGACAGCAACGCCCCCAATCCGCCTATCGCCGCGAAATAAACTGCCTTGTGT
>DATBWZ010000038.1:0-30602 GCA_036514535.1 bacterium
CCGCTGCCTCAATGGCCTCCTCCCTTGAGATTTTCAATTTCTGGGACAGATGGATATCCGAGGTCGCTATAAAACAGTGTATTCGCGGCTTTTCGGCTCTTTTCACAGCCTCTGCGGCACGAAGGACATCTTCCCGGTTAGCCCGCGCAAGTCCTGCGATAACACAATTCTTAACATTTTCGGAAATCGCCCTGACCGCCTCAAAATCACCCTCAGAAGCAATCGGAAAACCAGCCTCAATTATATCCACATTTAACTTCTCCAGTTGCTTTGCCATTCTGATCTTTTCTTCCACATTCATGCTGAAGCCGGGAGACTGCTCTCCATCCCTTAATGTAGTATCAAAAATCTTAATTCTTTCCATTTGCCCTTTTGGCCTCATCAACATGGATTACTTTTGAATTCCTTGCCTCTGCGCTGTTCTGGTCTTTATCCTTCAACAAACCAACCTTCCGAATTACTGTTTCAACCGGCCCGCTCAGAAAGTATATGGACAAACATGTAAACAGAACCTTTACCGGTTCAACATAGAAAAGCACAAGCAGAAAAATAGCAAGCAGCATCACCATAAGGGGTTTGGTTTTAAAAAACTCCATATCCTTCAGGCTTCTGTATTTTACTGAACTGATCATAAGGATTGATCCTGCAAAAACAATTATTAAAAAAGAGATCGGGCGGGAAAATATGAAATCCACAGGCTTATTCAGAAGAAAATCAACAGGTCTGGACAGCAATGAAATTATTGTTTTCTGGGGTGTGGTTTCTATGTTATGTTTAATGTAAAAAAGAACTGTTGCGGATATCAGACCCGCTGCACCAGGGGTCGGAAGTCCTATAAAATACCGCTTTTCAATAGTTGAAACCTGTACATTAAACCGGGCAAGCCTCATAGCTGCACAGGCCACAAAAAGGAAGGCTGCACCCCAGCCCCATTCCCCGAAAATATTCAATATCCAGAGGTACACCAATATTGCCGGTGCAACCCCAAAAGAAACAAGATCGGAAAGGGAATCATATTCTGTTCCGAATCTGCTCGCTGTATTGGTCCACCTCGCAACCCTGCCATCAAGAACATCAAACATTCCGGCTACAAGAATTGCTATTGCCGACTTTTCTATATTCCCGTGAATAGCAGCAAGGATTGAATAAAAACCGGCAAAGAGGCTGACAGAGGTAAAAAAATTAGGGAGGATATAAATACCCTTTGACGCGGAAAGTTTATTTTTTGGATCAATTTTCATTTTATATATCCTAAAATTGAACTGCCTGCGTTTACTTTGTCCCCGACTGTAACTGTCAACTGCGCATACGGAGGAAGAAACAAATCAACTCTTGAACCGAACCGGATCATTCCGAACCGCTGCCCGCGCTTCACATTATCGCCTTTTTTTAACCTGCATACAATCCTTCTTGCAATAAGCCCTGCAATCTGAACAAAGGCAACTTTCTCTCCATTCTGTCTTTTAATAATCACGGCATTTTGTTCATTATCATCGGAAGCCTTATCAAGGCTCGCCACAACAAATTTTCCCGGCCGGTAGCGAACTTCATCAACCACTCCGTCACAGGGAATACGGTTCACATGAACATTAAATACGGACATAAATATGGAAACCTTCTTCATTTCCCTACGAAAATACGGGTCTTCGCTCACCTGTTCAACTTTTATTATTTTGCCGTCCGCAGGAGCAATAATTGTATTGGGATCAAATGGAATTCCCCTTTCAGGATCCCTGAAGAACCAGACGGAGAACAGTCCGAAGATAAAAAAGGGCATTCCGGCGTTCCAGCCCATAAGATAATTCAAAAATCCTCCTATTATAAATGAAGGCAGTATTATCGGAAGTCCGTCTTTTGCAACAGGTATCCTCATTATTTTTTTTCCTGTTTTGCCTCCTTCTTAAGCCAGGGCATCATAGCACGGAGCTTCTCGCCTACATCCTCTATTGAATGCGTTGCCCATTTTTTAAGCAGCGCATTGAATACCGGTCTGTTTGCCCTGTTTTCAAGAATCCATTCCCGCGCAAATTCGCCGTTTTGGATTTCCTTTAAAATTGTTCTCATCCTCTCGCGAACACTTTCATCAATAAGCCTTGGGCCACTTATAATATCGCCATACTTTGCAGTGTTGCTTATTGCGGCCCTCATATTTGCAATTCCACCTTCATACACGAGGTCCACTATCAGTTTCATCTCGTGGAGACACTCAAAATATGCCATCTCCGGCGGATACCCTGCCTCAACGAGTGTTTCAAAACCTGCGGTAATCAATGAGGTGAGACCGCCGCAAAGGACGCACTGCTCTCCGAAAAGATCCGTCTCAGTCTCATCCTTAAATGTAGTTTCTATGACGCCTGTCCGCAGCGCACCAATGCCCTTTGCATAAGCAAGCGCAACCTTCTTTGCGTCACCTGAAGCATCCTGCTGCACGGCGATCAGGGCAGGGACTCCGCGCCCCTTCTGGTACTCCTGTCGGACCATGTAACCAGGTCCTTTAGGAGCAACCATAATAACATCAACATGAGATGGCGGAACTATCTGGTGAAAATGGATGTTAAACCCGTGAGAAAAGGATATGCATTTGCCCTTTTTTAAACCGTTCTTAATCTCATTCCGGTAAACATCCGCCTGGTGTTCATCAGGCACAAGTATCTGTATAAGATCGCTTTTCTCCGCTGCTTCCAGCGCTGTCACCGGCTTGAATCCATGTTCAACGGCAGTACTGTAATTCTTCGTTCCATCAACCTCGGATACAACAACATTAACGCCGCTGTCCCTCAGATTCTGCGCCTGCGCCTGGCCCTGATTCCCGTAACCAACTACAGCAATGGTTTTGCCCTTCAAATACTTGAGATCGCCATCCTTCTCGTAATAAACCTTCAAATATCACCTCCTGAATTTTTATGATTAGATTGTGGTCTTTTGACGCCCCTTGTCATAGCTACTATCCCTGTTCTTGCTATCTCCTTCATTCCGAATGGCCTGAGCAGTTCTATGATCGCGGCAAGTTTTTTCTCATCGCCGGTAGCCTCAATAATATAACCATCTTGGGCAACATCAACAATCTTTGACCTGAATATATCAACAATACTGAGTATCTCGGAACGGGAGTTATTCTCTACATTGACCTTTATTAACGCAAGTTCCCTGCCGACAAAATCCGCCTCAGTCAAATCGGACACCTTTATAACATCAACGAGTTTATTAAGCTGCTTGGTTATCTGTTCAATCACCTGGTCGTTTCCGTTTGTGACAATCGTCATTTTTGATACGCCTGAATCCATTGTTTCCGCCACAGTCAGCGATTCAATGTTGTAGCCGCGGCCGCTAAACATCCCGGCTACACGGGCAAGAACACCAAACTTGTTTTCCACCAGTAATGAAATTACATGTCGCATAATATCCTCACAAAATTATCATTTCCTTCAATCCCGCCCCTGCAGGAACCATGGGATAAACGCCCTCTTCCCTTTCAACAACCACATCAATAAGGGTTGGTTTGCCGTTGCTGAACGCATCCTTCAGTTTTCTCTCAGTTTCCTCTGGTTTATCTATTCTTATTCCCACAGCACCGTATGCCTCGGCAAGTTTGACAAAATCCGGCATAACCTCCAAACAGGAGTAGGAATAGCGTTTATTATAAAATTTCTCCTGCCATTGCCTTACCATTCCCAGAAACTTATTGTCAATAATAACAACCTTCACGGGCAGATTATACTGAACAGCAGTAGCTACCTCCTGGATATTCATCTGTATGCTCCCGTCGCCGGAGATGCTAATCACCAGTTCGTCAGGAAAGGCAACCTGCGCGCCTATTGCAGCAGGAAATCCATAGCCCATGGTGCCAAGCCCCCCTGAGGTAAGAAATTTTCTTGGCTTATGGAACTTGTAGAATTGCGCCGCCCACATCTGGTGCTGCCCCACATCTGTAGATATTATAGCCTTCCCATTGGTTAGTTTATATATGGTCTCAACAACAAACTGCGGCTTGATTTTTTTGCTATTCCTGCCGTAAGTAAGCGGGTGTTTAGCCGTCCATTCGCGGATCTGCGCCAGCCATGGTCCTACGCGTTTTCTAAATTCCTTTGTCCGTTTATCAGCCTCAACCTGCGCGACTATTTCTTTAAGAATATTCTTTGCATCCCCTACTATTGGAATATCTACCTCTACACTCTTCCCGATGGAAGTAGGATCTATATCAATTTGTATTATTCTGGCTTCAGGAGCAAAGTCCGACACCTTTCCGGTTACGCGGTCATCAAAACGCACACCGACACCGATTATAAGATCCGAGTGCTGTATTGCCATATTCGCAGCATATGTCCCATGCATACCAAGCATTCCCAGGAAAAGTTCATTCTCCCCTGGAAATCCGCCAAGACCCATGAGACTACTTGTAACAGGGATTCTTAATTTCTCCGCAAGCCTTTTAAGATCAGCATCCGCAGAAGCAAGATTTATCCCGCCTCCGGAGAAGATCATTGGCCTGCTGCTTTCAAAAATCGCATCAACTGCCTTCTTTATCTGTCCAGGATGCCCTTGATAGTTAGGTTTATAACTCCTGATATTTGCGGCGGCTGGATAAAGAAACCTGCTTTTTACCTGTGTTATATCTTTGGGAATATCAATCAGCACCGGACCTGGTCTGCCTGTGGAAGCTATATAAAAAGCCTCCTTTATGGTCCGGGCAAGGTCTTTGACATTCTTTACCAAAAAATTATGCTTTGTGCATGGTCTGGTAATTCCTACTATATCCGCCTCCTGAAAGGCGTCATTGCCAACAAGCGTCGTAGGAACCTGACCGGTAATAATTACAAGCGGGATTGAATCCATGTAGGCAGTGGCAATTCCTGTCACAGTATTGGTTGCACCCGGGCCAGAGGTGACAAGCACAACCCCCGGCTTGCCGGTTGAACGGGCATACCCATCAGCAGCATGAACCGCGCCCTGTTCGTGCCTGGTCAATACATGCTTTATCTTCGCATCATACAGTACATCGTATATGTTCAGCACGGAACCCCCGGGAAAGCCAAAAATCACATCCACACCTTCGCGAAGAAGGCTTTCCACAAGTATCTGTGCCCCTGTTAATTCCGGGGCTTTTACTTCAGCATCTTTCATTAGTCACCCCGCAGAATTGCTCCGGTACTCGCAGACGTAACAAGATTTGAATATCTACGCAGATAGCCATGTTTTATCTTTGGTTCAATAGGCTTAAATCTGCTGAATCTGCTTTTTAGTTCGTTTTCGTTTATAAGGAGGTTCAATTTTCTGTCCGCTATATCTATTTCAATCCTGTCACCATCCTTAATGATTCCAATGGGTCCTCCTTCCATCGCTTCCGGCGAAACATGGCCTATACAAGGGCCTCTCGTGCCTCCGGAGAACCTTCCATCAGTGATAAGGGCAACGCTTTCAGAAAGGCCCATTCCCGCAATCGCAGCTGTTGGAGCAAGCATTTCCCTCATTCCTGGTCCGCCTTTTGGTCCTTCGTAACGGATCACCACTACATCACCGTTATTTATTTTCTTTCCTATGATTGCCTTCATTGCATCATCTTCGGATTCAAACACCCTTGCCGTCCCTGTGAATTTCATCATCTTCGGGCTCACAGCAGACTGTTTTACCACTGCGCCATCCGGAGCAAGGTTGCCCTTGAGAATTGCAATGCCCCCTTCTTTGTAATATGGATTTTCGAGCGACCTGATAACATTCCTGTCCGGCGCTGGTTCAATCCTGGCATACTCAGCAATATCTCCGCCTGTAACGGCAGGATTATTCTTTAAAAATGACTTCAGGGTATTCATTACTCCAGGAACCCCACCTGCAAATTCAAGATCTTCCATAAAATGATCACCAGCGGGCCTTATCCTCGTAATATTAGGGGTCTCCCTGCTCAATCTGTCAAAATCATCAAGGGTAATTCCTGCGCCCGCCTCGTTTGATATCGCCATAAGATGAAGGATTGTATTCGTTGAACCACCCAGGGCAAGATCCATCCTTATTGCGTTTTCAAAAGCTGCGCGGGTCATAATCTTTTTTGCACCAACATCTTTTTTAACCAGCTCCACAATTTTTGAACCGCTCATGAAGGCAATCCGCTTCTTTTTTGATGTTCCCGCAAGAGCTGTTCCGCACCCGGGAAGGCTCATACCCATTGCCTCCGAGAGGCACGCCATTGTATTCGCAGTAAACAGTCCGGAACAGGAACCTTCTCCCGGACATGCGCAGATCTCCAGTTCATCCACATCCCTGTCGGTCAATTCCCCCTTCTCCCTTCTGCCGACAACCTCAAAGGTATCATGAACAAGGTCAAGCCTTTTGCCCTTATACATGCCTGTCCGCATGGGACCGGCAGTCACAACTATCGACGGCACATCAAGCCGTGCCGCAGCCATAAGCATTCCGGGGGTAATCTTGTCGCAATTCGTAAGCAGAACAACGCCGTCAAATCCATGAGCCATCATCATGGACTCTATCGTATCAGCTACAATCTCCCTCAAGGGCAGAGAGTAGTGCATTCCGACATGCCCCATAGCAATGCCATCGCAGATGGCAGGGACCCCGAAGATATACGAATATCCTCCTCCGGTGTGAACCCCTTTTTCAATAAACCTTTCAAGCTCACGCATCCCTGTATGTCCTGGAACCACATCGGTAAAACTTGAGGCTATACCTATTAATGGTTTGTTTAATTCCTCCCGCGGAATGCCCGTAGCAAAAAGCAAAGCCCTCTGTGGAACCCTTTCTGGTCCAAATTTTACTCTGTTACTTCGCATTTTCTATCAATTACCTTCCTTTTTATATTTCTCTATTATTTTGTATAATCTGTCTTTCCCCGCCAGTTTCAGTTTCTGTATTCTCTTCTTTTCCATCTCTTCTTCGGGGGTAAGGATAGATTTTGCCATGAATGTTTCAAGGATTTTTTCGTATTCCTGATGTTCATGCCAGAGTTTCTTAACCTCTGTATCTTTTGTAATCAATTGTTTGATGATCTCTTCATCTTTCATTTCCACTGGGGACCTCCTTTAGAATTTATTATTATAAAAAATATTTGCATATCTGTCAATTTTTATCAAGACTAAAAGTTTTCACATAATTGGGTTGGAGGGACGGCGTTTTATAAATTCTTTTAGCACTGAATATCCCTACTCCTATCCTGCCGAGCATGGCCGGAGAAGAAAAATTTAAAGCCTCATCATTGAATACCGCCATGTCGCCAAGTGATTCAATTATCTCCGCCCTGAATTTTATCGTTCCTTCACCGATAAAGACGCTCTTTTTATTTATTCCTTTCAGTAAACTGCCGGGATCCGCAACCAGCGGGCCGGACAGGCGCTTCATCACGCCGTTCCTGTTTTCAAATGCAGCATGGTAGACTTCTCCATGTTTTGCGTCAATCCATACTATAATCTGATCCCCGGAAGATACAGAACCAGCTAACACATCAAGGGAACTTACACCGACAACCGGCAGGGACAGGGCAAAGGATAATCCTTGCGCTGCGGCCATTCCGATCCTTATTCCGGTAAACGAGCCCGGTCCGATATTAACGACAAGAAGACCCAGATCCTCAACCCTTACACCGCATTTAGTTAAGGTTGAATCAATAAGGGGCAGGAGACAGGCAGATGGTTTTTCCCCAGGCAACAGAAATTGCTCCTGCAAGCAGTCAACGCCATCCAAATAAGCAACCCCTGTCCTTGCAGCGGCAGTATCTATTGCAACAGTCTTCAGGATATATGTTTTATCCTTCCTTGCCATCAGATGAACCTGCCTGATATCTTTCTGAAGATATTCAGGATTTCATCACCCCACATCCTGTCTATGTCATTATAGGTAACAAAAACTACAAGGAGAATAATGAGTATAATCCCTATTCTCTGAAATGCCTCCCTGACCCGGATGTTAATCTCCCTGCCAACTATCAATTCATACATAAGCATTACTATCACCGCTCCATCAAGGATCGGAATAAACGGAATTAGGTTTATTATCCCAAGCTGAATGCTCAGAAAAACAATAAACTCCGCAAGTTTCCCAAAGCCCATTTTTGCCGCCTCGCCGGAAGCAGCAGCGATGGTCACCGGACCGCCGAGGGACTTAAATGATAACTGCAGGGTGAAAAGTTTCTTGAATATAATAAAAGTGGATGCCAGCAGGTCAACGTTGTATCTTATGCCCTCTCTAATGGCCAATATTGGGCCGTACCTTTTTACAACAGTTCCGCCAGGCTCAATACCTATCACATAATAATTCAATTCATTATTAAATTCAGGCCGGACCGATATTGCGAGTGTTTCTGCCTTTCTTCCCACGATAAGCTCCAAATCCTTTCCATCGGAGGCTCTGATAATTTTAGAGAGTTCGCTCCACTGATGAACATCCGTCCCGTTTATACTGATTATTATGTCTCCGTTTTTTATCCCGGCCTTATCTGCAGGCCCTGATTTTCTTACAACACCTATCTCCGACGGAATAACAGGCAAAACGCCGGTATAGCCGGCTCCGGTCTCGGGATCCTTTCCAGTCATAATAGGGATCTGAATAATCTCGCCTCCCCGTTTTACCGTAGCACTGAGTTCAACGCCCGGATTGAGCAGGAATTCTTTCTGCATATCCGACCATTTCCGCATTTCCTTTCCATCTATTTTTAAAATAGTGTCCCCGGGCATTAACCCGGCCTTTTCTGCAGGCATATCAGGGATTACCGTCCCGATAATAGGAGGATTATTTTCATAAAATGGAACCTTTAACCCTACCATGTAAACAATGGGCATAAAAATAAATGGGAGCAGAAGATTCATCAACGGACCAGCAAAAACAATAGCGGCCCTCTGCAGCGGGCTCTTTGAAGAGAATGCATCAGGCGCAGGACTAGAACCTTCTGCCGGATCCTCACCCTTTAATTTTACATACCCGCCAAAGGGAATAGCAGAGATCAGGTACTCCGTCGCACCCCTTTTTATGCTCAGAAGTTTTGGCCCGAATCCAACAGAAAATTTTTCAGCAGTCACGCCCAGCATTCTCGCTGCCAGAAAATGCCCGAGTTCATGAACTATTATAAGTATCCCAAGAACAAAAACAGTAGCAATCAGTGTAGTCACCTTATTTTCCTCCTTCTTCTAAAAATGTATTCCTTTGCATATTCCCTCGCTTCTCGATCCACATCAAGGATGTCCTCAATGGATTCAGGAATTGAAGGCGTATGCTTTTTAAGAGTGTAATCAATCGTTTTGAATATATCCATAAATCCTATTTCCCTTGCCAGAAATGCGTTGACCGCTTCTTCGTTTGACGCATTCAGGACAACGGGCATAGTTCCTCCGCTGCCATTGCACGCAGATAAGGCCTCATAAGCGTAATCAAGGCTGGGAAACTTTTTCCGGTCCGGTTCAATAAAATGGAGCCCTTTGGTACTGACAAGGTTCAACCCTTTTAATCCTGTTTCAAGTCTTTCCGGAAATGTCAGGGCAAAGGAAATCGGTATTCTCATATCGGTTACGCCCATCTGGGCAATAATACTTCCATCGGCAAATTCAACCATGGAATGCACTATGCATTCAGGATGTATAAGGACATCAATCATTTCCGGGGGGGTATTGAAAAGCCATTTAGCTTCTATTATTTCAAGGGCTTTATTCATAAACGTTGCAGAATCAACGGTAATTTTTCTCCCCATTTTCCATTTTGGATGCCTGAGCGCGGTTTGCGGGTCAACCTTTTTAAGTTTGTTAAATTGCGTATTGAGAAATGGTCCGCCTGACGCAGTAAGTATTATCCTCCTGAGATAATCCTTATTATTTCCGAGCAAACACTGGAATACAGCGCTGTGTTCGCTATCCACAGGGATTATCTCCGCACCCGATTTCATTGCTGCTTTAACAATAAGCCCTCCGCCGACAACCATGGACTCCTTGTTTGCCAGAGCAACCCGTTTGCCCTTTTTGACCGCGGTCAGAGTGGGAAGCAGCCCGGCGAAACCGCTGATTGCGGATACAACAGTGTCCACCCCATCCATCCCTGCCAGTTCTGCTATTCCCTCAGGGCCGCAAAGTATTCTTGGTGGCTCCGGGCCGAGCATTACCCTGAGCTGATTCATTAATTCAGGTTTTTCCACAGCCACAGCATAGGGGTGGAATTTTTTGATCTGTTTCTCCAAAAGAGCAAGGTTCCTCCCTGCTGAAATCCCAACGAGGCTGAATCTTTCCGGGATCGCTTCTATGATTTTTAATGTATTGACACCGATAGAACCAGTTGAACCAAGAACAACCAGTTTTTTTGGTAAATCAGTTTTTCTCCCGAAACTCTCCGGCATTATACCTCTTAATCTGTTCGCTCGTTCGCCCGAACCTTCTCTCTCTCTGCTGGTAATCCCTGATTGCCTTCAAAAGGTCTGTCCTGCTGAAATCAGGCCAGAATTTCTTTGTAACATATATCTCTGTATAGGCTATCTGCCAAAGGAGGAAATTGCTGATACGATATTCCCCGCTTGTCCTTATCAGCAGATCGGGATCGGGGATTTCAGGAATATACAGATGTTTTTTTATTGAGTTTTCGTCAATATCCCTGCGGGAAAGCGTCCCTTTTTTGATGCATGTCAGCATCTTCTTTACTGCACGGACTATTTCAGCCCTTCCGCTGTAACTCAGAGCAAGAATCAGGGTCATACCATCGTTTTTTTCTGTCTTCTTCTCCACCTTCCTCAATGAAGATTGTATCTCCTGGGAAAGGTCTTCCACCTCGCCTATTATCCTGATCCTGATGTTATTTTCCATCAGTTCATTTATATCCTTGCTAAGATATTCATAAAGCAGGTGCATAAGCGCATTTACCTCTTCCCGCGGCCTGTTCCAGTTTTCCTTTGAGAAGGCAAAGAGCGTGAGCACTTCTATGCCGGCGTTCTTTGATGCCCTGACAATCCTCTTCACGGACTTCACACCAGCCCTGTGGCCATCAATTCTGCCCAGCCTTTTTCGCTTCGCCCACCTTCCGTTCCCGTCCATTATAATGGCTATGTGGCGGGGAATATTGTTTCGTTTATGGAGTTTTAAGGATTCAATTGTCATACGCTGATTTTTAAATTTATCATGAAAAAGAAAATCTTTCAAGGAAAGTTATAAATTCCCAGTCAACCTGAACCCTGTTTTTCTATCGTAATACGACAGCACAGCGGTTTTAATCCCGCCGCGAGCAGTAAATTCTCCCAGCACACTCAGTCTCGCTGGCGCAAGGATATTTACCAAATCCTCTGCAATCAAATTCACGACATGCTCATAAAATACACCCACATTTCTGTAGGATAACAGATAATACTTCAAAGATTTTAGTTCCACGCACTTTCTATCCGGAACATAGGTTATCGTAATCCTTCCGAAATCCGGCAGTCCGCTGAGGGGGCAGATGGAGGTAAATTCTCTCGTTGTTATCTTTATCTCAATATCCTTTCCGGTATATTTATATTCTATCGCATCAAGAACATCCCTTCTGACAGCGCTTTCCGGCTCTGGCGTCAATCCCTTATACTGCTTCATGCGGTTTTTCATAATAATATAAGTATATGAGTTTTAACTTGCTATAGCAATAGTTTTGCGTCTTTCTTTTCAAATACCGGCTATGGCAAATTGTCTTAATTTGATTTAGTAGGGGTTCAAAATTTTGAACCCGATAAAAGGGTTAAATATATTCAACCCCTACGGAACAAAAATCAATTTCAACATATAATTCCAAAATCCATTGGTTCAATCATAAAGTTTATACACCACCCCATCAATTTCCATGTCTGTCTTTTTAATTTGCCGCTGGATTTGCTCATTTTCGTTGCCTCTGGCGGTCTGGATTTTTTTGTTTAAATCAAGCATAACATCAACCAGTGCTAAAAAATTATAATAATTTCTGGAACTCTTCTCTATTCAGTCCCATATCTTTTATTATTCCATTCAATGTCTTGGGCTTTATATCCTTACCAGCATGGACTGGAACCACTATCCGTCGTTTGTCAGACCTCCTATAATAAACAGCGTGGCTCCCTGACTTGCGGTCAAATTCAAACCCTGACTTTATTGCAATCCTGATTATATCCTTTGCTTTTACCGCAGGTAGTTTGGGACTCAAATTGCTACCTTTAATGGCTTTATAGTTATATCTTCCTCTGGTATTGGTTCACCGTGGGATTTCAAACTCTCTATATAAAGTTTAACAGCGTCTTTAATGTTTTCCATTGTCTCATCGTAGGTATCACCCTGTGTATGACAACCCGGTAAAGCAGGACAGAATGCATGATAGCCACCGTCTTCTTCCCTTTCTAGGATAATGGTATAATTATACTCCTTTGTCTTTAATCTTTTTAAATTTTTAACTGGTTTTTTCATAATGAATTATTATATAACAATTCTAAAAAAATTCCATCATTAAAATCTAATTCAAATCAGATGAATTAAACCGTCTTGAATACATCAGGGGAAATGTTTTGAAAATGGGAATAAAATAAAGACAGCTGATTATGGTTCTACCTTGCCTTGATAACAATAATAATGAACTTTATAATTATGCGATGCTATTTCAAAAAGCATTTCAATTCTCTTTCTTAACTTATAATACTGACAAACACCTTTCTCATATATTTTAACTTTTATTGTTTGATTACTTATCCTTGCCACACCCTCTGCAAATAAATCATGAACATACAAGTCCTCTGGAGGGAATCCAAATCCCATAAAAATAATTTCATCTGCTCTGGAGAGACAATTAATTGCCCACTTCCATTGTGCTATCAAAAGATTAAAGAATGATGGAACAGGACTTTAAGTTTCAGGGAACAGAATCTCACTCTTAAAAGGAACTGGGGCAAGATTACGTTTATATATCTTTTTATGCGTAGGTGGAGGAAATGGCGCTCCGGACAAAGTTAAACCCCAGATATACCGTAATTTAACCCTGTTATCTATAGCACCCCAGACCTTGTCAAGACTCCACGATTGTTGTGTAGTATTAGGAAGGCGCTGTTAACCCTAATGATATTATCTGATAGAATATTTACGAATCTCAAGGCAACAGCATTTATTCCCAATTTTGGCAATGGATAGGGAGCATCTATCCCACGTCCCTTTTCTGAAACTAAAAACTCTATTAGTAACTCTGGATGTTCAAGCCTAATATACCCTTTTCTGCTTGTAAGGGTCACAATAAAACCAAGATTTTGAAGTAATGATGGTATATCTACACTCCTTGTTATTTTTGCAGGTTCATATAAAAGAAAATCAATGTCTCTTGTTTTAATATCAATGTGTTTTATATAAGGAATATTGACAAAATAATCTTTATAAAAATATAAGCACCAACTCCCTACAAGAATTAAATTATCTAATATCCCTGCATCATGAAATCTCTTAAAGATTTCAAGACATAATTCATATTGCTTCTTTTCCACGCAAACTACTCCTTAAGAACCTTATCTGTCTCTTAACCTGTGAAAGTAATTTTCTATATTTTGCTCTTAATAACTTCTCTCTTTCGTATTGTTTAATTTCCTCTTCTGATAATTTGCCTTTATAAATATATTTAACTTTTTTACCTTTTCTGATTACAAGATAATAATATTTATGATTTTTTATTTCTCTCAGCGCAAGGCAACCTTTTGGCAATTTCCTCAATGCATCTTCATATCCTTTTTTCATACGAAGGGAATTCTGTAATTCTTCTGCTAAAACGCCTTTAATTACTCCTCTCATATAATTTTCCAGTTACCCAACATACTGTTAAATAGTATACTTTGTTAGGTAATAAGTGTCAAGCAATAAGATTGCCCAACAAAATAGAGAATTAACGAACATGTTGGGTAATAGTTAAAAGTGTGCAATTCAATGGGTGCAGTCCAGTCCGTCCTAAAGTAAAAGCTGAAAATCATTATCTTTAAATTCAAAAACCCAACTTATAGCTCGGTCTATGTATTTCCCTATTCTTTCAAACATAGATTTATTGTTTCATTTTCTCCTTCAATTATTTTTCTTTCTTCATCGGCGATATTGTATAACTTATAAACTAATTCATCAATCTCCCTATCCGTTTTTTCAATCTGCCTTTGAAGTTGTTCCTTTTCACTCCCTTTGGCGGTCTGGATTTTTTTGTTTAAATCAAGCATAACATCTACGAGAGCAACAAGGTCGTCATGCAGCTTCTTTTCGGAGGGATTGGCGAAGTCAATGATGCGGATGGGAAGAAGAAGTTAGCAAACAAGCAATCTATATCACGCAAAAATCCCTAATTACGCATTCTGCGCATGTTTTTTTGTTATATTTCCCGGTGCATCCTGTGGAAATTCCGAGGTGGCAGAGAGGGAAGTCATATTTCAGAGGGTCTTCCGGTGCAAGTTTTTTTAAATTTCCGGTTATTTCAATAGCCATTTTCATATCAGGCGTTCTCCTGGATGTAAGTCCGAGATTTCTTGAAAGTCTTGCAATATGCGTATCCAGCGGAATAATCAACTGTGATGGTTTTATCTCCTTCCATAACCCGGTGTCAACATTGCCATCTTTTCTTACCATCCACCTCAGAAACAGATTCAGTCGCTTATACGCGCTTTTTGAACCTGGCGGGGGCATCAAAAAATATATTCCTGAATTTTTGCGCCGGCTTTTTTCTAATTCTGAAAGTGCATTCAGCGCATAAAAATTTTCTACAAATTTCCCGATGGCAACTGACAAATCCGGGGCACCGTTAGTGCAGCCATCAAGAAAAAATTTCTTCAGCCCGCCATGGAATAAATATATATCATGCAATGCATATGAAATTACAGCAATATCCCCGCCTTTAACAAACCTGTGAACAAATCCTGCAAAGGCTTTCTCCTTTTTGTGGTCAAATTCATGAATGAAGGATGCTGGACGCCATTCCATTCTCCTGAAAAGTCCCTGGAGATTTTTTATTATCATTTTCACCCTGCCAAAGGCGAGCAGGGCAGAAAAAAAAGCGGCGATTTCTTCATCGCGGGGGGCTTTAAATCTGTGCACAAACTGAACAGGGTCATTTCTCACCAGTTCGGAAAAATTCATTTTTTGACGCAATGCGTTAAGAAATAGCTTCAGTTCTAAAAATGTCGGGGATTGCCCCGGGACTTTATCCCTCGCAATGACAGTCAAGAATCAGCGCCTCCAAGTATTTTCAGCATATTTTTGTGAATCTTCCCGTTGCTCGCAACAATCCTGCCGGAGTAGATGTTGAATCCTTTGCCGTTAAAATCCGTAACCATACCGCCGGCCTGTTCAGCAATAAGTGAAGCCGCAGCCAGATCCCAGGGCTTGAGTTTCATCTCCCAGAAGCCGTCAAACCGCCCGCAAGCAACATAGCAGACATTCAGCGCGGCGGAGCCGTCCCTCCTGACCGCCTGCGCCTTCCTGATAAAGCTGTTCCAGTGGCTGATATTGTTTTCCGGGCTCGTGGCAACATCATAAGGAAATCCGGAGCAAAGAAGGGAATGTTTGAGGGAATTTATCCTGGATACGCTGATCTTTTTATTATTCAATTTTGAGGGCCTGCCTCTTTCTGCAGTGAACAACTCTTTCCTCAGGGGATCGTAAACTACCCCGACGGCAATCCCGCCTTTCTCCTCAAGGGCAATGGAAACAGCGAAGAACGGATAGCCGTGGGCGAAATTCGTTGTGCCGTCAAGGGGATCCACCACCCATTTTCTTTCCGGGCTTCCCGTAACATTGCTGCCTTCCTCGCACAGGATTGAATCATCCGGGAATGAGCGCAGAAGCGCTTTTGTAATCAATTCCTCGGATTTAATGTCCGCTTCCGTAACAATATCTATGGCGCCCTTAAAACGGATAGATGGCTTCCTGCCAAAATATTTCAGGAGAACATCCCCTGCCTTAAACGCAATTCCAACAGCTGTTTTGAGTTCGTTCATATAACAAAGAAGTTTGAGGATAACACATAAAAAAGATTAATTAAAGTAAAAAGAAAGACAACGGGTTCGCCATTGCATGTAATTCTTTTGACTTAAAATATGCCTGTAATATAATCAGATAAATGAATGAAAAAATTGTTCCGGTTCCTGAAGCAGTGGAAATAATTCTTAAATCCGTAAATCCTATGCCTGCCGAAAGGATAAGCCTTACTGAGGCGACTGGCCGGGTGCTCTGCAATGATGTAGTCGCTGCAATAGACATCCCGTATTCGGACAACTCCGCAATGGATGGCTTCGCTGTGAGGGCAAAAGATACTGCTGATGCAACCGGGCCCTCGCCAAAAACCCTGAGGATTGTGGATGACATTCCCGCAGGAACCGCACCGAAAAAAATTATCGGCATGAACGAATGCGCAAAAATCATGACCGGCGGGATTATGCCTCAGGGTGCCAATGCGGTTGTGATGGTGGAGTTCACCGAGCAAACCGGCAAAAATCTCGCGATAATCAAAAAAGGCGTCCGGGAAAAAGAGAATGTGCGATTCAAAGGCGAGGACATAAAGGCAGGCAGCACTGTCCTTAAAAAGGGAAAGATTATCAGGGCGCAGGAGGTTGGGCTCCTTGCCGCCATAGGCCGTTCAAGCATAATGGTCCATCAGCGTCCCAGGATTGCCGTTCTCTCAACCGGAAATGAAATCGCAAGCATTGATGAACCCATTGGCTCCGAAAAGGTATTTGATTCCAATTCTTATGCCCTGTTCTCTGCGGCAAAAGAAGCAGGCGGAAGTCCCGTCCAGATGGGAATAGTAAGAGACATTGAATCAGAATTAACGGCAAAATTAGAAGAATGCCTGTCCTTTGATATTATTATAACCTCCGGAGGGGTTTCTGTAGGGGAATACGATATTACAAAAAAGATACTCAGCGCGCTGGGCGGGGAGATGAAGTTCTCCAAGGTTGCAATAAAGCCAGGGAAACCGTTTACATTCGGACTACTTAATGGAATCCCTTTCTTCGGCCTCCCGGGGAATCCGGCATCCGCATTCGTGTCATTTGAAATTTTTGTAAGACCGGCAATTCTCAAAATGCTCGGCATGAAAAACAGAATAAAGAGAACCCTCCATGGCACAATGGGCGCAGATTTTAAAAATAAACCGGGCAGGACGCATTTTGTGAGGGCGTATTTTTCATACTCTGAAAATGGTGAAATAACCGTTTCGCCCTGCGGCGTACAGGGATCAGGCATTATATCGTCCCTGGCTGAAGCAAACTGCCTGATTATGATCACGCCGGAAAAGAGCGATGTAAAAAAAGGGGAGATGGTAGAAATAATACCCATGGATAATCTGCATTTATTAAACGACCGATCAGCATCCAAATAAAAAGTAACTCCCGCATCCATTGCAATTTTGCTTGCAATAAATCTCCAAATCAAACTATAATCACAAAATTATGCTTATTGCCGGGCTCATAGGAATAATCATTCTCGTACTTATCCTCCCGCTTGTAAGCCACAGGGTGGAAGAAAATCTTGAGGCATTTCTCTTTGCAATGGGTCTTGCTGCAGTAACCCTCTCACATTTTTTGGGACCGGAAAAAATGTGGACGTTTCATCTTATTGAAGAATCGTTAATAGAACCGATAAAAATTACAATAGCGGTGCTGGCTGCGGGATACATTTTCCAAAGATACAGAACCGAGATAACAAAAAATATTGTAAGATTTGAGCGGTCACTGGGCCCGAGGGTGTTCGGATTTACACTTGTTGTTGCACTTGGACTGCTTTCAAGCATCATTACCGCAATCATAGCAGCGCTTGTGCTCGTTGAGGTAATAAGCGCTCTTAAACTTGATAAAAAATTTGAAACAGCGCTTACAATCGTTGCGTGCTATGCAATCGGCCTCGGAGCGGCATTGACACCTATCGGCGAACCTTTGTCAACAATTGCTATTGCGAAACTCAAAGGTGAGCCGCACCATGCAAATTTTTTCTATTTAACAAAAACTATAGGAATTTATATAATCCCTGGAATAATTGCTCTTGGAATAATCATTGAATACTTCAAGGGGAAAGAAACTGTGAAGGCAAAAAGTCTGACCGAGGACAAAACAGAAACAACAAAAGATGTAATTATCAGAGCCGTAAAGGTTTATCTGTTTGTTATGGCGCTCGTTCTGCTCGGAACAGGTTTTAAACCCGTAATAGATATGTATATTGTAAACCTGCCAGCAGCGGCGCTCTATTGGATCAACATGATTTCAGCCATCCTGGACAATGCCACGATCACAGCAGCGGAGATCAGCCCCCAGATGACCGATTACCAGATCCGCTTTCTGCTTATGGGTCTGTTGATCTCAGGCGGAATGCTGATACCTGGCAACATCCCAAATATCATTGCTGCCGGCAAACTAAAAATAAAGAGCAGGGAATGGGCAAAACTCGGTGTACCGCTGGGGCTTGCATTGATGCTGATCTATTTTATTGTCTTTGAAATTTTATAAAATCTTTCCGAAAGCAGATCAACCCTGTTGTCAAGAAACCTGGATCCCCTGAGGGGAGAATACCTTCTGGGGTTTGGGAGAACCGCGGCAAGCCTTATAGATTCTTCATCTGTCAGTTCCGAGGCACTCTTTCCAAAATAATCCTTTGAAGCAGCCTCAATACCAAAAATTCCATCGCCCCATTCAATAACATTAAGGTATAGTTCAAGTATCCTCTCTTTAGAAAGAAATAACTCAAGTTCAAGAGCAAGCAGGGCTTCATGAAGCTTTCTGAGGATGCTCCTTTTGGGTTTCAGGTAGAGATTTTTGGCAAGCTGCTGTGTGATTGTGCTGCCGCCTCTGACAAACCCTTGTTTTTTATAATCAACCTCCAGCGCATATTTTATTCCTTCCCAGTCAAAACCCGGGTGTTCCCAGAATTTTTCGTCCTCCGCAAGGATAACCGCTTTAATAAGGCTTGGAGAGATATTGTTGTAATCAACCCACTCCCGCCTTATTCTTGATTTAGTCCTTTTTCTTTCTGCCTCAGCAATCCGGTATTTCATTAATGAGGTCTTTTCGGGATTATAAAATTTCAAAAAAATCATTGAAGGCCGGAAGATATAATAGAAAGACCCGGATATTGCAATGACAACCAATATGCGTTTCCAGAAAACACTATGCATAAAATTAAAT
This sequence comes from bacterium, assembly GCA_036514535.1. Taxonomy (GTDB): domain Bacteria; phylum JAMCPX01; class JAMCPX01; order DATBWZ01; family DATBWZ01; genus DATBWZ01. The sequence goes on from DATBWZ010000038.1 coordinate 19,088, forward strand.
ATAAATCATAAATTACTCATGTCAAAGGATATTGATAGCCAGCATGAAGGATTTTACAAGCGCGGCAATAATAATACAGGGGCACGCTGTGCCGGGCGCCCAAAGATGAACCGTTCGGAGGGCATGGCTTTAGATTTTTACCTTATACATTTATTTGACAAAATTTTCCAATAAGTTAAAATAACAAATCATTTTGCCGGTCCCATCGTCTAGAGGCCTAGGACGTGGCCCTCTCAAGGCCGAAACACGGGTTCGACTCCCGTTGGGACCGATATAAACCGATATAAATTAAATAGTCCGGTAACTGATATAATATAAATTTACAGCACGTCATTCAATTTTAACGCGCCGTTTTCTATGTCCTTGTTTATCTTTTTGTAATCCTCAAGATTGCCGAGATCCGCCCAGAAAGATTCGGTAAAAAAGCCGGCAAGATTAACTCCCTGCTTAATTAATTCAACATATCTGTCTGTTATTGAAGAATAGCCTTCAGGGAAAAAGGATAATATTTGCGGCTCAAGGATGTGTATTCCGGCAAACATGCCGACCCTGAAGGATTTTTCATGCCATCTTGTCCTTCCGGCAATATCCTTTATATATAATTCGCTGTCCGCCATTATGTTATTGTATTTATCCGTATCCTTTTCCCTCAGGATCAGCGTAGAAAGGGCGTTCTTGCTCTTATGAAAGTCATAGACCTCTTTCAGATTCACCCTTGTCAGCACATCGCAATTGATCAGAACGAATGCCTCGCCTTCAAAAAATTTTTCTGCTTTTTTTACTCCGCCGCCCGTTCCGAGTATCTCCGGCTCATCCGAATAATAGATTCTCACATCATAATCTCCGCCCGTGCCCAGTTTCTCCCTTATCATAGCCCCGCGATAATGAAGGTTTATAACTATCTCCTCTATTCCATTATTCCTGAGCATATTTATGCAATGGAGGATCATAGGTTTATCCCCCACTGTAAGCAGGGGTTTTGGCACAGTATCGGTATATGGCTTCAGCCTTGTACCGAAGCCTGCGGACAGAATCATGGCTTTTTTTGGATACCCAAGAACTTTCACACCAGGAATTTTACCATCCTGGATGTCTTTATGTCAAAACTATTTGCCGGAGCATTCAGGGCAAATGGGGTTGACAACCGGCTTATAAGGGTATAGATTTAAATTCTCAGGAGATGACAGAAAAGCATTCAATCCATATTGACTCGGACCCGTTCATCAAAAAAGTGAAAAGCAGATTCTCGAGTCCGAAACTGTTCAAAAAACTAAAGGAGAGTTTCAAGCCAGCGGCTGTTATTGTTCCTCTTGTTAAAAGGAACGGCGAATGGTTTCTTCTGTTTACAAAAAGAACAAATAAGGTTGCTCATCACAAGGGCGAGTTCTCCTTCCCCGGCGGAATCATTGAGCCCACAGACAGAAACGCCGAAGAAACTGCGCTCAGGGAAATGGAGGAAGAGGTAGGCATTCCAAAGAACGGGGTAAAAATAATAGGCGCGCTTGAACCGGTTATCACCGCTGTGAGCTTTTACATTGTCTATCCGTTTATCGGAGCGATCGCAACAGAAACAGAGTATAAAATAAACCAGGATGAAATAGACAGGATTCTGGAGGTCCCGCTTGATTTTTTGCTCAACACAAAAGATGTAAGGACAGAGGTTCTTGAATACAAAGGAATGAAATTCAAGGTGTATTTTTATAATTACAAGGGCGACATTATCTGGGGCGCCACAGGAAGGATACTGCGGCAGTTTCTGGAAAATATCGGAGAATAAAAAAACTTTAACCCCAGCAAATTTGGTGTTACAATAGGTTTATGAAGCGTCTTATAAAAAAATTTACAAAAGTTTTCAGCCGCACTGAGGAACTGAAGCGCAAACTCAAAAAACTGGGGATTCACCGCATGGAGCTTCCCACACCTTTCCCGCAGGTAAATTCAATAAATGTATATTTTATAGAGGGAAAAGAACCCACATTTATTGACTCAGGGGTATTATCGGAAGAATCGTGGGAAGCATTAAAACATAAACTGGGGAATTATGGTTACGGCGTAAAAGATATCAGAAAAATCCTTCTGACTCACGGCCATGTTGATCATTACGGACTTGCGCAAAAGATCATTGAGCATTCCGGTGCGCAGGCATATATCCATCAAAACGACCTTGAAAAGGTATCTCCGGCCTGGGATAAGGCACTGGGAAAAAGCGCTCCGGTGTATAAAAGATATTTTGAGAAAATAGGCGCTCCGGAAGATATGATCGCTTTCATGCTCCAGTTAACCAAGAGTTTTGCTTTTGTTGCTCAGCAGATAGAGCAGATAAACCCCATAGCAGAAGAGGCAACATTTCAAGCCGGAGATCTTACCCTTAAGGCTCTCCATTTCCCAGGGCATACGCCTGGAATGGTCTGTTTCTATCTGGAAAAAGAAAGATTGTTATTCTCCGGCGATCATATCCTCCGCAAGATATCGCCGAACCCCCTGCTTGAGCTAAGCGCGGACGGCGGCAAAAAATTCAAAAGCCTTGTGGAATACCGGAAATCCCTTAAAAAACTGCTCTCTTTAAGAATTGATTTCGTTCTTCCCGGTCACTTCTCCTTTATAGACGATGTCAGCGGCCTGTTCCAAAGACTCACCAGGTTTTATCAGATCAGGCAAAAAAAAATGCTTGACCTTGTTAATGCCAGACCTAAAAAACCATATGAAATCATGCAGGAGATGTTTCCTAATATTATTCCCGGGGAGATTTTTCTGGCAATCTCGGAGGTAATTGCAAACCTTGAGGTGCTGGAGGAGCGGGGGCTTATGAAGCTCGTTGAGGAAAACAATGCTATATTCGCTAAAATGGGCAATTAGGTGATCCCAAGTTTAAACAAAGAAGAAGTTTTCACGCTGGCGTCGGAAAAGAGGGATTCACCCCCCATTATACTGATACATGGCGCATCCTCGTGCCACGAGACATGGATTGAGCAGTGGCATTTCTTAAGAAATACCAACCATGTTATAATCCCTGATCTTCCCGGGCACAACAATTCCTGCGGGGAAGGGTTCAACAGAATTGAATCTTACGCAGAGGCAGTGCATGAACTCATTAAAAAACTATCCATTGGGAAATTTGTCCTCGCAGGCCATTCCATGGGCGGCGCCATCGCACAACTATTTGCACTCACACATCCGCAAATGTTGAAAGGGCTTATTCTCGTATCAACAGGAGCAAGACTCAGGGTTGCACAGAGCATATTCAAAGCGATTGACGAAAATTTTTCGTCCTTTGCAGAGCTTTCCGCTAACTTTTCGGTATTCCCTGCAGCGGATGAAAGAATTAAAAAAAGAATCGTAGAGTTGATACAGAAGTGCAAACCGGCGGTAGCAAGAAAGGACTTTGAAGCATGCGACAATTTTGATATAATGGATCGGGTTTCCGGTATCAAAAGCCCAACACTTATTATATGCGGGGACATGGACATGGTAACGCCACTCAAGTACTCACAATACCTGCATGGGAAAATTGAGAATGCCTCCCTTGAAATAATCAAGGATGCCGGGCACATTGTGATGCTCGAAAAGCCCGGAGAGGTAAACAGGGCTATTGCAAATTTTCTTAAAAACATCGGCTGACTCACTTTGTAAAATCATTATTAAAATGTTATCATTATAAATATGCTCCCAAAAACCGTCATTCATAGCATTGGCAATTTGATCGGGAAAGATAAGATCACCGCGGAAAAAGAGGATCTGGTGTGCTATTCATACGATGCAATGAATCAGTCCTTTATGCCCGACGCAGTTGTTTTTCCGGAAAATACGCAGGATATAGCAAAACTTCTTAAGTTGGCAAATGAACAGGGAATCCCGGTGGTGCCGCGAGGAGCAGGCTCAGGACAGACCGGAGGAGCCGTTCCAGCCCAGGGAGGCATTGTGCTCTCCTTTGAGGACATGCGGAAGATTATCAGGATTAACAGGGAAAACCTATCTGCCATTGTTGAACCAGGAGTAATTACCGGTGAATTGCATAAAGCAGTGGAATCTCTTGGCCTCTTTTATCCGCCGGATCCTGCAAGCCTTGACTTCTGCACAATAGGCGGAAATGTTGCTGAGAATGCAGGCGGCGTGCGGGCTGTAAAGTACGGGGTAACCAGGGACTATGTCCTGGGGCTGGAGGTAGTCCTGCCCGATGGCAGAATAATAAATCCAGGGCATGAAACCGTTAAGGATGTAGCGGGGTACGACCTCACTGGGCTATTTGTCGGCTCAGAGGGCACACTGGGCGCGATAACAAGGGTAATTCTAAAACTACTGCCCAAACCACGCACAAAGATCACATTTTTAGCAGCCTTCAGAAGAGTTGTGGATTCTCTAAATACAGTAACAAAGATCTTCGGGCTCGGAATCCTTCCATCCGCCATTGAGTTTATTGACAGGACATGCATAAAACTCGTAAAGGAGCATGCAAAAATCAGCGTACCTGATGAAACTGAGGCATTGCTACTGATAGAAGATGATGGCTCTGAGGAAGCAGTAAGATTCAGCGGGACAATCATTGAATCAGCCCTTAAAAACTGCGGGGCATCCAGCATTGAAAAAGCCGTAATGCCGGACAGGATACAGGAACTATGGCGCGCCCGCAGGGCAATTTCGCCGTCCCTCGCCAAAATAAGCCGCCATAAATTAAATGAGGATGTCGTGGTACCGCGAAATCAGCTGTCCGCCTTGCTCAGCGCAACATATCCCATTGCTGAAAAGCACAGTCTGACCTGCGCAAACTTCGGACATGCAGGGGACGGCAATATCCATGTAAACATACTTTACAATGACAAGAATGAAAAAGAACGGGCAATGCTGGCGGTTGAGGAGATAATGAAAAAAACAGTTGAACTCGGAGGAACAATCACCGGAGAACACGGCATCGGGCTTGCAAAAAAGCCCTTCATAAAGATTGAACTGTCAGACGCAGAATTAAGCATTCTCAGAAAGATAAAGGGTGTGTTTGATCCCAATAACATACTCAATCCGGGCAAGATCTTTCCAGAGGCATAATGAACATCTATAAACTTGCATCGGAAGAAATACTGAAATGCGTCAAATGCGGAGCCTGCAGAAACGCATGCCCTGTTGTCCGCGAGGTGAACAGGGAGCACGGCATGGCAAGGGGCAAGATTGCATTGTCAGACATGGTGCTATCCGGAGGAACGGCGATCAGCGATCGCATAAGGGTGCCCATTGAACAATGCCTCCTGTGCAGATCATGCATTGATGCCTGCGCCAACAGCGTGAATACGGATAGCATAATGATTGTCATGAGGGAACTGATTGCAAGGGAAAAATCACGACCATTGCATATCGCGCTTACTAATGGCATCTTAGCCTCCAGATTTTCAGGGGTGTTTTTCAAAATGCTCTCCTTCATGCAGCCATTTGTGAGCCACTTTCTTCCTGTTAGATTTTATCCGCCTATCGCAAAAAATCCATTTATTGAGAACACAAACGAAATTACGGAAGGACATCTGGATAAAAGAATCCTTTACTACGCTGGTTGTCTGAATAACTTTATTTTTCCACAGATCTCAGCCGCTGCATTCAAAATTCTGAAAAATACAGGGAGCACTTTGATTGTGCCCAAAAAACAGGCATGCTGCGGGCTGCCGCATCTATCCCTCGGCGATATTGAGACAGCAAAAAACCTTGCCCTGAAAAATATCTCCGTCATGGAATCTTTTCGCCCTGACAGCATCGTTGTTTCCTGTGCGTCATGCGGTTCAATGCTGAAGAAATATTATCCGCTGATTTTCCGCGGAACACCCCATGAAGAGAGCGCTGTTGCTTTTTCCAGGATGGTTACGGACATAACCGAGATAATCACCGCCAGCCCGGATATGCCACTCCGTAAGAACAACGGGTATAAAACAATCACATTCCATGACCCGTGTCATCTGAAAAGAGGCATGGGAATATTCAAACAGCCAAGAAATCTGCTAACCGGAGCGGGCTACGAATTGAGAGAGATGGAAGACTCGGATTCATGCTGCGGATTTGGGGGAACATTTTCGCTGAAATACCCGGAGATATCCATGGGCATCCTTTCAAGAAAGGTGTCAAACGCAGAATCAACAGGTGCAGATGTAATCGCCACATCATGTCCCGGATGCATCATGCAGATTATGGATGGGGTGAGAAGGAGCGGTTCAAAAATCAGGATAAAACACATTCTTGAACTGATTGCCTGACAGATTTCTAATCTTTTTTTCTTCCCGGATTTTTTTATGCGGGCTTTTCGGTTTTAGCCGTCTTCCTTTTTGGATGAAGAATCTTTCTCAATTTCCTCTGGGTACGCCGCAGTTTTTTCTTCTGCGCCATGAATTCCTTATCCGGTTTTGAATTCCGGCTTGTTTTTGCCTTCGCTCTTACATCTGTCTTCAACTTCTGAATGTCCGTTTTCAGTTTCTCCACATCAATCATAAAACCTCCTGAATAAACTATATAATGTTATTAAATTTTTCAAAAGATTCAAGGAAATTATTTACGGAATTTATTGAGTTCATTCAGTATTCTTTCAAGAAGTTCTTTTGAATATAACCTGTCTCCCAAATTCATCCACACTTCCCGCGCAACTTCCCTCATTTTTTCCACATCCTCAGGAGACAGTTGCACAGACTGCATCCCCCTTTTTTCAAAGACCATTAAACTTTTCTTCTCAAATTCCCTTAGTTCCCTTTTCCACTCCGGCTCCAATTTTTTTGTCAAATCAATGGCTAACCTCACAATATCCCTGCCAAACCCACCAGGATACCTGCTGGAAATACTTTCTATCTGCGCTTTATCGTAAAGCACTGCAGCAACGGAGTAGAACAATGGCTGAGCAATGTAGAAATTTGTCTCGGTGTATGCCTGCGTGCCAAGCTGCCAGGTAGGCGGTGCAATATTTGCATTGATGATGCCAGTCTGAAATGCCATCACCGATTCCTGGAGGCTTATATTTACCGGGTTAATTCCAAGCAAATTCAATGTTTCGGCCTCTATTGTTCCGAACCAGGTCAACATTTTTTGCTTTTTCATGTCGTCAATTTTCTCTATTCTTTTTTTTGAAAACATATAAAAAAAACCGCTGTCAATCAATCCTGTTATGTAATATCCGCGTTTTTCAAACATTGCTTCAATATCCGGCCGGAATTTTGATAATATATAGTCCACTTCCTCATAATTGTTAAAGAGCATGGGAAGGACAAATATACCAGCCTCCGGCGCCGTTCCAAGAATACCGAGGGCGGTGCATCCGCAGCCCTGAAGCTGTCTCAGGCTCATCTTCCTGAGTACATCCGTATCGTTGCCCATCACCCCACCCGGATAAATCTCAAATTTTATCCTACCCCTCATCTCAGCATTGAACATGGGCACCACCCTGTCATGTATATAGTTGATCCATGGTGTGCCTGGCGGCGCAAGTGTTCCAACTTTTAAAACAATGGGGGCTACCTCTTCAATCTTTAAATTATATTTTTGCAACAATGGATCTATGCTTGCTGAAAAAATTAACTGTGGAGCCAAATATAACATGAAAAAGATCAGAACCGCAAACCTCAAAATCGTCTCTTTTCTACCGGGCAGAACAACAATGCTCATGGTGATTTCTTCCGGACTATGTCCAACTGGTCAATTCCGATATCAATCTTATTCTCAAGCAGGCGCAGGCCTGGAATCTCACCCTCTATAGATGCTTTAGCATCTATAGAGGTTTTTATGGGAACGGTTACATTGTGATCCAACGGTATATCTGTTGAAATCGTTGTTCTGACCGGCACCCTGAATATTTCTTTAATATGGACTTTCACCGGGGTGATCAGTTTTAATCTGAAGGTTTCATTAATGGGGACATCCTGCTCCACCGGAATCATCATGTTCAGCGGCAATTCTCCCTTTACCGGCACTGAAACCGAAACTCCCAATATCTTTGCCTGGACCACTGTGTCTATTGGCACAGAAGTATTAACCGGGATAGATGTCTTGAACCTTACCACAAGGTCAAGCGGCACAGGGGCGTCAATGTCTACGGGCACTGTGAGGTTCTGGTCAAATGGCAGAACAATATCCTGATTGAACAGCGCAGTTATAGGAAAAATGCCCTTCACCGGCACGGTTATGTTCTCGTTAATCTCTGCGTGAACCGGCAGATAGCCTTCTAATTTCGCTTTGAACATCTGGTCCTTTATTGTAATCTGTAATTTGAGGATATCAATTGGAACATATATCAGGAACAAGTAGAGCAATGCCCCAAACACAAATATTCCGCTTATCGCGAATATTGCCAGGATAATGAAAAGCCTGCGATCAAACTTTATAGTAAAATGATATTCAGCCACAAGATTTTATAATCTTACCTGGTTCCACCCGCTCCTGTCAAGACCATTTTACTGCCTTACAGGCACTGTTACAGCGCGAACATCCAAATTGCCAGCGCTTATTACTGCATTTGTACTTCCTAAGATAGGAAGATCAAGCTCAATCCCGGTTATATCATTGGGGTTGGTAAGTACTGCCACCATCCTGCCATCGCTTGTAAAGTCTATTCTCCCATTTATTGTCAGTGTTACGAACTCAGTGTCTGGTTCATCCTGCAGGTATGCTTCACCATTTGTGTCATTCACCGCATTCATCCATGCGTTCATGGTAAGTTCAATAATCGGACGCTGATCCGCATCAGCAGGCGCCGGGCTTCTTATATTGCCCGTTGCCTTATCTGCCGGTCTTATAATTGCCCTGTCAGTGTCAATTGTCACAAGCAGAGAGAAATACATCTCCGTTCCAAGCAGCCAGTTGCCAACCCCCACCTCAAGGGGCATCCAGGAATTTGCATTATCATATCCCTGCACCGTTGCTAAGAGCGTCCCTGAGAGATAGGTGGTAAGATCTACTAATCCTAATGCTGTCAATACAGCGCTGTTCTCTGCAAAGGCAGGCTCTGCCGGCGCCGAGGTATCCCTCACACCATTGCCGTTGGTGTCTGAAAATCTGATCAGCGGTAATCCGAGCCCGATATCTGGATTATACGCGGACCCTATGAAGGGGATAACAATATCCTGACCGCCTGCTTGCTCATTGGATATGCCTTCATTGCCACCACCGCCGGTATCATTAAGAATGTTTGTATTCAATGGCATATTATCAGATCCGCAGATCTCCCCTGCATCACAAAGAGTATTTGCTCCCCCTACGAGCCGTAACTCATACTCCGTTCCTACTATCCATGGATTATTCGGTATAAATGTTACGCTCTTGTATCCAAGAATCCTGCTCCCTACTACATCAATACCTGAAACTTTCTCCTTTACCACAAAGGAGACTGCTGTCACTGTAACAGGGTTTACAGGCTTTGTGAAGTGCACCTCTATGTTCCTGTTTAAAGGCAACAGAAATTTTGAGAATTTGTAAATATCATGATCAATGTTATAGCACTCTCCTGCATCCCCTGGCGCAGTTCCGTTTGCGTTTATCAATACGCACGGAACTCCCACCGACATACTGCTCACTATCATTGCATTGGGATTGCCCGAATTATTTACCTGCGTCGTGAATGTCCTTGTTATGCCCGCACCTAACGCATTCCCTGCAAGGTCCTCTATGCCGGCATCCACATTTATCGTGTATACGGTATTCTGCAAAAGCATAGATGCTGGCTTGAATATCACGCTTGAGCCCTCCACTCTGATGCTTCCGGCTACCGGAGTCGCTCCCTCTGTCAGCCTTATCTTCCCGGCAAGCGTTGATTCCTTTACCGGCTCGGAAAACACCACTGCCACCGACGCATTCACTGGTATGTTATTCTCGGTATTCACAGGATAACTGGATGATACTACCGGAGCCGTGCTGTCCACCGGAAGGCTTGCATTTGCGCTCTCAAGCCTCAATGCAAGTGTAACTCCCGCCTTCTCTGCTCCAAGCACATCCAATTCGGTAACGCCGCTCAGATTTATCACCAAAGATGTTCCCTCCACTGTTACCTCGCCATACAGCCTTATATCCGCCAGATCCTGATTCAATATGGAATTTACCCTGCTGTCCGCTGCGGTTATTGCCACATCAAGGTCTATGTACACTGCTCCCGGCGCAGCCTTGTTATAATCACGGTACGGATTCGCGCTTATGTATCCTGTCGCATCCGTTGCCACGGTCAGTGTCAGCTCTCCGGTGTTCAACAGCGTATTTATATTCCCGCCCAGATTTATCCCCAGCGCGGTCGCCTTTATCACCTGCCCCTTGCGGATTAACAGCGGGATGCTTGTAAAATCTCCGCCGGGATTCATTACCTCAGCCTTCAATGTCCCCTTAAGATAGGTATTGTTTACCCCTATCAACCGGGAATTTATCTCTGCCGAGTTCACTGCCTCTCCTGCAAGTCCGGACACAGGCAGCAGGTTCGGATCCCCGCCCACTGAATCTATGTCCGGAGACAATACTGTTGTTACATCTACGATTTTCGGTGTGCCGGCATTCGGATATACGCTTACCGGGCCAAACGGAGTCAGCTGTTCTCCGTTTAATCCTGCTATACCGTTTGTCAATTCTATACTATACTCTTCTCCGGCTACCAAATCTACTTCAGGGTCAAATATCAATCGGCTGCCCCTTACCATCAAAGTCCCACTTACCTGACTGCCATCAGATACTCGCGTGAATTTAAAACTGCTCCCGGCTACTACGCTTGACACATCAACCGGCTCGGAAATCAATATCCTTAATGTGGAAAAATCGTAAAAATTACTCCCTGACGGCTCCAGGCTAAGCACGGTAAGTCCGTCTCCAGCGCTCACCCTTATTCCCGCGGTTCTAAACGCTGAGACCACTCCGCCTGCCGGCAGATTTAATCCAACTCCGCCGGCTGTTACTCCATTCAATACTACTTCATATACCTTGTTCCCTTCCAACGGTATATCCGGATCAAATACTGCCCTCTTATTGTCCGCCGAGATACTCAATGCGCCGGCTACAGGACTCCCGCCAGTGCGCAGGATAAATCCCGCTGTAAGGCTCGCTCCGTCCACTGCTTCGGTAAAACTCACATATACATTTGTCCCGACGGATACATCCTTCTCCCCGTTATACGGATATACTCCCGATACTGTCGCTACGATGTCCCAGCTGTATGTTGCCGGCGCCGGCTGCACATTCCCAGCTATGTCTATTCCCCTTACTGAAAATGTGTGCTGTCCTTTCCCCAATCCGCTGTACACTGCAGGAATTACGCATGTGCCCCATGCTCCGCTGTCCATTGAACACTCGTATCCGCATATCGCTTCATCGCAGCCAAACTCAAATGTCGCATCCTTCATTGCTGTCGGGCTTGCAGGTTTGTAGCTTATGTATGCAACCGGCGGTGTTATATCCACTGCCCATCTGTATTCCGCAGGCAGCAACTCCATATTCCCGGCTGCGTCAACTGCCATTACTGAAAATGTATGCTCGCCCTCGGCTAATCCGCTGTATGCCTTCGGTGAACTGCAGTCCTCCCATGCCCCGTAATCTA
>DATBWZ010000039.1:0-77646 GCA_036514535.1 bacterium
TATAATTTATTCCGAATATGGTCATTTTCTCTCCTACATATGTTGAAAAGTTCAGAATGTTGAGCGGTTGAGGAAATACTTTTGAAAAAAGTTTTTCCCATTTTTCCCTTTCCTGGACCTCGTAAAGGTTAATAGAAAATGGCACTCCCACTGCTAATTCTGAAATAAGCTTTATTGACACCGGCTTGGCTGTTGTTTTAATTGCATAGTTGTCAAACCAGTATAGCAATCCGGTTGAATAACCATCTTTGTTTTCGCCAATGAGTATATATTGCGGTCCGGTATATTCAGGAACGCTTTCTTTTCTCAACAAGTGTGTCAGAAGATAAGAAAGCGAACTGGTTGGCGAAAATGTCTGGGGAGTAAATTCGTTAAGTGTTTTTTCCGAATACGATACCAGGAGGTTAAGATCATTTAAAGATGTGTTGAGTTTGTCGTAGTAGGATTTCGTTTTCAGTAGGTTCCTTATCCTTGCTTTTAATTCTTCGGGATTAAACGGTTTGTTGATGAAATCGTCAGCGCCTATTTGGATCCCTTTGATTTTATGTTCCGGCAGATCAAGCGCTGTAATGAGTATTACCGGAATGAACTGGGGCTTCTGTTTTAACTGCCGGCACGCATCGTAGCCATCCATCTCGGGCATCATTATATCCAGAAGGACAATGTCGGGGTTGTGTTTTTCAAATTGTTCCAGTGCTTCCCTGCCGTTAAATGCAGTTATAGTCTCGTATCCTTCTTTCTTCAGGATTCTTGAGATGACCTTGCAATTACTTTCTTCGTCATCAACTATAAGAACTTTCGGCATTTTCAACGCTATTTCCCTACCTCTTCTTTAACGATCGGAATGGTGAAACAAAACCTGCAGTTTTTATTAAGTTCACTCTCAACCCAGATTTTCCCTTGATGAATCTCTACAACCATTTTACAAAATGTAAGTCCAAGTCCGGTGGAATACCTTCTGGTATTCTGGAGCATTTCAACTGTCATGAATTTGTCAAAAATCTTTTCGTGGAATTCTTTTGGGATTCCTGTTCCCTGGTTTTCTATGCAAGCCTTTATAAATTCGGGATTATTTTCATCGTGGGCGGCAGAGATTGTTATCGTTCCATCTTTTGGAGAATGTCTTAATGCATTATCAAGAAGGTTTGTTACAACCCTTGATATGAGATTTATATCTCCATAGCAAAGAGGCATTGGATTCTGTTTTTTTAACAGGAATTTTGTTCTTTGAAGTTTGGCAACTCTTGTAAGCAGATGCATTTCTCTCTGTATTATATCCCAAATATTAAATGGTTGATACTGAATTTTCATTGTTCCGGATTCCAGTTTCTCAATATCCAGCAGGGACGTTGCCAGATTGATAGCCTTTTTTGATTCTGTATAGATTATGTCAAGGTTTTCTGTCATTTCCTGAGTGAACTTCCCATCACTTAACATAAACTCAACGGTGCTTAAGACCACAGCAAGTGGATTTTTAATGTCATGGACTATCATCGCGGTCAGGTTGTTTTTTAATTCGTTGAGTTTTTTGAATTCGTTATAGAATTTTTCCAATTCCTTCTGTGTTTTTCTTGATTTTATAAGAGCGGTGATTTTTGTCCGCAACTCTGTTATATATACCGGTTTGTTGATGAAATCGTCAGCCATAAGTTTTATGCCCTTTAATTTGCTTTCTGAATCATGTGGCGCGGTAATGAGTATTACCGGAATACACTTGGTTACTTCGTTTTCCTTAATGTTTTTGAGCACTAAAAAGCTATCCATCTCGGGTATCATCGCGTCAAGCATGATAAGATCGAAAACCCCGGTTTTAAGCATATTGAGCGCATCTTTTCCGTTTGACGCAGTATCAGTTGAATATCCCCATGCTCCGATGAGGTCTGAAAACATGGTTCGGTTTTTTTCATCGTAATCAACTACAAGTATTTTTGTGTTCTCTTCACTCATTTAGAAGTGTCCTTAATTAGCCACATCTTAATATTATGTCTATATTTTCAATGGTGGGAGAATTTATAAATATTTTTTTGAATATATTCGGAAATAAAATCTCAAACACTGAATTAGTCAATGCAGCCAAAAATTACCTCCCAAAAATTAAATTAAACCTTCTTTTATTCTATTTTATGTTTTTTTATTTGTCAAGGCATTTATTTTATAATAAAAGCCTCAACCTGTGGCTAAAATGCTACATCATTTATTGTGCCAAGTTTAACTTCTCTCTTTAAAAAATATAATGCTGATTAATGGTTACTTGATGGGTGGAAGATTTGTATTCTTGACATTTCGGGATAAATTAGTTATAAAGATGTATAAGTTTTTATCAGGGAGGGTTCAGTGGCTATTGTATGGAGACCGTCCGAGAAAATTGTTAAGAGTTCCAATATCTGGCGTTTCATGCAGAAGCACGGGATTAAAACCTACAGACAACTCGTAAAACGCTCCCAGGCGGAAATTGAATGGTTCTGGAGGGCAGCGGAGGAGGATCTGGGAATCCAGTGGTTTAAAAAATATAAAAAAGTGCTGGATATATCAAAGGGAATACAATGGGCAGAATGGTTTGTCAACGGCAGGGTTAATATTTCCTATAATTGCCTTGATAAGCACGCAAATTCCTGGCGGAGAAACAAAATTGCCTGCATGTGGGAGGGCGAGGACGGCGCGGTAAGAAAATTCACTTATTACGATACGCTTGTCCAGACATGCAAACTGGCATCTGTTCTGAAGGATATAGGAATAAAGAAGGGCGATGCTGTGGGCGTGTTTATGCCGATGACGCCGGAGACGGTTATTGCATTTTTTGCAATAGTCAGACTCGGCGCGATATTTATCCCGCTCTTTTCAGGCTATGGACCGCAGGCAGTCGCTGCAAGGCTAAGTGACTGCGATGCAAAGGCGCTGATTACAACGGATGGATTTCAACGAAAAGGAGCGCATGTTGACATGAAAAAGATCGCAGATGAAGCGGTCCAATTCTGTCCCGGGATTAAACATATTATTGTTGTTCAGAGAACTGGAGCAAATATTGAATTAACCCATGGCAGGGATATTCTTTGGAGCGAGATTGTCAATCGTAAGCAAAAGGTTTATGTCAAGCCTGAAATGATGGATTCGGAGGATCCGTTTATGATTATTTACACCTCTGGTACGACTGGCAAGCCAAAGGGGTCTGTGCATGTCCACGGCGGTTTTCTCGTGAAAATATCAGAAGAGGTTGCCTATCAGATTGACTTGCACGATGATGACATCCTGTTCTGGATTACAGATATCGGCTGGATTATGGGTGCATGGGAAATTGTCGGCGGTATGTCTCTTGGTGGAACAATTTTTTTATATGATGGCGCGCCGGATTATCCGGAGCCGGACAGATTATGGAGAATGATAGAAGAACACGGGATAACCATCCTCGGAATTTCTCCAACTGCAATCAGGTCTCTTATGCGGCACGGTGAGGAATGGGTAAAAAAACACGATCTTTCATCATTGCGTGTTCTCGGTTCTACTGGCGAATCGTGGAACCCTGATCCTTACATGTGGTATTTTAAAAATGTGGGTGGATCCAGATGTCCGGTAATCAATATCTCTGGAGGCACTGAAATAGGTGCCTGTTTTCTTTCGCCGCACCCTATTCAGCCGTTGAAATCCTGCTCTCTTGGCGGCCCTGCTCTTGGAATGGACATTGATGTGTTTGATGAGAATGGAAAGCCGGTTCGCGGCAGGGTTGGTGAACTCGTCTGCAGGAAACCCTGGCCGGGCATGACAAGAGGATTGTGGAAGGATCCAGGCCGATACATTGAAACCTACTGGTCGCGTTGGAAGAATATCTGGGTTCACGGTGACTGGGCATCTGTTGACAAGGATGGGGAATGGTTTCTGCACGGCAGGTCGGATGATACAATAAAGGTTGCTGGCAAGAGGGTTGGTCCTGCTGAGGTTGAGTCAGCGCTTACTGCGCACAATGCTGTATCCGAATCGGCAGCAATCGGCGTTCCTGATGAATTGAAGGGGGAAGCAATCGTTTGCTTTGTTGTACTGAAACCTGGCGCAGAGCCATGCAATCCATTGCGGGAGGAATTGAAAAATATAGTGGTTAAACAACTTGGCAAAACGCTGATGCCGAAGGATATAAAATTTGTTAAGGAACTACCCAAGACGAGGAATGCAAAAATCATCCGGAGGTTGATAAAAGCAACGTACCTGGGCCAGAATGTTGGCGACACCTCATCGCTTGAAAACCCGGGTGTCCTTGAGGAGATAACCCATAATATATGATAAAATAATTACTTAAGCCATTTAGCAGAGGAGGTAATCATGTGCGATTCTTGTGCAAAACATGGAGATGGCGGGAAGTGGTATGAGAATGTCGCAAATTATGCGAAGAAAATGTATAAGATACGCAAGGATGAATCTGAAGCGTCGTCCGCAGTAAGCGATGTCCAGATGATGGTGGAGGGCATTCTTGAGGATGCTGTCAAGGCCAGGGGATTGAATGCGCCTGATTACGAGGAAATCAAAAATAAGGCTGAGCAGATGTGCTACACAATCCATTTCGGCCAGGTTATTACCCTTGATGAGGTGGAGAAGATAATGGATATTGCCTATCCAATAGCAAGAATGTCCTGTTCCTGCAGAAGAAAGACAAGGGGAGCAAGGGATAAGGATAATTTTCTCTGCATGGGGATTGGTGTTGGCATGTATCGCTGGGAGCGCTGGCCCGAAACCTACCGCGGTGGAGTGGAATTCATGTCTCCCAAAAAAGCAAGGGAATGGCTCAAGCATGTAAACGAACTCGGCATGGTGCACACCTTCTGGACATTCGGCACGCCGTACATTGGCGGAATCTGCAATTGCGAATATCCGGTTTGCATTGGAATCAGGAACAGGCTTGACTACGGGGTGAGAATTCTGATGAAGGGGGAGCAGATTGCTCAATTGGCTTCTGAAAAATGCAATGGTTGTGGCATATGCGCTCAGAGGTGCCAGTTCGGCGCAATAAGAATGGAGGTTTCACGGGGGAAGGCAAATATCAACCAGCAGGTTTGTTTTGGCTGCGGGTTATGCTTAACTGCCTGCAAGCCCCGGGCTATTGAAATGGCTGGCAGAGCGCGCATGTCTGGATTGAAGGAGGTGTGGTAATGCAGATAGTAATTGATTATTCAAAATGCATATCCCCGCTTGATTGCGCAAAGTGCCTTGAAATATGTTCTGAAGCGGTGTTTATTATAAAGCCGATGAAGGTGGAGAAATTTAAAGAAACCAGCGCTGGGGATTATAAGTTATTTCCTGTTTATGATTCAATGTGCAACGGTTGCACGGATTGCGTTAAGGTTTGTCCGGTAAGCGCAATTGAGATCAAACAGTTAGCGTGAGGTGTAATATGGCGAAGAAAAAATTAAAGGATATAGTTTGTCCGTCTCCGGAGAATCTTATGGTCATTGGCAGTTCAACCGTGCCATATCAATATGACATACCGAGACATCTTGTTGAGGAGATGTCCGCGGTTTTCAATTTTGATAAGGTAGCCGATAATCTTAGAAATTCAAAGGATAAAGGCGCTATCCTTAGAGACTATGGTTTTAAAGTGGTTAAGGAACTTGTCCCGCTTGAAAAAAAACACAGGGACAGAACAGCAGAGATGATAGACATGGTAGCGGCAAAAACAGGAATTTATTTTCCGCACGTATTTCAGCGCTATCTTGAGGTCTTTTACAATTCTGTCATGCCAAAAAATCGTTATCAGGTTGATGTGAGTACTGTGAGGGAAATAAAAACGGAAGTATCGGAGTGCACCTTTAAAAAACATTTGACAGAAGCGGGGATCTCTGAGGATGTATGCAGGGAATTTTGCAGATCTGTTGTTGAGGGGATAGGCAGATCCTTAGGCATGAATCTCAAATTTTCCATTAAACATGACCCTGCCGGAGAGACCTGCGAACATCAGTTTATTGCAGGAGAATAGTATAAATTCATCAGCCGTCAATAAAGTTTAATTTATTGTTTTAAATAAATTATTGTGATAGAATTTTTGCATGGTTGTAAAATGTGAGAAATGCGGGGCAATGTACATCCTGAGCGATGAAAAATTAAAGGCTCAGGAATGGAAATTACCCTGTACGAAATGCCAGCATGTCACGCAGTTAGCTCCTCCTGGCGAAGGCAAACCGGAAGGGGATAAGCCCTCTTTGTCTGCTGTCCAGGCTCCTGTAAAGGAAGCGGCTCCGGTTTTGCCTCAGGAGACAGCGGAACTTCTGAACCAATTTAAAGCCAATCCCAAATCCAAAACATTTTTCCCGGTAGCAGAATATTATTTCAAAGAGGGAAAATTTGAGGATGCGGTAAATATACTTAATGAAGGATTGAAGCATAATCCTGCCTATCTTACTGCAAGGCTTATTCTCGGCAGGACATACGTAAAACTTGAGCGATGGAAGGAAGCTGTAAGTGAACTGGAGAGGGTCTGCAATCAATCAAGGGAAAACACCCTTGCCCAGAAGAACCTTGCAATAGCTCTCAAGGCTCTTGGCAGGATTGAAGAGGCAAGGCGGGCAATAGATGTAGTTAAGATGTTTGAGCCTAAGGATATAGAGGCGGATAATATACTCAAAGAATTGATAGAATCCGGGGAATCGCTGGCGCAGCCGGAAGAATCAGCGACGCATGAACCAAAGTCAGAGGTTGAAATGGAACAACCTGCTGATAGCGGGTTGGAGAACATACTTCAGGCGCCGGAGGAAGAATCTATAGAAAAAGAAACGGCAGATGTAGATATCTCCGGGGCTATTGATGATTTGTTTGCAAAAGCAAAGGGGGCCACAGAATTTACAGAAGGGCCAGCAAAGCAGGAAGAAAAAGGGCTGCCGGAAGAAGGCGCATTTTCTGTTGACAAAGAGCCGTTGGAAGATAAAGCCCTCTCTAATGAGAACCTGCCTGTTGATAAGGATGTTTTTGAGGAAGAGTCCAGAGAATCTGAAGAAGGTTTACCCGTCGATAAGGATATATTTGATAAAGATTTAGAAGAGGGATTTGGGGAAACAGGGGAATCTAAATTGCCGGAAGAAGGCTCTTTTACCCTTGGAGAGGACCCTTCCGCTGAACTTGCATCAGAGATGACTTCTGAAGAATCTCAGGTAGAGGATCAGGTTGGAGAGTCAGCGGAAAATGCATTCAATGACTTGGAAAAGAGGACGGAAGACGCGGACAGTGTAGTTGAAGGGTTTAATACTGGAAGATTTGATGCTGGTGTAACCGCAGATGGTGTGATTGAGGATGTGTTCAAGGAAGAAGAAGGGGTTGAGATTGAAACAAAGGTGGAGCAAGAGCCACTAACACCGCAGCTTGATGAAGAGATTCTTGCCGAGACGCGGCCCAAGGTTGTTGTGTCTCAGCCGACTGGGATATATACTGCTGGGACTGCGGCAAAAGAAACACAGAAAAAAATAAAAATTAAACCGCTTTATCTGTTGATTTTTGCCGGGTTGCTTATTCTTTCATCTGCGACAGGTTTTTATTACTGGGAGTTTGAATATACCGGCACACAGCCAAATGTAGAAAAATTAATCACTGTCAGCAAGGGGATACTCAAAGCTAACGAAGGAAAAAAGATTGAGGCAGAACGGCTTTTTACAGAAGCAACAGTAGCATACAGTACTGATTCTGTTAACGGGTATCTGAAATCCTATGACCTTTTTAAGCGGTGCATTGTGCTTGACCACAATAATCCTAAGTACTTTGCGCTTCTTGCCGAATCTGCTGCGGAACTCAGCATTTTTATTAATGACAAAAGGTACCTTGACGAGAGCAACATGCTTTCCTCCCGCGCCCTTGAAATGGCTCCGGATAATCATTACTCCCAGAGGGCGATCGCCCATTTTTATAAAGTGCAGGGAAAACCGTCAGAGGCTTTAGTGTACATTACCAAGGCAATTTCCACAGATACAAAGGATATTAATGCGCTGATTTTGCAGGGGGAGATACAAAGCATGCTTCCGGAAAGCCTGAGTGATGCTGAGGTGTCTGTTAATGAGGCACAGTCTATACGTGAGACCGCTCCCGGGTATTATCTCCTCGGGAAGATTTATGAAAATAAAGAGTCTTTTGATCTTGCGCTGACTAACTTTAAAAAAGCAGTTTCATTGCATCCGGATTATCTGAAAGCGATTCTTTCTGCGGCCGGTACGGCTCAGAGGCTTGGACTCTATGCTGACGGAGAAACACTGCTGACACAAGCATATTCTGGGATTAATAAATTTCACATTATTGAACAGAAACAAATTTACCTTTCAATGGCGTCGCTAAACCTGGAGATTGGAAAGCTGGAAAACGCAAAAAGCGATCTTGAAGAGGTTTTAAAAATATCCAAATCTGATGTTCAGGCTTTTCTTATGCTGGGAGATGTTTCAGTAAAACTAAACAGGTATGAGGATGCTGCCGGCTATTACGAGAATGCTCTCAAGATTGAGCCACAGAATCCAGAAGCGAACTATCTTGCTGGTGCGGTTTACGTCAGAATTAAAAAATACACGCAGGCGATAGAAAGATTAAAAAAGGCGGTTGAGGGTCAGCCGAAGGAGTTCAAATACCATCTTGGCCTTGGTATTGCTTACCTGTATAGCGACCAGTTAAATGACAGTTTAACAGAATTAAAGAAGGCACAGGAGATTGATCCTAAAAATTCCGATGTTCTCTATAACCTGTGCAATGTTTATCTGAAAAAAGGCGAGAAAGAGACTGCGCTGGAGGTAGCAAGGAAAGCAGTGGCGTCGGCGCCTGATTCCATTGATGCCCGGATGGCGCTGAGCAGGACCTATGAACAACTTGAACGTAATCCGGAGGCAAAAGCAGAACTTGAAAAAGCAATAAAATTAGATCCTAAAAACGGAAAACCTTATTCCAATCTTTCACGAATATTCCTGAAGGAAGGGAATATAGCATCTGCCTTTGCCTATGGCGAAAAAGCGGTAAGTCTTTCAAAAGATCCGGCAACCTGCCGCACTTTTGCTGATATTCTGGAGAAAAAGGGCGATGCGGCCGGGGCAATAGAATACCTTCTTAAAGCAATTGAAATGGAGCCATACAATTATTTCAATTATTACCGTCTGGGGGAGATTTATTACAGTAAAAAGGATCTTAATAATGCGCTGAAAGCCTTTCAGGATTCTGTATCGCATAACAGTACGGATCTTTTATCCAATTTTAACATAGGAAGGGCGCTTGAGGACAAAGGGGAACTTGACAATGCCTACGCACAGTATGAGAAAGTTATTTCCAACATTGATAATAAGTTTTCTCCGGCATATTTCAGGATGGGAATTATTTCAGAAAAGAAGAATGACATTTCAAAATCTATTTCAAAGTATGAAAAATCTGTGGAATTTGACAAATCCAGGGCTGAATACTTTTATTATCTTGGGAAAGCGCAATATTCTATGAACGATTTTGTAAAGGCGCAGCACAATCTTGAATCAGCGGTAAAACTGGCTCCGGAGTTTGCCCCATCTCATCTTGTTCTGGGAATGGTCTATGATTATCTCGGGGATTATCAAAGAGCGCTTCACGAATACGCAATGAGTTTAAAACTTTCGCCACAGAATGCCGAACCGCTTATAAAGACCGCTAATATATTGAGAGCCCAGGGAGAGTACGCAAAATCCTTTGAGGTTCTTAAGCAGGCAATGAAGGTGGATCCCTCCAGACCCAGCCTCTATTATTCCCTTGGACTTCTTTACGAGGAGAAGGGGGAACTTGAGCGCGCAATGGACAGTTATAAAAGAGCAATAAGCCGCGACGCTAATTATCCGGAACCATATTACAACCTTGGGTTTATGTATTCAAAACTTGGCAGAAATTCCGAAGCAAGGGAAAACTTGCTAAAAACCCTATCTCTTGGCATTGGTTCTGCGCAGGCTAAGAAAGCTAAAGAAGCCCTTGCAAAATTGCCGCAATAGCCTAATGACTCATTTATGGTTCATAATAAAAAAATAATGCATCTTTTAATTATTCTTTTAATGATTATCTCCGGATGCGGAACTGCGGTTACAGCGACAAGGACTGGATCTACTTATCCTGTCAAGAGTTCCTATAACAGCAATGCGGATGCGAACTATCATTTCATTCTTGGCAAGGTGTATTATTTTGACGGTAAGTATGACGATGCTGAGAGGGAATTCAGGGAGGCAGTGAGACTTAATCCATTTGTGACTGATATAAGGGTTGAACTTGCTGTAATTCTTTTAAAAACCGGAAAAATTGCGGAGGCGAAAGAGGCTCTGCGGCAGGTGGCGGATACTGAGGAATACGCACCCCAACTGCATGCAATTCTCGGAAAAATATATTATGCGTCGAAGGAATACGATAATGCCGTAAAAGAGTTTGAAAAGAGCATACAGGAAAATCCGGATGACGCTGATGTGTACCTGGATCTGGGAACGGTCTATGCTGAAATTAATGAGTATGTTAAGGCTAGAGAGACATTGGAGAGTCTTTTAAAAGTGATTCCGGATTTCTTTCTTGCTTACTATTATATAGCCAAAATAGAAATAGCAAGAAACAATCTGGATGAAGGAATTAAATATTACAATCTCTCCCTGCAGAATAATCCTGATTTTCTCGGGGCGTGGCTTGAACTTGGAGAATTATATGAAAAGACCGATATGATTAATGAAGCCATAACTGCCTATAATAAAGCTCTGGACCTTATGCCGCAGAATATAAACATTCACGAGAAAATAGGATATCTCTATACAAAGAATGACAACGCAAAGGCAGCTATCAAATATTTTAAAGAAGCCTTGTCCATTGATTCAACGAACCTTGATCTCCACCTGAAACTTGGCATAATCTATTTCAGCGAAAAGGATTATGCCAGGGCTATTGATGAATTTAATTATATACTTGTTTCAATACCAGATAGCCCTGTCGCGCTCTATTATCTTGGAATGACCTATATTGAGAAAGGCGAGTATTCAAAAGGCAGAGCCGAATTATTGAAAATGCCATCCGACACCAAACTGTATACGGATTCCATTATTTGGGTTGCGTTTTCGTATCAGAAAGAAAACAATCTCAAGGATGCAATTGATTATCTCAAGTCAAAAATATCTGATGGCGTTAAGTCTGTTGAATTGTACAAGGTAACGGCTTCTTATCTCACTGATGCTAAATTATTTGACGAGGCAATTGAATTTGCAAACCAGGGGTTAAAGGATTTCCATGATTCGGAGACGCTTTACTTCCAATTGGGTATTATATACGATGAGTATGGTAAGCCTGACATTGCAGAGGAAAAGATGCAGAAGGTCATTGATATAAATCCTGATAATCCGCTTGCTCTCAATTATATTGGATACACCTGGGCAGAGAAAGCGATTAATATTGATAAAGCAGAACAGATGATTAAGAAAGCCCTTGGGTTAAGACCAAACGATGGATTTATTGTGGACAGCCTTGGATGGATTTATTACCAGAAGGGCCGGTACAAGGATGCTATGAAAGAACTCCAGAGGGCGTTAAAACTTGCCGGAGATGATCCGATAATTTTTGAACATATTGGGGATACTTATTTTAAGCTTGGAAAGCCAGAAAAGGCAGTGGAATTGTACACCCATGCGCTTACCATGAAGATGAAGGATAAAGATTTTGTGCGGATCAAGGATAAATTGGGCATTCTTAAAAAGAATGCGCATTGAATGGTTTCACTGCAAAAAATTTGCTTCTTGATTCCTATCGTTGCGGTTGTTTTTTCATGTCAACATCATGAAAGTTATGTCCGGCAGCCACAACTTGACAGAGAAATTATTAATGACCTGATTACAAGAGAAGCGGAAATTTCAAGTATAAAAACGCGCGCTTGGATAAAGATTCATTCACCCGAGGGCGAGTTCAGTTTTGACTGCATCTACGCTGCTGAATCTCCCTCAATGTTTCGCATAGAACTCCTGAAGCCGTTCGGCATGGTTGCCGTTTCCGTCGCAACAGACGGCGACAGGCTTTACATTATAAATTACAATGATAATTTATGTTTTGATGGTGCGCTGAACAGGAAAAACATAAAGGCATTTCTGCCCTTTGAAGTGGACCCTCATATACTTACCTCCATCATTTTAACAAAAATTCCATATCTTGATTCTTCCGCAATAAACGGGGTAAATAAAACTGACAGTGAAATTGAATTTCTCTATGCTCCGAATATAACGGATACAGGCATAATTAGAATTTCAGATATTCCTGAGCGCTCAATATCCGGCGACCTTGATGGAATGACTTTTGAGTACAAAAAGTTCTATAATGCAAGGGGGACGATATATCCAACGGTTGTCAATTTAAAACATGGAAGTGTAAGCATAGAGATGAAACTGGAGGACACCGTGTTTAATTCTGAAGAGAAAGATGCTGAGTTTTTTTTGCGGATACCGGGAAACTGTAAAAAAATACCTGAAAGGAATTGATGAAGATGAAAAAAATATTAATGATTTTGATATTGTTTCTGTTTTTTTCTTCTGTTGCGCTTATCTTGGTAAAGCAGAAAAAATCTGGTAAAGTATCCGGACAGATAAAAACAGAAAAAGCGGACCCGGCATACGGAGACGCAATCATTGTCGGCTCAATCGGAGATGCAAGCAATTTACTGCCGCCACTTGCTTCTGATAGCGCTTCTTTTGACATTATTGGTCTGGTTTATAATGGCATTGTGAAATACGATGAAAATCTGAACCTTACCGGCGACCTTGCCGAGTCCTGGGACATCTCACGGGATTGCAGGACGGTGGTATTCCACCTGAGGAAGGGGGTGAGATGGCACGATGGAGCGGAGTTTACAGCCTACGATGTGGAATTCGGATACAAAACAATCGTGAATCCAAAAACGCCGACAGCATATTCAAGCTCTTTTGAAGAGGTGAAAAATGTTGAGGTAACTGACAAACACACTCTTAAAGTGGTTTATAGAAAACCATTTGCTCCAGGACTGTCAACTTGGTCAAATCTTGTGGTTCTGCCAAAGCATCTTTTGGAGGGGAAGGATATAACCAAGAGCGGCCTTTTCAGGCATCCAGTGGGGACAGGCCCGTATAAATTCAAAGAATGGACTCCAGGCCAAAAGATTGTTTTGGAGGCAAATCCAGACTACTTTGAAAAGGGAAAGCCATATATACAACGTTACATTTACAGAATAATCCCTGATCAGTCAACCATGTTTCTTGAACTCAGGGGCGGAAATATTGACGAGACGAGTCTTACGCCGATACAGTTCAGAAGGCAGACGGATACCCCTTATTTTGCTGATAATTTTAAAAAGTACAATTACCTTTCCTTTGGTTATACCTACCTCGGTTATAATTTGAAAAAGGAAATTTTCAAGGATAAAAGGGTCAGACAGGCAATTTCCTATGGAATAAACAAGAAAGAGATAATTGACGGAGTTCTTCTGGGCCTTGCTTCTCCTGCAAGTGCCCCATATAAACCAGACACCTGGGTCTATAATCCGGGGATAAAGAAATATGATTACAACCCTGTTAAGGCTAAGGAGTTGCTTCAGGATGCAGGATGGGCAGATACTGACGGCGACGGTTTTATGGATAAAAATGGCAAAAAGTTTGAATTTTATGTGACTACGAATCAGGGCAATGATCAGAGGTTAAAAACAGCGGAGCTTGTGCAGCGGAATCTGGGAGAAATAGGAATTAAAATGAATATCAAAGTATTGGAATGGACAGCCTTTCTGGACGCCATTGACAGAAGGAATTTTGATGCTGTGATAATCGGTTGGAGCCTTGATCCGGATCCGGACCAGTATGATATCTGGCACTCAAGCAGGACAGGGCCGAAGGAATTTAATTTTGTATCCTATGAAAATCCCGAGGTTGACAGGCTTTTGGAGGCTGGCAGAAATGCATGCTCCATTGATAAAAGAAAAGGGTACTACTTTAAATTGCAGGAGATCCTTGCCGAGGATCAGCCATATACTTTTCTTTATTTTCCGCAATCGCTGCCGATTGTCCATTCAAGATTTTACGGAATAAAACCTGCGCCCGCTGGCATCGGGTATAATTTTGTGGACTGGTTTGTTCCTCAACAAATGCAGAAATATTATTTTTAACCATGCTTGTTTTTATCGCAAAGAGACTGGGCGGCATAATCCCAATATTGTTCGGGATTACAATAATTTCCTTCATAGTGATCCATCTTGCTCCGGGTGAGCCGGAGATTGCAGAACTGCAGATGAATCCGAAGGTTTCTGCAGAGGCGAGGATGCGGCTGAGAGAGTTTTACGGCCTTGATAAGCCGCTGTACGAGCAGTATTATATCTGGCTGAAGAAATTTATAAGACTTGATTTCGGAGAATCTTTTTCCCCTGACCACAGACCTGTGATTGATAAAATTGCCGAAAGGCTGCCTATTACAATTGCTATTAATTTGCTGAGCATCCTGTTCATCTTTTTATTTGCTATTCCCATTGGAGTTTTTTCAGCGATTTACAGAGACACATTATTTGACAAGTTTTCTACACTTTTTGTTTATATAGGATTTGCAATTCCCGGGTTTTGGCTTGCGTTGATTCTCATGTATGTTTTTGGCCTGAAACTGGGTATACTGCCCATCTCCGGGATTACCTCCATAGTTGCGAAAGATGATATGTGGTGGAAAATTATTGATGTGTCAAAACACCTGATACTTCCTGTGTTCGTGAGCGCCTTTGGCGGGCTTGCGGGTCTCTCCAGGTATGTCCGTTCAAATATGTTTGAAGCGCTGCATCAGGATTATATAACCACTGCCAGGGCAAAGGGACTGAACGAAGGCAAGGTCATTTTCATCCACGCCATGAAGAATGCCTTGTTGCCGGTTGTGACAATTATCGGTCTGTCCGTCCCGGAGCTTATCGGCGGGAGTGTTATCTTTGAAAGCGTATTTGCGATCCCGGGAATGGGGCAACTCTTCTATCAAAGCGCAATGATGAGAGATTATCCAACAATCATGGGGGTTCTTGCAATAGTGGCAGTCCTGACTCTGATTGGCAATCTTATTGCTGATGTATGCTACGCAATTGCGGATCCAAGGATCAGGGTTGGTAGGGACAATTGATTAAAGAATTTTTGCAAAACAAAATGTTTCTTTTCGGTTCAATGCTTATAATTTTCTTTGCGTTAATAGGTATCTTTGCCCCTTATATTACTGCACACGACCCTGTTGCTATCAGCATAAAAGAGATATTACAGCCGCCGTCAAATGAACACCTCATGGGGACCGATGAATTGGGAAGGGATGTTTTCAGCAGGTTTGCTTACGGGACAAGGATATCCCTGTCCGTAGGAATAATTGCAGTGTTGATAAGGGTGATAATCGGTATCCTGGTGGGCGCTGTTGCGGGTTATTACGGAGGCATTGTTGATGCAGTTCTCATGCGGTTTGTGGATGTGATGCTCACATTTCCGACATTATTTTTGCTTCTTGCACTTGTGGCATTTCTGGAACCGAGCATATTCACCGTAATGGGCGTCATTGGTGCTACAACCTGGATGGGGCTTTCCCGCCTTATTAGAGCAGAGGTGCTCTCTCTCAGGGAGAGGGGCTTTGTGGAATCCTCAAAGGCTCTCGGTAGTAGCAGCACAAGAATTATGCTCAGGCATATTCTCCCGAATGCTATGGCTCCGGTTATAGTTTCTGCTATCCTGGGTGTTGCCGGAGCAATACTTGCCGAATCAAGCCTGAGTTTTCTCGGATTGGGAGTGCCTCCACCGGTGCCAAGCTGGGGCAGTATTATTTCCGATGGCAAAGATAATCTTGATATCGCTCCATGGCTTTCTTTTTTTCCGGGAGTAGCAATACTCTTGACAGTTTTGGGCTTTAATCTGATAGGTGACGCATTGAGCGAAGAGATGCAGCCGAAGGGTGGTAAGGGTAAGCCAAATTGACAGAACGGACTATTCAGATTAAAATGTTTATAAGTGTTGCATTGGGATAAAATGAAAAAATTCTTCAATTATGCCGCTCTGATGTTTATAATTGTATTTTTTGGCTGTGAAAGCGGAACGCAAAACAGAATAAACTCGCTTTCCAAAGAAGGGAAAGAATCTCTTTCAACCGGAGATTACGAAGGGGCAAAGGGAAAATTCAGCGAGATATTAAGCCTTGATGGAAGTCATTGCGACGGACTTTACGGGATGCTTCTTGGAGAAATGATGGCTTTTATTGATTCCGTTTATGGTTACATTGATTTGACGAATTCAATAACCGGGAATCAAAGCGCTCAGTCCGGTTTGAGATTACAGCAGGCTGGCGTGGTTGATGGAGTTATCTACGAAGTTGCCAATATTTTTCTTGACTACTTTAAAAATCTGGATTTTTATGCCGTTAGGGTTAAGGAAATGAAATGTTCTTTCAGCCTCTCAATGCTGCCAATATCACGCTCAGGTATTGAATTCCGAGGCGAATGGGATGAACACGAGGCGCATTTTATAAGTATGCTGTCAAATGGGGGGAAGGCAATTGTTAACTTCTTAATTGCCCATAATCTGGATGTGAATACAGTGCCTATTCGTGATGCCCGTGATTCGGGTTTGCTTAAATTTAATCCCGAGGATGTTGTTGTTTTTTTGCGTTCAGTTGGGTTTATTGTTGAGACAAGTCCGGAACTATTGAAATGGAGCACAAATGCTGTGCGCAGGGCAAGCTTTGATGCTGTTCCTCAGTACTGCGCCGCAATGTTTCATGAGGCGAAGGAATTGCTGAATATTTTTACAGAACAGGACAAAACCCCGTACGATGATATAATTGCCTGGGTTGATGTTGATAATGATGGCATTCCTTCATCAGGGGATAAATTAATCCTTAATGTTTATAAAATGGATACTGGCGAGCCAGCCGTTGATCTCAGCGGGTACACCGGCATTTTTCTGCCTATACTCGCTTCATCCATGGACGATTGGAGGGCGAAAATTACAAGAGTTGAGGATGCTTTTGCTTTCAGGCTTTCGTCCGGTGAAAGGATTTCCTTTGATGAGATTCTGCCATGGTTTGGAAGCATGCTGGGAATATCCAATACCCTTGAATTTGATATTATTGCGCTCTTTAAGGGTATGGATTACACAGGGGAAAATGTAAGACCCCTGAGGGACCTTCTACCTTATCTTTTTGATCATGACGGTAATTCCAGTACCTACCAGATTTTTCTTGTAGAAGGAGAAATATTCGGAACACCGTTACAAGGAAAAGAAGGATACTTGTTTAATGGGGATGCCAAACACTTCGGTATTGGAACCGATTGGAATCCATCGGATACCAGTATAGACCATGCTTCAGGGGAAATAAAGCCGGACTGTGCTGTTCCCAATCAGACTGGGGTGCAGATAGGCATTGACAGTTACGGCAATCCGGTTTATCTGCCACTTATCTATGTGGGGTGGCCAGATCCATCATTTAACGGGGCAGTGTATACGAATGATGGAGGAACCTGCGCGGACTCTTCCCAGTTTAGCAAGACAACCGTATACAGCTTGAACAAGGAGTTAAACAGGCTGATTGCTGGATGGGGAAACTTTTTCTACGCTGTAGTTGCCGGCGGGGTATCATTCTGAATATGATGTCGTTTGACTTTGACAATGCCTTAACAGGTTTAAAAAATGGAAGAAATTTTTCACTGGTAACATTTGATAATCTAACAGCTTTATTAAAAAAAATTAAAGAGGGTAGCGGAGAATTTATCTTTGCACGGATTTTTGAGGATCTTTGCGTCATCAAAGAAATCAAGCAGATTTCCAGAGAGATCCGGGGGAAATTTGACTCGCTCATCGTGGCAGGGATTGGAGGATCATCTCTCGGGGCAAGGTGCCTGTATGATAATTTTTTAAACAAAAAAGAACGAAGGGGGCTGAAGGTATTTTTTATGGAAAACATTGATTCACAGTCTATTGCCTCAATTCTTGATCTTGTTAACCCGGCAAAAACCGCGGTAAATTTTATCAGCAGGTCCGGCACTACACTGGAGACGGTTACGCATTTTTTTATACTCAGGGAAATTTTCCGCAAAAGGCTCGGGAGCGATTACGGCAGCCATTTTTATGTAACCACGGCAAACATGTCCTCCCCGCTTGGCAGGGCTGCTGCCAGCGAGGGCTACCGGCTTATCACCCTTCCGCCTGAACTCTCAGGCAGGTATTCCGTCCTGAGCCCCGTAGGACTGCTTCCCGCATCGTGTGCCGGAATTGATATTGATGAAATTATTGCAGGCGCCAGAGCAGGAAAGGGGGCTTCGCTGAAAAAACATATTTACAGCAATCCTGCATTGATGGGGGCGGCAGTAAATTATTTTCATTATAAAAAAGGCAAAAAAATTGCAGCAATTATGCCCTACAGGGATTCCCTGTTCAGTTTTGGTGAATGGTTTGCCCAGATCTGGGCAGAAAGTCTGGGGAAAAAAAGCTGGAACGGTATTGCTAACGGGCAAACCCCAATCAGGGGAATTGGAGTTCAGGATCAGCATTCACTCATGCAACTCTACCTTGACGGGCCTGACGATAAGATTGTGATCTTTCTTACTGCTGGTGCGGAATACGATTTTAAAATAAAAAATTCAGGTGAAAATTTCAAATATTTAGAGGGGAAAACTGTCAATGACGTTCTTTTTGCGGAACAGAAGGCAACCGAGATTGTCCTTGGATCCAGAGAAAGGCCGAGCTGGTCTGTTCACATGGATGCTGTCTCTCCGTATAATATGGGAGCGCTGTTCTTTATTTTTGAGACTATGACAGTTTTTGCTGCAAACCTTTTTAAGGTAAATCCCTTTGATCAGCCGGCTGTGGAAGAGATAAAAGGATGGGCAAAGAAGATTCTTGCCTCAGGTTCAAATCGTGCCAAAAAAGAAAATTGACGCCGGAATAATTCTCGGATCCGGAATTGACATGCCCCCACATCTCAGAATTGTTGAAAGGATTCCGTATTCAAAATTGGGGCTGCCTATCCCGTCTGTAAAAGGGCATGGGAATTTGTTTGTTATTGCGCAAATGGCTGGAAAAATGGCAGGGATCTTCACCGGGAGGCTCCACCTTTACGAAGGATATTCTCCACAGGAGGTATGCCAGCAGGTCAAAATTATAAGAAACTTCGGGGCGGACAACATAGTCATCAGCAATGCTTCAGGTATTGTTAATAAAAATTTCAAACCTGCGCAGATTATGTTGATTAAGGACCAGATAAACCTTACTGGCAAAACGCCTTTCATCGCAAAAAAGAATGATGTGAAATTCCTTAATTGTTCAGGTATTTATTTTATTGAAAAATTAAAGTATTTTAATAGGATATGTAAGAAATATAATGTAAAACTTGAAGTTGGTGTACTTGCTGGTGTGCGTGGACCTGAATATGAAACGCCTGCTGAGGTCAGAATGCTGAGACGGCTTGGCGCAGATGCTGTCTGCATGTCAACGGTCATTGAGGCGCTTCAGGCGCATGTGTTGGGTATGCGGGTGTTTGGAATTTCTGTGCTGACGAATTATGCCGGTGAAGGCGTTGCGCATAACGCGCACAAGGAGGTTCTTAATATTGCCCGAACATGCTCTGGCGCGGTCTGGGGGTTGATAGAAGCGTTTGTTTTAAATAAACAACTTGAGGTTATGAAATAAATTTATCTCTATGTAATTAGGGTCAAAATCTGACTGAAATAAATCCGCCTAACCGTGTTCCGATCTCTCTTGCACGGTAGGTTGTTGAACTGTTACCATCTATCACTTGCGATGCTTCAAGATGTTTTCTGAACAGGAGGTTGGATCCGAAAAGTCCAACTTCCATTCGCCCGCCAAGCAGGGAATATCCGAGTTTCATATTCAGGTTTACATATGGCTTTACCGATTTAACAGAGATCCCATCTGAAATATCAGTTCCTGGCAGGAATACCCGCTCTTTGAAGCCCGTTGAATAATTTGCCGAAAGAGAACCCTCAATTTTATCATACATCTGGATAATGAATCCGGCATTTGTTATGTGATTTGGATTGGAATCATCAGGATTAATGTGGGTAATATCCGGATCTTTAGACTTGTCAATAGCCCTCACATGAGCATAATTAAGAAAAAAACTTAAGTCTTTTATCAGAATGACCCTTAGATCTGCCTCTCCGCCGAACGAATCAAAATCTTCCGGAAAATTTTTATAACCGTTCTCCGCTGGAACAAATTCTATAAAATTTTTCAGGCGATTATAAAAAGTTGCAATCATAAGATTTATCCTTCTGAAAAATACAACTGAATAATTTACCTGGTAGGCTGTTATTTCTTCGTTCAAAAGTCCTACAGGTGCGTTTCTGATTTCAACGAAAGAGGGCTGACGGTATCCATTTCTTAAAGAAAATCCTATAGAACTTTCTTTTGCCGGAATAAAAGATATTCCCAAAACATAGGAGTTTGCCTGGGGTGTGAGGGAGTTCCAGTCAAATCTGTAGGAAAGGGTCAGCTTTAAGTTCTCAAAGGGTGAAATTTCGTTTGAAATAAACACCCCGATACCCCTCTGTGTTATTTTGTGTCCCGGAGTATCATCCGGGGAATATACATCTATGCTGATATTTCCACCCACCATTATCCTGTTCAATAGCCCGGCGTAAAGCAACTTTTGCGAATATAAATTAAAATCGTCAGAACTTCCGCTGTAAGGTGGAACAGTTGTTCTGAGTTCTGGCGTATCAGAAAAAACAACATCCACCGGCTTGGTTACCATAATATTGTTTTTAACCAAATAACCTTCTATGAGTAAATTTCTGTAAGACAATGTTGCCTGGCCGTAAGATGATTCAAACTGAGAATAGAAGTCCCCCTGATTTGTAAAAAAGGGCTTTCTGTTTTTTAAATATCCAGTGCTTAAAGAAAATAATTTACCACTGTCAGGGCTGTACTCAAAATAAGGGTTCACCTGAATAGAGCTGAAGAATTGCTTATCAGGATCAGCCCATGAATTTAATTGCCCGTACTCTGTTGAAATCTTGGCTCCGATATTGCCTGTTTTTATCCCGCTGCCAGCATACATAAAAAGACTATTCCCATTGCCAGCGCGCAGGCTGGTTCTGAAAGTTTCCATTTCGTAAGGCTTTTTTGTCCTTATATCAATTACGCCCGCATAGGCGCCTGAGCCGTACAGGGATGAGAGGGGCCCGTTCACGATCTCTATTTTTTTTATATCGTTAAGCGATGTTTGCATTGCTGACCACCACGGGACTCCTAATGATTTTATTTCTGCGTTTCTTCCGTCCACCATTACTTTGATCTGATTGTTCCGGTTTGCCATGCCCCTTGCTCCCAATTCATACAGCCCTGAATCAATATTGCGTGCATCAATGCCAGGGGCAAATCTGAGAATATCCGGAATAAAATAAACTCCCATGGCATGAATTTCTTGATCATTTAATACTGTAACGGGTAATAACACCTCTTCTGGAGGTAGATCGTATCTGGAAGGGGTATGGATGGTATCTTCCGGAATAACAGGAGACTGTTGAGTAACGGGATTCAATTTCTGGTCCTGCTGTTTACTATCAAAAACTTGTACATACTGGGCTTTTTTGTGATCCCTGAAAATTAAATGCGGGAGTCCGGTTCTGTCAATAAGAAATATAAAATATTTAAGTCCGGGGTAAATTACCTCCCCTGCGGGTATAGTTCCTTCAAATATAGCGCCATTTCTCTTCATAAGAATTATCTTGAAATCATTTTCCCCGGAGATGCAATAGCCAATGCTTGCATGCAGGACATTCTCCGGTTCATATATTATTGCCTGGATTTTGAGCGGCTGATGCGCTATTGCCTGGACAGGAGGTGTGTGAATTACATTGAATGATATTATTTCTGCTGAGTAGGATATAAGTTCTAAAGTCATGATATTTGATAGCATAAAAATAAAAGATAGTTTCCTGAATATACGCATTTATAATTAAAATATACATTTGTTGAATATTTGCAAGAAATTTCATATCCCCCAAAAAGCTCATTGACAATGCGGCTGGTATAAATTAAAATTCAGTTATGCGTGTTTGCGCAATAATTGTGGCAGCAGGTTCGGGAAAGAGATTTGGTTCAAGAATACCGAAGCAGTTCCATGTTCTTGGCAAAAAGCCTGTTCTTGCTCATGTACTTTACAGGTTTGATAGTTCTCCAATAATCAATGGAATCTGCCTTGTAGTAAAAAAGAAATCTATTGAAATGATAAGAAAGAAAATAGTCCAAAGATATAATTTTAAAAAAGTCTGCATGGTTATTGGAGGAGGGAAGGAGAGACAGGATTCGGTTTACAATGGGCTGATTAATATCGGAGACAATTGGGATGTTGTTATGGTTCACGACGGGGTCAGACCATTTATAAATGATCAGTTAATAAGCAAAGTAGCAAAGGCCGCAATGCGCTGCGGAGCCGCAATCCCAGGAATAAAGGTCAGAGATACAGTGAAGGCTGTAAATGATTATGATAAAATAGTTGAGACGGTTAACAGGGAAAACCTGTGGCTTGCTCAAACTCCACAGGCATTCCGGTATGAAATTTTAAAAAAGAGCTATGAAAAAGCAAGAAGAGAAAAATATACAGGAACTGATGATGCAATGCTTGTGGAGAAAGCAGGGTACAAAGTTATTGTAATTGAGGGGTTGCGCTCAAACATTAAGATTACTACAGCAGAGGATCTGCGGACTCTAATCTTACTTTCAAATGGATGA
Organism: bacterium; assembly: GCA_036514535.1. GTDB lineage: Bacteria > JAMCPX01 > JAMCPX01 > DATBWZ01 > DATBWZ01 > DATBWZ01. The sequence continues at coordinate 22,677 of DATBWZ010000039.1, forward strand.
TTATAGTGGAGGATTATTATGATAAGGGTTGGAATAGGGTCGGACATACATAAATTTACCACTTCTCAACGAAAATTAGTTATCGGCGGGGTGGAAGTTCCGTATTACAAGGGCCTTATTGGCAACTCGGACGGAGATGTCCTGATCCACGCCGTTTGCGATTCCATACTTGGTGCGATCAGGGCAGGCGATATTGGTGTCCATTTTCCTCCTGACGACCAGCGCTTCACAGATATTTCAAGCATGGTTCTTTTAGCGGAAGTAGGAAAGATGTGCTACCAGCGGGGTTACCGGATTGTAAATATTGATTCAATGGTAATATGCGAGAAGCCGAAGCTACAGTCTTTTATACCTCGGATGATTGACAATATAGCGGAAATGCTGAAGATATCGGCTGATTCTGTAAGTATAAAAGCGACAACTTCTGAGGGGCTTGGATTTACCGGGAGAGGCGAAGGTATTCTGGCAAATGCGGTAACCCTTGTGGAGAAAACGTAATGCTCCGGATATACAACTCCTTAACGCGCAGGAAAGAAAATTTTACTCCAATTACTCCCGGCAGGGTAAATATGTATGTCTGCGGAATTACAGCGTATGACCTCTGCCATGTGGGGCATGCCAGGGCGCAGATAGTATTTGATATTATTTACAGGTATCTCAGATATGCAGGGTACGATCTGCTCTATACAAGGAATTTCACCGATGTTGACGACAAGATTATTAAAAAGGCAAAAGAGACCGGTATGTCATGGAAGGATGTGGCTGATAAATACATAGATGAATTCCTCAAGGATATGACCCGTCTGGGGCTGGCCAAACCCGATAAAGAGCCGCGCGTTTCAGAGCATATAGATGATATAGTTGCGCTCATTAATAAATTGATTGAAAAAGGCTATGGATATGTTGTAAATGGCGATGTCTATTTTGAAGTCAAGAAATTTGAAAATTACGGGAAATTATCGGGTAAAAAAATAGACGAATTGATTGCCGGCGCCCGTATTGAAGTAGATGAACGCAAGAGGGATCCGCTTGATTTCGCTCTCTGGAAATCAAGCAAACCAGGCGAGCCGTCCTGGGACAGCCCCTGGGGGAAAGGCCGTCCCGGCTGGCACATTGAGTGCTCTACCATGAGTATGAAGTACCTGGGGGAGAATTTTGACATTCATGGCGGCGGTATGGACCTTATATTCCCGCACCACGAGAACGAAAATGCGCAATCCGAAGCGGCGACAGGGAAAAGGTTTGCAAACTACTGGATACATAACGGAATTGTTACGATAAATCAGGAGAAGATGTCAAAATCTCTTGGGAACATATTTGCTATCTCCGAAGCCCTTGAAAGGTTTGATTTTGAAGCGATCAGGTTATTCATTCTTGGCGGCCATTACCGTTCGCCACTTGATTTCAGCGAACAGAATATAAAGGAATCGGAACGGGCGCTGGAAAGGATGTATACGAACATTCTCATTCTTCAGAGGGGCGGCGTACAGAAAGCAGAATCGGTTGCTAAAGGTGCAGTGCTGGGGAACGAAATGCTTGATAAATTCAGCGAATTCATGAACGATGACTTTAATACGCCAGCAGTAATTGCCATGATCTTTACCGCGGTCAGGGCATTGAATGCGAAAAAGGAAAAACTATCAGAAACGCTTCATGCAATTTCAAAAATAGGAGGGGTTTTAGGTATTTTCACATCGTCTCCTGAAGAATTTTTATTCAGGGTCAGGAAGAGGAAAACAAATATTCTTGGGATAGATGCAATCAAGGTAGAACTCCTTATAAAAGAAAGGGAATCTTTTAGATCCGCAAAAGAGTTTGCAAAAGCAGATTCCATCAGAGCAAAACTGCAGGAGATGGGAATTGCCCTGGAAGATACAAGGGACGGGACTATCTGGAGAATTGAATAAAACCGCAAAGGAGTATGGCCGCTTTGCGGCTTTGACTCAGGATTCAATATCTATTTTTTCTACCCTTTCCGGAGGTGGAAAATTAAATTTTACAGTAAAGCCTGCATTAAATATATCTCCCCGCGCAGTAAATCCAGGGTATGCGGGATTATCTATTAGGTTCTCTGGTTTTGTCGTCTCTCTTTTTGTCATCAACTGATACTGGAAATGCATATCCAGTTCAATCATTTTCGGAACATTCATGATTGCCAGTGCGTAGCCCATGCCTGTTGAAATTATATGTGTGTTGCTGTCAATTAGATTTGAAATCCCGGTCTGGGCAGGCACAGGGGACTGTCTGAAGATGTATCCTCCCCTCACTGCAAGTTTGTGATCAATCATTGTGTATTCCGCTCCTATTTTAGGAAGCAGGGTGTCACGAAGCCCTGGATCATTGCGTGTCAGCGGAGTCATTGCTTTTCCTAAGCCTTCATTGCCTAAAGTTACAGCTACCCATGGCGGTGTATAGGCTGACCATTGAACAAACCCGAGATCGGCTGCCATTGTCAGGGAGTCGTTCATAAAATATGAGAAGCCGATTGTAATCTGTTGAGGTGAATGCTGACCGCCCATATCAAGATTTATTGGGCCAGTGAGATCGTCGTTAAGTGTAGTTGAAACCTTTACCTTCTTTTCCCCGCGGTATGAAAGGCCAATGCGGTATTTTGCAGCATTATACAGTATTCCCAGATATGGCGAAATATTAAGGGGGAATTCTCCTGTAGCCTCAGCGTAAAAAGGTTCGGCTGTCATGTCAGTTTCCAGCATAAGTTTTAAATCGGCAAGCACGCTTACGCCAGCGCCTACACTAAGATATTTGTTTACCTGGTATCCAGCTCCTGCGAGAATAATAGTTGTGTAGGGCAGTTCTTCAAATAGCAGTGTTATTGGTTCGGACTCCGGTTTAAATCTTTCTTTTATGAGAAGATGTCCCTTTGCTACATGAATAAGAACTCCAAAGGCAATATGTTTGCCAAATATAGGTCCCACCTTGTTTATACCGCCAATGCTGAATCCGTAGGGACTATCCATGTCGGATGCATCATCAAGTTTAAGCTGGGCGGCAAGGCTTTTCCCCTTGAATTCAAAATTTTCGTATGGATATAAATAGGAAAATTCAGTGGTTGTTCCATACGTAGTATTTACAATAGCCGCCGGGTTGTAATAAAGACCCGTTGGATCTGTTGCAAGTGTTGTATAGGCATTCCCCATTGCTGTTGATCTGGAATCAACGCCAAATATGTTATAGGAATTGGCGTATAACGACGATGCAGTGACTGCGAACAAGGTTAACGCTAAAAATGTTTTTATTTTTTTCATATCAATCCTCCTTCTAAATTTATTTAATTTCAAAAATCCGCAGCAAACGCTACATTAAATTTTTCAATAATTGCCCTGTAGAATCCTGTTGAAGAATACTGGTTATTTGATACTGTAATGTGTCTTGAGTTTAAAGGTTGATAGTGGGTAAACCCGCCGCTGATTTTTAGGTTCTTTGATAATCTGTATTCTCCGGATATAAAGGCAAGGATCTTGTCAAATTCAAGGTTTAATGCCGAAATATACTCGGAAGGAATACCGCTCGGATCATATCCAAAGCCAAACCCGATCTTAGAAATTTTGTTCGGAGAGTACCTTAAGTCAAACTTCCAGTTTATCGTGTCTACAAATTTACTTTGCAGTTTGTAGGGATTGAATTTAAGCAGGTTCAGCAGATTCTGCATGGTTGCGTCATCCGATATAAGATCTACGGTAATATTCTTGTTTACGGACCAGTCATACCATTGGGCAATAAAATTTGATTCCCACTGCTGGCTTAATAAATATTTTGCGCCGAAATTTATCGCCTGCGGAAAGTTCTGGTGCGCAACAGCGTCCAGGTCTAATCCGTCACCCAGCACAGAGAGCAGGGGACTGTTTGCTTCTGGTCCCCTTGTTATGTATGCAGGCCCTTTGTAATCTGCCTTGAATGGGGCAAGGTAAGCTGCCCCAATTGTTAATCCACGGACAGGTTTCGCTGTTACCCCCAAGCTGAAAGAAAACGCATTTGCTTTAAGCCAATCCAGATGAGCCCGCATTTCAGTTGAAGGGTCTTCGTTATTCAACAGACCTATGCTCATTTTTGCATCCAGCAAGCCGAATATGTAATTAAGAGCGGCACCGACGGAGAGTTTCTGAGAAATCATGTAACTTACCGCGGGCCCAAAATTTGCCGTAAAAAGGAGCGCATTTGTTCCATTGAAACGTTGCGGCCCGTCCTTGTCCCATGCCGCCATCCTGCCCATGTGCGCGTATCCGGCAATCCCAAAACTTAAAGGAATATTTTTTACTGAATGTGTTAATCCAAAGTAGGGGGGAGGTATAAAACTTGAGGCGGATGTTTCATCATATTTATTTAATTCTTTCAGGTCTGAACCATACTCAATTCTCTCATAAGAAACATTTTGATAAACAGGCGGCAGATCAAGAAAAATATTTGTTCCCTTTGAGAAACTGATGGCGGATGGATTCCAATACAGCGCTGCAGGATTTGGGTCTGTTGGTCCTGAAAAGTTGCCGCCGATATCCGGGACCAGATATCCGTTTGAATGTAGTTTTGTGTGCAGGGATATTAATAATAAAAACAATAAAAACAAGTACCGCCGCATTAACCCCTCCGGACAATTTTGTAATAAATTATAATAAAAAGGGGCAATTGTCAACTGCTTTTTTTTTCAGGCTGGATTCCTGCTTTGCTTGATTTATATTGGCAAAAAAATATAATAACAGCATGGGTATTGTTAAAATCGGCAGGGTGCGTCTTGGCCATCCCACAAGAATTGTGGGAGTTGTTACCGGACAAAAATCCCTAAAAAAATTAAAAGAAATTAAAAAAAATGGCGCAGAAATAATTGAGCTCAGAGTTGATCAACTGAGGTCGCATAAACCAGAATATATCAAGGCGATAATTGATAATATCAAGCAGACTGGTATTCCTGTTATAGGCACAATAAGGCATACGGAATGGCGAAAAAAATATGGCGTACATGCAGAGGAAAAAAGGCTGGATTGTTTTTCAAAGATTATTTTTTCTGTAGATGCTGTTGATATTGAGCATGAATCAAACAAAATAAGGGACAAGGTTATCTCTTTTGCAAAAAAACATAATAAAACAGTAATCTATTCCTACCATAACTTTTTTAAGTTACCCGCCCCCGCTGTTTTGGACAGGATTTGCACGAGATTCAGAAGTTCGGGAGCAGATATTCTGAAGCTTGCAGTGACAGTCAACTCCCTTGAAGATGCGTTTGAGTTTATGATTTATGTTAAAAAACTCTCAAAACTCTCCCATGTTATCGGAATAGGAATGGGAGAAGCAGGGAAGTTTACAAGAATTTATGGTGGACTTTTTGGCTCCTGCATAACCTATGCTTACATTGACAGAAAAGTTGTCCCGGGCCAGTTACCACTTCGCGGACTAAAGAAAAAGATTGAGGGGATTTATTCTTAAATATTTTCCGGATTACTTCGTTTATACTTTCATTAAAGAAGTTTTGGAATAAATCGTAAAAAAGGGTTCAGTCTCTTTGTTTATGTTCCTAATTCCCAGGAACTAAGGTATTTTTTCTGTTCTTTTGTTAGAGTGTCAATTTTTATGTTCATGTTTTTAAGTTTCAGGAATGCTATCTCTCTGTCAATTTTTTCTGGCACGGAATAGACCTGATGCTCTAATAGGGAACTATTTTTTACAAGATATTCCGCCGATAGCGCTTGGTTTGCAAAACTCATATCCATTACACTGGAAGGGTGCCCCTCGGCGGCAGCAAGGTTAATAAGCCTGCCTTCACCGAGAAGATACAATCTTTTCCCATTTCTAAGTGTATATTCTTCAACAAGATCGCGGATAATTCTTTTTTTACTGCTAATACTATTCAATCCGGGAATGTCCAGTTCTACATTGAAATGCCCTGAGTTGGATATTATGGCGCCGTTCTTCATTTTTAAAAAGTGTTCCTTTCTGATTACGTTTATATTTCCAGTAAGAGTGCAGAAGATTTCACCTTCTTTTGCTGCCTCGGTAATCGGTTTTACTGTGAATCCATCCATTACTGCTTCCAGCGCCTTGACTGAATCTACTTCAGTGATGATTACATTTGCTCCCATACCGCGGGCGCGCATTGCAACGCCTCTTCCGCACCAGCCGTATCCGCATACGACAAAGATTGAACCTGCAAGCAGCCTGTTTGTCGCGCGGATTATGCCGTCAATCGTGCTCTGTCCGGTGCCGTATCGGTTGTCAAAAAAATGTTTTGTCTGAGCATCGTTAACCGCTATGATGGGGTATGCCAGGACTCCGTGCTGGGCCATACTTTTCAATCTGATTACTCCGGTAGTAGTCTCCTCGGTTCCTCCAATTACACCGTTTAATAAATTCCGCATATTTTTATGAAGGGTTGATACGATGTCCGCACCGTCATCCATTGTGATTGAGGGTTTTATGCTGAGTGCATTGGATATATGTTTATAGTATGTTTTGTTATCCTCGCCTTTTATAGCGTAAACGGAAATTTCCAGGTGTTTTGCAAGAGACGCTGCCACATCATCCTGCGTACTTAGAGGATTTGATGCGCACAGGCTTACATCCGCTCCTCCGAAAACCAATGTTTCCATCAGATTAGCTGTCTCTGTTGTTACATGAAGACAGGCGGTTATTTTTGTTCCTTTGAGGGGTTTTTCTTTTTGAAATCTTTTTGTGATTGAATTAAGAACAGGCATGGTCATTGCTGCCCATTCTATTCTCAATTTTCCTTTCTCTGCAAGATTTATATCTTTAATATCGTATGATTTTCGCAAGGCGGGGCTCACTTAACAGATTTCTTTAGCTCCGCTACCTTATCAGTCCTTTCCCAGCTGAATTCTGATTCGGATCTGCCGAAATGCCCGTAACTGGCTGTTTTCTTGTATATAGGCCTCAAAAGGTCAAGGGTTTTGATAATGCTCATCGGCCTCATATCAAATATTTCAAGGCAGGCTTTTTCTATTTTACTCTCTTCAACTTTTGCTGTTCCGAAGGTATCAATCATGAATGATACCGGTTTGGCAACTCCAATTGCATAAGCAATCTGTGTCTCGCATCTATCGGCAAGACCGGCTGCCACAATATTTTTTGCTATATACCTTGCCATATATGCGCCGCTTCTGTCAACCTTTGACGGATCCTTCCCGGAAAAACATCCACCGCCATGTCTGCCCATTCCGCCGTATGTGTCAACCATGATCTTTCTGCCTGTTAAGCCGCAATCACCCTGCGGTCCGCCTATTACGAACCTGCCTGTCGGATTCACATAAATATTTGTATTTTTTGCCATCAAATCCGACGGAATGATTGGTTTAATTACCTCTTCTATTATGGAATTATGGAGGACCTTCTGGGATATATCAGGCGAATGCTGAGCGGCAATTATAATATTTGTTACCATTTTAGGTTTGCTGTTTTCGTACTCAATTGTAACCTGGGATTTTCCATCAGGCCGCAAGAATTCAAGCCCGCTTCTTCTTTTTTTCGCCAATTGCATTGTAAGCTTATGAGCAAAGCTGATAGGGGTTGGCATTAATTCCGGGGTCTCGTTGCATGCGTATCCGAACATCATACCCTGATCGCCGGCGCCCTGGTCCATCCCATCCTTATTGTTAACACCCTGCGCAATATCAGGGGACTGTTTTTCTACAGCGACAAGAACAGCGCAACTCTGCCAGTCAAATCCCATTTTCCCGTCGGTGTAACCAATATCCTTGATCGTTTCACGAACAATGGGCTGAAAATCAATTGTTCCGCTTGTGGTGATCTCTCCGGCAATTATAACCATACCTGTTTTTACGAGCGCTTCACAAGCTACCCGGCTGTTTTTATCCTGGGAAATGACATTGTCAAGAATTGAATCCGATATCTGGTCGCAGATTTTGTCCGGATGCCCTTCGGTAACGGATTCAGATGTGAATAAAAACTTTCTGTTCATCATAATCGATAAATATTATATGAATTAATAAATTGTGTCAATAAAATTGTTCGGATTTTGCGAAATCTACCCGTAGGGAAGGTAATCGCCAAACTTTTCGCGCAGCAATGTTATAATTTCGGATGAATTTTTCATTGATAATGCTGCGTTTGCAATTTCTTCTGCAGTAGTTATGTCAATGGAATTAATAATCTTTTTGACCAGGGGAACTGTTTTAGGATCCATTGAGAGATGCCTAAGTCCAAGGCCGATAAGAATAGGTATATAAAAAACATCTCCTGCCATTTCGCCGCAGATATTCACCTCAATGCCGGCCTGGAGTGCAGATTGGATTATATTTTTGATTAATCTCAATATGGCTGGATGAAGCGGATTGTAAAGATAGGCAACGTGTTCATTTGTACGGTCAATTGCGAGGGTGTACTGGATAAGGTCGTTTGTGCCAATGCTGAAAAAATCGACCTCCTTGGCTAATATGTCTGAAATTATGGATGCAGATGGGGTTTCTATCATTATTCCTACAGGTATATTCTCATTAAATTTTATCCCGCTTGTTTTAATCTCCCTCTTTATATCCAGAATGATTTCCTTTGCTTTTCTTATCTCATTGATATCTGCAATCATTGGGATTAGAATTTTCAAGTTTCCGTAAGCGCTTGCCCGGAGTATAGCTCTCAACTGCACCCTGAACAAATCTATATTATGCAGACAGAGCCTGATTGCCCTGAGTCCCAACGCGGGATTTACCTCCTTTTCAAAATTAAGAAATTTTGCTAGTTTGTCGCTTCCGATATCCACAGTTCTTATTATGGTAGTAAGTGCCCCCATTTTTTCTGCAACTTGTTTGTATACGCTGAAATGTTCCTCCTCTGCAGGCATTTCTGTCCTGTTCAAATATAAAAATTCTGTTCTGAATAGCCCTATGCCTTCGGCACTATTGGCAATTACGGCAGGAATCTCACTTAAGAATTCAACATTTGCCATCAATTTTATATAAGTCCCATCTATGGTTACAGGAAGAAGGGTTTTTAATTTTTTGAACCCTTTTTCTTTTCTGATTATTTTTTTCTGCAGTTTAATATACTTCTGATAGATTTGCGGCGAAGGATTTATTATTACTTCTCCGTCAATTCCATTTATAATTACATTATCATCAGCTTTTGCCTTGTTGCAGATTTTTTCAATACCTACAACAGCAGGTATTTCAAGTGCTCTTGCGAGGATTGCCACGTGGGATGTTCTTGTCCCCATTTCGGTTGCTATGCCGAAGACTCTTTCATTTGTGAATAATGCTGTGTCAGCAGGGGAGATGTCCCTTGCAATAATAATACCCGTATTGTCAATTTTTTCCTTCTCCGGTTGTTTTATGCCCAGGTTTTTAAGAACTCTTTTGAAGACATGTTCAACATCCCTGCTTCGCTCTTTTATATACTCATCTTCAATTTTCGCGAAAGTATTTTCTATTTCGGCAAGTATCCTTTCTATAGCCCATTCTGCGTTGATCTTTTCATCTCTAATGATTTCCAGGGTCTTTTTAATAAGCGCCTTGTCTTCAAGTATCATAATGTGCGCATCAAGAATAAATATGACATCTTTTCCAATCTTTTTATCTATTTCCTTTTTAATTTTTTTAATCTCATTTTTTGTCGTATCCAGAGCTTTAACAAATTTTTGTTTCTCTTTCTTAATTCCGGAAGGTTTTATATGGTAATGCGAAACAGGTGTGGCATTGCTGTCAAGAATTATTGCCTTGCCTATCCCAATACCTTTTGATACCGGTATGCCTTTAAGAATTTCCATATCTCTTATTCTTCGTTAAATTTTGACTCAATCAGTGCCTTCAGTTTATCAAGCGCTTGTTTTGCATCCTTGCCTTTTGTGCTTATTTTAAGTTCGGATCCGCGAGCAGCAGCAAGGGTTAGAAGTCCCATAATGCTTTTGCCATTGACTGATATGCTATCTTTGATGACAGTGATTTCGCTCTGAAACTTAAATGCCAGCTGGACGAACTTTGCAGCCGCACGGGCATGCAGTCCCAGTTTGTTTGTAATCATGCACTTATATGAATAATGATTTGTTTTAGAGTTTTTGTCTGAAGTCATTTTCTGTTTAATTTTAAAATTTCGCTGGCAATTGAAATATTTTTCTGTCCGTAATTCTTTACAAATTCGGCAAGTTCGCCAAGTTTCCATCCTTCTCTATGCGTACATAATTTCAGAAGAATGGGGAGATTTACACCTGTTATCACCTCAACTTTGTTTTCTTCAAGGAAGGAAAGCCCCACATTTGAAGGGGTGCCGCCAAACATATCTGTGAGTATTAATACGCCATCTCCCTGATCCGCTTTTTTAATTGTTTCAAGAATTTCTTTCCTCAGATTATCTACGGATTTGCTTGGATCAACGCTTATAGCATACATGTTGTCTGCTTTGTTCATTATAAATTGTGTTGTAAGCAGCATTTCCTGTGCAATATCTCCGTGCGACACTATAATTACCCCAATCAATTTATTCTCCTTAGATTTTATTTACATCCCTGTGTTTAATTGTAAGACGAAAGCCTTGTTTTTTCAAGTGTTCTTTTAATTTTTCCACGATTGCAACGGATCTGTGCTTGCCTCCGGTACAGCCTACGGAAATTGTAAAATATTTTTTCCCTTCGTTTCTGTATTGAGGAAGAATATATTCAAGAAAACTGAACCATCTTTTTAAAAAATTACTTGTATCCTTACTGGAGAGAATAAATTTCTGAACCTTTTTGTCCAGCCCCGAAAAATTTTTAAGGTTTTTATGAAAATAGGGGTTTGGCAGAAATCGCACATCCATAACAGTGTCCGATTCGCTTGGGATCCCAAACCGGTATCCGAAGGAAATCAAATTTATTGTAAGCGTGTCTTTATCTCTTGGCTTAGACAGATATTTAAACAGTTCTGTTCTCAACTGATTAACATTTAACATTGTCGAGTCAACTATGATGTCGGCTATTGCCCGCACCGGCGATAGCAATTTTCTCTCCATAGCAATTCCCTTTCTGACGCTTCCCGTGAAATCAAGCGGATGCTTTCTCCTGGTCTCACTGTAGCGCCTTATTAAGGATTCATCTGCGGCATCCAGAAAGATAACTGTAATGTCAATCCCTATGTTTTTTAATTTTTTTAGTTCCACCGGGACCATTTTTAAAAAATCCCCTTCACGGACATCTATACCGAGTCCGATAAGAGAAAATTCTTCAGTAGAATTCGCGCACAGTTCTAAAAATTTTGGGATCAGAACTGACGGCAGATTGTCAACGCAATAATAGCCCAGGTCTTCAAGAACCCTGATAGCGGTGCTTTTTCCGGATCCTGAAAGTCCGGTAACAATAACAAGTTTTTGTGTTTTCTTCTTGGTCAATTTTATTACCTTAATTAAAATTAAACGCTAAGTTCCTTCAATCCGGAGCCTGTTCTGCAGATTTTTTCTTATATCCAGCGTAATGTCATACCCCATTTTCTTTAAAAGGTACATTCTTGATGCGACTTCTATAAGTGTGCAGATATTTCTGCCTGATTTAACAGGGATAACCGTTTTGGAGATCTTTTTGCCCAGAATATTTAACCATTTTTGGTAGCCAAGCCTGTCAATAGCAGCAGATTTTTTTTCCATCAGTTCAACTACGAGTTCAAGTTTTTTTCTGTCTCTTACAGAAGAAACTCCGAAGATCTTTGTTACATCCATTATGCCCAGGCCTCTGATCTCAATAAAATGGGCGGTAAGTTCAGGCGAAGTTCCAAAAAGTTCACCTGTATCATCTTTGTAGATCTCTACGATATCGTCGGATACGAGACGGTGTCCCTTCGTTATTAACTCAAGCGCAATTTCACTCTTTCCCATCCCGCTTTTGCCCTGGATCAGGATTCCAACACCAAAAACATCAACAAGGACTCCGTTTATAACCGTAGTATTTCGCTGCAGGTGAGAGAGGATCTTTTCGCATTTATTGCAAAAGTCCTTTTCTGGCAAAAGCGTCTCAATCAATGGCAGCATATTGGTATCGCAGAAATTTTTCAGACCTCTCGGGACAGAATGGGCGTAATTTTTTATTATTCCGGCAATCCTGTTTCTTTTTATTTTTTTGAAAAGCGATTCCTGCAGTGTTTTATTTTTCTGGAGATCCCTTAAAGAGTTATCCGGCAAATAAAGCAGGGAAAGTCTTCTGCTGCTTGTTTTATCTAACTCATCAAGATACTTGATTTTTATACTGCCTATATTCCTCCATAGGCCATTCTTTCCGCATATTAGCCGGAGACCCAGTTTATTCTGCTCAATATTTATAAGGTTTTTAATAGTAAGGTATCCCATTTATATATTCCTTTTTGTCCGGGATTCTTCCTTTAGAATTGCTTCTACTATATCTTCAGATGCGGATAAAGATATAAGGTTCTCCCGTATCTTTTCGGAACTCAGGATGTCGCAGATTTCAGCGAGTATTTTTAGATGCGTATCCGCCGTCTCATCCGGAGAGAGAAGCAGAAAAAACAAATGGGCTGGTTTATTATCCGGGGAATTAAAATCAACTCCATGGCTGCTTCTGCCGATTATTAGTATAAAGTTTTTTAACCCCGAGACCTTGCCGTGCGGGATTGCTATTCCATGCTCAATGCCCGTGCTGCTGAGTTTCTCCCTTTCCGATATAATTCTGTACAGAGAGTCTTCAGATAATTTAAATTTTTCGGCTGCAGCGCTGGCAAGTTCTTTTAGAACGCCCTGCTTTGTCCTGGACTTAATTTCAATTACAGCATCTTTCAATATTATGTCCTTTAAGTGCATTACGACATCTACTCTGCTTTATGCCAGTTCAGGTGCCAGGACCTCAAATGAATTTTCACGTTTTTTATGGATGATCTTGACATTGTTCTTTGTTACATCTATGAAAATAAAAAATTTTTCATTATTATGACTAAAATGTTCCATTGCTTCACTTAACGCCATTGGCTTTAATTTAACAATCTTTTCTTTTAGTTTAATTTTGTTTTTGGAATTATCATCATTTGTAACTTCTGTGCCAAAAAGTGCTTTTTTAGGGACTACCCTGCGTTTTTTGAGCCTATCCCTTTCCTTTCTTGCAACATTTTCTGCCACAGAGGATATGGAATCAATAACACTGTGCCAGTCTTCCCCTGATTCTGTAACATTAAAATTGAATTTATGGGACTTGATATTAAGTGATAATTCAAAACGATATTTTTCATGTGCGATGATTGCTCTGATCTGAATAGGATCTTTCAGCAACTTCTCCACCTTTTTCAATCTCAGGATAAGATATTCACGCATATCATTTCTGTGCGACATGTGTCTGAATGCAACGGTTATTTCCATTTCCCCTCCTTTTGTGTTTTTGGTTTAACCTATCTTTTTTCTTTCTCTTGCTGGATGAATTCCAAGTTTTTCCCTGTATTTTACCACTGTCCTTCTTGCAATATTGAATCCTATCTTTTTTAATTCTTCCATAATTTTCTCATCTGTAAACGGGACCATGTGATTCTCCATTGAAATTATATTTGCAATTTTTGTTTTTAGCAATTCAGAAGATACATTTCCTCTGTCCGATGTATGTATGGAGGATGAAAAGAAATACTTCATTTCAAAAATTCCCTGCGGGGTATCCATGTATTTGCCCGTACAGGCTCTGCTTACAGTTGATTCGTGAAGATTAACGTTATAAGCGATTTCCCTTAAAATAAGCGGTTTCAGATATTCAATTCCTTTGTCAAGAAATTCATGCTGGTATTTCACTATGCTCCTTGCAACAATAAGGATGCTCTGATTGCGTTTATGAATTCCACCTATAAGCCATATAGCGGATCTCATCCTGTCGTTTATATAGTTTCTAACTTCAGGTTTTATATCGGTTTTTGCTGTGAGATTGCTGTAATATCTGTTTATTTTTAAATGTGGCGTACCTTCTTCATTGAGAAAAGTGTGGTATTCGTTATCAATTTTTTTAACAATGACATCCGGGATAATAGTAGGCGGTTCAATAGACGACAGACTTCTCCCTGGTTTTGGGTCAAGGGTCATTATTATTTTTAAGGCATCCATTACCAACTCTTCTTTGATCTTAAGTTTTTTTGCTATGATTTTGAATTTTTTAGCCTCAATTTCCTTCATGTATCCATTGAGTATGTCTTCTATAAGACTATTATGCAGGCCTTTATTATGCAGTTGTATTAGGAGACATTCTTTCATATCCCTTGCACCAATCCCTGCTGGTTCAAATTGGTGTATTTTTTTAAGAACATTTTCAATCTCGGATAATTTGTAGTCGGATGACTCTGCCAACTCTTCCAGTGGGGTGCCTAAGTAACCGTTTTCATCTATATTGCCTATTATAAGTGTTCCAATTTGTTTTTCCTCTTCGGAAAATTCACCCTGGCTCAGTTGGCATATAAGATTTTCGTAAAGCGACACCTGTCCTTTTATATCAGGTGATCCTTTAAAAAACTTGTCCGGAGACCCATACACAGTGAAATCATCCCTGTTGTCTGATATTATTTTTTGTAACGTTTCAGAGATTTTTGAGTTTTCTTCATGGGGTTTCTCTGAGTCCTTAGCAGTTGGCTGAGACGGGTCTAAATTGGCAGAAAGGATGTCCTGCTGTTCGCTTTCCGGGGCCGCCTCTTCAATGATTGGATTGGCCTTCAGCGCTTCGGCTACAAGTTCAAGAAGTTCTGCCCTTGTGATTTGCAACAATTTAATTGCCTGCTGAAGCTGCGGCGTCATCAGCAGTTGCTGTGAAATTTTTAATGTCTGTTTAAGTTCCATATTCGTATCTCAGATTTTAAAATCGGTTCCCAGATAATGCTCTTTTACCTTTTCATTATGCAGTAAATAATCAGGAACTCCTTCAGCAAGGATCTTTCCGTCATTTATTATGTATGCTCTGTCGCATATAGAAAGAGTTTCACGGACGTTATGGTCAGAAATAATTACCCCGATATTTTTATTTTTGAGATTTGTAATTATTTTCTTTATCTCGGATACCGCAATGGGATCAACCCCGGTGAATGGTTCATCCAGCAGCAAAAATGCAGGCGATACAGAAAGCGCTCTGGCTATTTCAAGTCTTCGCCGTTCTCCTCCGGATAAAGTGTATGCTTTTTGATATGAGAGATCCTTAAGATCCAGTTCATCCTGCAGTTGTTTAATAACCCGTTCAATTTCGCTGTTGTTCATTCCTGTCGCTTCAAGGACAACCTGAATATTTTCCCTTACGGACATCTTTTTAAAAACAGATGTATCCTGAGGAAGATAGGTTATGCCATACCTTGCTCTTTGAAAAACGGGCTTATCGGTCATATCCTTATTATCAAGGAAAATTTTCCCTCCATCCGGTTTGTACATGCCGGCGATCATAAAAAATGTTGTTGTTTTCCCTGCTCCGTTTGGGCCCAGCAGCCCCACGATTTCACCGTTCATAACGCTAATGGAAAGCCCATCAACAATTTTTCTTCCGTTGAAAAACTTGCTTAAGCTTTTTGCCTCAATCTTTCTTAGATTCATTTTTCCATTCCCTCGATCTGATGCTCGCAGTTGCTTTTTTGACTGTAAAGCTGTCCTGATCTATATAATAGATGATCTCTTCGCCTTCAAGTATGTCGTCGCCCGTCCATATGCGTGGGTTGTTTTTAAACATTATCAACCTCTTGATGTTATCAAAAAATATTTCCCCGCTGGTAGCCACTTTGTCTTTTTCTATTATTTTTACAGAACCGGTTGCTTCAATTGAATTAATTTCTTCTCCGCTTTTTCCGTAATTTGCCGTCAATTTGTCCGCGTATATCTGCATGTCCCCCTGTTGCGCCATAACCTTTCCGCTGAAGACTATTTTGTGTTCTTTTCTTTTTACCTCCATTATATCAGATTTAATGTGAACCGGGATTGGAGTTGCCGAATAGATTATACTCACTGAAATTCCGAAAAATATAATGCCGGCTATAGTAATTGTTTTTATAATACCCTTCATTTTTCCATTTGCTTGCTTATGACGGCGTCCACATCCCCGATAAAAGAAATGATTCCGTTTGAGAGGTTCAGATCCATGGATGAAGCGGTTACGACAGCGTTTCTTGATATTAGTTTAACCTTATCATTGGAATAAGATTTGTTTCCCTTTATGTCAAAATAAATTGATTCGGCAAAGACCTGTGTTCCGTCGTCCATTTCACCGTACGCCCCATTTCCCAGGTAAATTGTATTGCCTCTGTCTGAGATTTTGCCATCCTTGCTCTTCACAGAAAATACCCCTTCATTTTTTAACAATATTTTACCCTTGATATTTTCAATAACGCCTTCACCGGAATCAATCACAAATGTTCCGCTGTCCGCTGAGATTGTAAAAAGCAGCGTGCTTCCTTCCATCTCTTTGTACTCCAGTCCTTTCATGTATATGCTTTCTCCTTCTGGAAGATTCGTATAATTGGGAATAACTGGATTCTGAATTTGACTATTCCATATAATGAGCCAGAGAAGAACAAAAGCAAAAACTGTAATGATTATTATTATCTTAATAAATTCGTTCATTTAATAATATAATATCATGAGTGGGGTATTATGCAAATTATTTCAGGCAGAGTGCTTGACATGAGTTCATGCGTGTTATAATATTCTTGAAGAGATGGCGCTCTTTGCAACCCAAAAAAATCCATTTTTTTGTGGGAGGCTAATCGGGCGTTGTCCCGGAAAAGGTGACAAATATGGTTGCAGTTGTAATCCCTGCAAGATACAATTCTACGAGATTTCCCGGAAAACCACTGGCTAACCTTCTTGGAAAACCAATTATTCAGCATGTATACGAACGGGCTAAAAAGGCAAAGAAGGTAGGAACGCTGTTTGTTGCCACAGACGATGACAGGATCGGCAGGGCTGTCAGTTCTTTCGGCGGTAAAACTATTATGACATCGCCCGATCATCTGAGCGGTTCTGACAGAGTGGCTGAGGCAGCAAAACAGATGAATGAGGAGATTATTATAAACGTTCAGGGGGACGAACCGCTCATTGAACCCGACTTGATTGATGATATTTCCGCTGAGCTTCTTGAGAACGACGATATTCCTGTTTGTACAGCGAGAGCCCCAATCGCGGAATTGAAGGATCTTAATAATCCGGATGTAGTTAAGGTCGTAGTGAATAGGGAGAATTTTGCACTTTATTTTTCAAGATCTCCGATTCCAGGTTCAAAGAGGGAGGGTCCAGAACAGCGACTTACTGGCGGGACAATCTATTACAGGCATATAGGCATATATGGATACAGGAGATCATTTCTGCTGGAATTTTCAAAACTCCGGTCCACAATGCTTGAGCTTCACGAAGGACTTGAACAGTTGAGAATACTTGAACATGGCTACAGGATAAAATTGATTGACACTAACTATATGTCTGTTAGCGTTGATACTCCGGAGGATCTTGAACATTTGCGAAGAAAATTAACGGAGGACAGGATTGAAGACTAAGTTTATTTTTGTGACCGGCGGGGTTGTTTCATCTCTTGGAAAAGGCATTGCTTCGGCTTCCATAGGCGCTCTGATGGAGGCGAGGGGTTTAAGGGTAACACTGCTTAAACTTGACCCCTATATTAATGTGGATCCTGGAACAATGAATCCGTATCAGCATGGCGAGGTCTATGTAACTGATGATGGAGCGGAAACCGATCTTGATCTTGGTCATTATGAGAGATTCACCAACGCAAGAATGACTGCAAAAAACAATGTTACAACTGGCAGAATTTATTATTCGGTTATTACCAAAGAAAGGAAAGGCGATTATCTTGGGGCAACTGTTCAGGTTATTCCTCATATAACAAACGAAATTAAAAGTAATATTCTGTCAGTAGCAGACAATTATGATATTGTAATTGTTGAAGTCGGCGGCACGGTTGGTGATATTGAGAGCCTGCCCTTTCTTGAAGCAATCAGGCAGTTTAAAAAGGATCTTGGCCCACAGAACTGCCTATATGTTCACCTTACGCTTATTCCCTATATTTCGGCCTCCGGTGAATTGAAAACAAAACCCACACAGCACAGCGTTATGAAACTTCGTGAAATCGGAATACAGCCTGACATTATAATCTGCAGGACGGAGAAAGAACTGACAAAATCAATCCGCGAGAAGATTTCGCTTTACTGCAATATTGAGGAGAGTGCTGTAATTGCAGCTAAGGATGTGGAGACTATATACGAGGTGCCGCTCATATTACGGGAAGAAGGACTTGATGATAAGATTATTGAGAAATTGAACATCTGGACAGGATCGCCACATTTGGAAAAATGGCAAAAACTTATGGATAATATAAAAAATGCTAAAAAAAGGACAAAAATCGGGATTGTTGGGAAATATGTGCATCTCAAGGATTCGTACAAAAGTCTTAATGAGGCGCTTTTGCACGGCGGGTTTGCCAACAGAGCCAGGGTTGAACTGGTTTTTGTTGATTCAGAACAGATAGAAAAACAAGGAGCAGCGGATCTTTTAAAGAATGTAGATAGCGTACTTGTCCCCGGCGGTTTTGGCCAGAGAGGCATTGAGGGGAAGATTCAGGCTGTAAAATATGCAAGGGAGCATAAAAAGCCCTATCTCGGAATTTGTCTGGGCATGCAGGCTGCAACTGTTGAATTTGCAAGGCATGTATGCAAAATGAATATGGCAAATAGTACTGAATTTGACAAGGATACCCAGCATCCTGTTATTAATCTTATAGAGGGACAAAAGAATGTGGCTGAAAAAGGGGGCACCATGAGGCTCGGTGCCTATTTGTGCAAAATTCAACCTAACTCGCTTGCTTCCCGAATCTATGGGCTAAAGGAAATTTCTGAAAGGCACAGGCATAGATTTGAATTCAACAATAAATACAGGGAAATCTTTTCAAAAAACGGAATGATTATTACAGGGATATGTCCTTCTCACGATCTTGTGGAAATACTTGAAATAAAAAATCACCCATGGTTTTTTGGTTGCCAGTTTCATCCTGAATTCAGGTCAAAACCTCATGATCCTCATCCGGTTTTTATAGAATTTATAAAGGCATCTATAAAAAACAGGAAATAGTGATATCTATGGGCAATTTTTTTCTAATAGAAAAATTAAGAATCGGAATGCAGAAGAATTTCCTGCTTATTGCTGGTCCCTGCGTAATAGAATCAGAAATAATGACCATGAAGATTGCAGAATATTTAAAGAAGACATGCTCAGAAGCGAAAATATCTCTGATTTTTAAAGCTTCTTACGATAAAGCAAATAGAACATCAATCCGTTCTTTCAGGGGACCCGGAATCAAACAAGGATTAAAAATTCTAAGCAAGGTAAAGGCGGAATTCAGAGTGCCTGTTCTGACAGATGTACACTGCAGGGAAGAGGTTGACAAGGTTGCAGAAATTGTTGATATTTTGCAGATACCGGCTTACTTATGCAGGCAGACAGATCTTCTTGTTGCTGCCGGCAAAACAGGAAAACCGGTAAATGTGAAAAAAGGACAATTTCTATCCCCCTGGGATATGCAGCATATTGTGGCAAAGATAGAAAGCACAGGAAATAAAAAAATAATGCTTACAGAAAGGGGAACTATTTTTGGCTATAACAATCTGGTTTCTGATCTCAGGTCATTGGTAATAATGAAGAAAACCGGCTATCCTGTAATTTTTGATGCTACGCACAGTGTCCAGATTCCGGGTGGAAATCTAAACACTTCTGGTGGAAATGCAGAATACATTGAATCTCTATCAATGGCTGCTGTTGCCGTTGGCATTGATGGTTTATTCATGGAGGTTCATCCTCATCCTGAAAAAGCCCTGTCCGATGGGATGAACTCTTTGAAACTTGACAGATTGCCGCATTTTTTAAAGATCTTAAAATCTATTATCATTGTGGTAAGGAAGAATGGCTGATAAGGATCCCATAAGCATAGCAAAAAGGGTGCTTAGAATTGAATCAGAAGCCGTCCGGGATTTAGAGCGCCGGATCAATAAGGAGTTCTCCAGGGCAGTGGATGTCATATACAACTGTAAAGGAAAGGTGGTTATCACCGGCATGGGAAAATCAGGGCTGATAGGCCAGAAGATTGCCTCCACCTTTTCAAGCACTGGGACACCAGCGTTTTTTTTACATCCTGCAGAGGGGATTCACGGGGATCTTGGGATACTTTCAAGAAACGATATTGTAATAGCAATTTCCAACAGCGGCGAGACAGAAGAAGTGGCAAAGATTATTCCTATTATTAAAAGGCTTGGTATAAAGCTGATAGCCATAACCGGCAGTACAAAATCAACCCTTGCAAAGGTTGCTGACATTATTATTGATGTCGGGGTAAAAGAGGAAGCGTGCCCGTTAAACCTTGTTCCGACAGCAAGCACCACTGCTGCGCTGGCACTCGGTGATGCTCTTGCTGTAAGCCTTCTGGATAAGAGAGGCTTCAGAGAAGAGGATTTTGCCCTTATCCATCCCGGAGGAATGCTGGGAAGAAAGCTTATATTGCGGGTAGAGGATGTGATGCATGCCGGCGATAAGATGCCAATTGTTAAGTCTGATACCGGCATGAAAGAGATCCTGATTGAAATGACTTCAAAGAGGTTTGGTATTACCGGTGTTGTAAACAATAAGGGTGAATTAATCGGTGTAATTACTGATGGGGATCTGCGGCGGTCGCTGGAAATGCATCCGGATATTATGAAAAAAAAGGCTTCAGAAATAATGACCAGCGGCCCTAAAAAAATAGAAAAAAGCGCTCTTGCAGTGAAGGCATTGAAGTTTATGGAAGATTATGCTATAACCTGTCTTTTTGTGTACGATAATGGAAAGGAACATGTGCCCGTGGGTGTGCTTCACCTTCATGATCTTCTGAGAGTCGGTGCGGTATGAAAACAGGAATTAACAATCTCAAGGCAAGAAAGATAAAATTGCTCCTGCTGGATGTTGATGGCGTGCTGACAGATGGCGGTCTAATTTTTTCCGATAAAGGAATTGAGTCAAAAACCTTCAATGTGCGGGACGGACACGGAATAGTCATGCTGCTCAATGCCGGTATTCCCACCATATTTATTACCGGAAGAAAATCAAAGGCGGTTCTTTACAGGGCGAAGGACCTGAGCGTAAAAGAGGTCTATCAGAATACTTTTGACAAAGTCAAGGTTCTTAAGAAAATACTGAGTCGCTATGGATTGAAACCTGAGAATGTTGCTTACATGGGTGATGATGTGACTGATATTCCCATTCTGAAGAGCGTTGGATTGTCTGCAACGGTAAGCGACGGGGTTGCGGAAGTTAAAAAATTTGTTAATTTTATTTCAACCAAAAAAGGGGGCAGGGGTGCAGTCAGGGAACTGGCAGAATTTATCCTGAAATCAAAAAAACTGTGGGATAATATAGTGAGCAATGTGATAAAAAAATATGTATGAATTTCCGCAAAAAATTAATCAGGGATTTTGTATATTGTTTATTTATCGGAATTTATAAAACTTTTAGACAATTTCCTCTCTGGATTAATTTAAAACTCGGTTCTTTTTTTGGTATTTTTTGCTTCTACCTGCTGAAGAAGGAACGCAAGCGTTCGCTTGAACACCTCGGGCTTGCTTTTGGAACTCTGGGTGATAGAGAGAGAATGGCCATTGCCCGTAAAAATTTCAGAAGAATAGGCATTAATATAATGGAAAATATCAGTATGGATAAATCTCTTAGCATTGGTTCGGAAAGGATCGTGGTAAACGGACTTGAATTCATTAAGGCGGCGCTGGTAAAGGGCAACGGATTGATCTGGGTAACAGGGCATATCGGAAATTGGGAGATTATGCCGGCTTACTTTTCCAGTGTGTTGCGGTATCCTGTTTCGGTGATTGCAGCGCCTCTGTATGACGAACGTCTTACCAGGATTATTGTTGCCTGGCGTGAGAGTTTTGGCGTAAGAACAATCCTGCGGGGCGGGCTGGCATCATATCGCCAAATAAGGGAATGTTTTACGAAAAACAGGATGCTTGGTATTCTGATAGATCAGGATACTAAAGTTCCGGGTGTTTTTGTTGATTTTTTTGGAATGAAAGCTTTTACTCCAAGGGGTGCTATGGATCTTGCATTGAGGTTTAAGGCTCCAATTGTTGTTGGATTTCCGGAACGGATTGATAAATATGAATATAATATAACTATCAGTAATTTTGAGATTGAGGAGTGTGCAGATTATGAGGAAACGGTGATTAAAAACACACAAAAACTTACCAGGATCATTGAAGACGAAATAAGAAGAAGGCCGGAGGACTGGGTCTGGATGCACCGGAGATGGAAAAGAAAGATTTCAAAAGATAAGGTATCCTCGTGAATTTTATTTTTCTTCTTGCACTTAGCCTTGCCGCACAGACTGTGGAACTCGGCTCTATTGAAAAAATAAAGGGAGGGGTTTTTGTTATCAGAGATTCCAGCACCTTTTCTGCCAGGCAGAAAGCAAATATTTTTAATGGAGATATCATAAAAACCAGTGGAGACGGTTATGCCGGTTTGGTGCTTAAAGACGAAACAAGGGTTGATGTTTTTGAAAATTCCGAGTTTCAAGTCAGTCTTGACAGCGTTCTGCCTGAATCAACGTTGCAGAAGATTGTGTACAGGGTAGGCATTCTGATTGGCAGGTTGAGGTTTGCTGTTAAGGTAGGGCAGCCCCGATGGATAAATGTTACCACTCCCACATCCGCCCTTGGCGTAAGGGGGACCGAATTCAATGTACTGACCGGAGCGGATTCCTCTTCGGTAATTGAAATATTTGATGGGGATGTTCTGCTGCTTGCTGACGAAGCTATGAGTCTTGGTTACGGAAACAGGGCTATGTACGATCTGACCGAAGAAAAATTTGAAATTGAACCCCTGGAGAACAAGTTTGATCATACTGAATGGCTATCAAAAAGGGCGACAGAATGGAAGGATAAACGCAGGCATGTTGGGAAAAATCTTAATGACCTTGTTCTGAAAAGGATAGGGGAATTTGATGCTCTGACAGATAGCATTTTAAAATCAGCAGATGAAGGCAAGGAGGAAAAAATAAATCAGAGCCTTTCATTATTGGTTCTTTCCGACGATACACTGAAGAACAGTGAGTTCTTTATGGAGAGGAACAGGATTAGAAACCTTTATAAAAAAAGGCTGGAAGATGTAAGAAAGAGGTGGGCTGAAAGGCGAACACAGGTTGTAGAGCGATTTGAAAAAAGACGAAAGGAAATAAACGAGCGGTTTAAGGAGAAAAAGAAAGATATTAAAAACGAATTTGAGGAAAAACGAAAGAAACGGAATAAAAACTAAGAGATATGATATAATTCTAAGAACTTGTAATATAATTTGTGCCCGTAGCTCAATTGGATAGAGCATTGGACTCCGGATCCAAAGGCTGGGGGTTCAAATCCCCCCGGGCACGAATAATGAAATTGGTTTGAAATTTTAATATAGACTTATGATATTTACTGAAGAGTCAAAAAGAGAAAAGTGGATCCGAAGATTTTTGAAAAAAGCAGTCCACTACAATAAAGTTAACATCCTTAGGAACGGCACAGAGGCATTTCCTGTTATGTTAAAATCTATTGAAGATGCAAACGAAACAATAAATCTTGAGTTTTATAAAATCCAGAATGATAAAACAGGCTGGGAATTTGCCAGAGCACTTGCAAAAAAACAAGAGGAAGGTTGCAGTGTGAGGGTTATCTATGATTCAATGGGATGCATTGACGCTGGAAATGAATTGTTTGACTATCTCAAATTAAATGGTGTGAGGACACTTGAATACCATCCCGTGCTTCCATTTTCATCCAAACACTGGGGGTGGTGGAAGAGGAATCACCGGAAAATGCTGATAGTTGACGGAAAAATTGCTTTTGTCGGCGGGATTAATCTTACAGATGAGTATTCCGGTGTAATAGGAGAAGCACAAGGCTGGCGGGATACAGATATAGTTATAATAGGTCCGGCAGTAAGGGATCTGCAGAAACTTTTTCTGTCAACATGGAACACAGAGGGGACTGAACCCAGCGACGGCAAGAGATTTTTCCCGGTGATAGAACCTGCGGGAGAAATACCTGTAAGAATACTGGGCAGCAGACGGAGGAAAAACAGAAGGATAATCAGAAGGGCATATTTAAATGCAATCAATAATTCGCGGAATATTATCTTTATTGCCAATGCCTATTTTGTTCCGGATAGAGGTATACTCAGGGCATTGAAAAATGCGAAAAAAAGGGGGGTGGATATCAGGTTAATTTTACCTGCAAAAACAGACATTCCTCCTGTTCGTTATGCCAGTTGCGCTCTTTATTCAAGATTTTTAAGATGGGGTGTAAGGATCTTTGAATGGCAGGGAAGCGTCCTTCATGCTAAAACAGCGGTAATTGACGGCATTTGGAGCACTGTAGGTTCTTTCAATATTGATCGTCGGAGCATTACACATAATCTTGAAGTAAATGTTACAATCTTTAATGAAGCGTTTGGTAAAAAAATGACAGAGATGTTTAACGAGGATTTTAAGAATTGTAAAGAGATAGAGTTAAAGAAATGGAAGAGGAGATCTTTGAGCCAGAAATTTTTTGAGAAATTGTTCTACTTGATAAGACACTGGTTTTAACTCCAAATATTCTTGAAAAACTTTGAATCATGTATTAAACTCTGAATATGCAGAGAGGAATTATAGTGCTGCTGGTTATTGTTGTTTTTTCTTTTATCCTTTACCAGCGTTTTTTGCCAACAGGGACAACCTTAAAAGAATTAACCTACTCAGAGTTTCTTGATGAGGTGGAAAAAAGCAATGTCAATGAAGTGGAAATAAGAAATGAAAATGTCTCCGGGAAGCTGAGCGATGGAGGGAGATTTAAAACCTATGCCTTTGTAGATTCAGACCTCTTAAAGAAATTGGCCAATAAATCTGTTAAAATAACAATAAAACCGGCTGATTCTGAATCATTCTGGAAGGCGCTGTTAATTACCTGGTTGCCCACCCTTATAGTGTTTTTTTTAATAGTTATGATGTTCAGACAGATGCAGTCTGCCGGAGGAAAAGCCTTTACTTTTGGGAAAAGCAGGGCAAGGGTGATGACGCAGGATAAGAATAAGGTTACATTCAAGGATGTAGCCGGAATTGATGAGGTGAAAGAAGAACTTAAAGAAATTATTGATTTTCTTAAGGACCATAAAAAATATACAAGGCTGGGCGGCAGGATTCCCAAAGGTGTTTTGCTTGTGGGGGCGCCTGGAACCGGGAAAACGCTCCTTGCTCGTGCTATTGCGGGAGAAGCGGGAGTTCCCTTTTTCAATATCAGCGGCTCGGATTTTGTTGAGATGTTTGTTGGCGTGGGTGCAGCACGGGTAAGGGATCTTTTTGAGACAGCAAAGAAGAGCTCTCCCTGCATTCTTTTTATTGACGAGATTGATGCCGTAGGCCGGCACAGGGGCGCGGGCCTCGGTGGCGGACATGATGAAAGGGAACAAACATTGAATCAACTGCTTGTAGAGATGGACGGATTTGAGCCCGGTACCGGAATTATTATAATCGCTGCAACAAACAGGCCTGATATTCTTGATCCGGCGCTTATGCGCCCTGGCAGGTTTGACAGGAGAATTGTAGTGCCTACGCCGGATGTAAAGGGGAGGGAGGAAATTCTAAAGGTTCACACAAGGAAGACCGTAATGGAAGAGAATGTTGATGTAAAACTCATAGCCCGCGGGACTGCCGGATTTACAGGGGCGGATCTTGAGAACCTGGTAAACGAAGCAGCATTGCTTGCCGCCAGAAAAGACAAGGATAAAGTAGCTACGGATGATTTTGAAGAAGCAAAGGATAAAGTTCTTATGGGAGTTGCGCGCAGAAGCATGATTATCAGCGATTCAGAACGAAAGACCACCGCTTATCATGAAACGGGTCATACCCTGGTAGCAAAAATACTTCCGGGAACGGACCCAATTTATAAGGTTACAATAATACCGAGGGGTATGGCTCTTGGGATGACACAGCAACTGCCAATTGATGACAGGCATATTTATCCAAAGGAGTATATCCTTAATACAATTACCGTATTAATGGGAGGCAGGGTTGCAGAGGAAATAGTTTTCAATCACATAACCACCGGAGCGGGGAATGATATTGAACGGGCTACAGAAATTGCTAGAAAAATGGTCTGCGAATGGGGGATGAGTGAAACGCTTGGTCCGCTTACTTATGGAAAAAAAGAGGAGCTGATCTTCCTCGGCAAAGAAATAACCCAACATAAAGATTACAGTGAATCGACAGCGCAGGAGATTGATTCAGAAGTAAAAAAGATTGTGACGGAATGCTACAAAAAAGCAAAACAGATACTGACAGATAACGCTGATTTATTGCATTTGCTTGCCCAGAGATTGCTGGAAAAAGAAGTTCTTGACAATGCTAATATTGATGCACTGATACAGGAGCATAACAAAATAAAAGATAATCCCCAGACAATAGACCCAGGGGTAAGGGCTTGATCCCGGTTTTCTTAAGAATAAATACATTAGAAGAAGCTAAAAATGAACTGAAGGCTGTGGATGTTGCTTCAGTTGGCATAGAACTGATGGCACCAAAGATGCTGAATCTGAACATTAAGCTTAAATCAGTACCTCTTAAGACTGCGAATATTCTAAAACAGGAAATGCTTTCAATCGGCGGGGATGCAGCTGTATCAAAAGGGGCTCTTGATTTGAGTGTTGACTCTTCGGATGTAATACTTATAGGAACAAACAAACATTTTAGAAGACTATGCGAAAAATTAATCTATCAGCCCTTCGGTTTGCAGGAATTAAGCAGAACACTTGTTAAGCATATAGAAAATTATTTTAAAAATAACCGGATTCTAAAATTAAACGGTTCGGTTATAGATTTTGGTGCCGGGCCGAAAATAATGGGCATCGTAAATATAACACCTGATTCCTTCTATGATGGAGGACTATACTATGATAAGGATAAAGCAATTAAATATGCTATCGGGCTTGCGGAGGAGGGCGCGGACATAATAGATATCGGCGGCGAATCCACCCGCCCCGGCTCCAAACCGGTAGGTCTTGAGGAAGAATTGAGCAGGGTTCTACCTGTAGTTGCTGAGGTTTCTAAAAGAATCTCAATCCCTCTTTCCATTGATACCTCAAAATCAGAAGTTGCAGCGAGGGCTGTTGATGCAGGAGCCCAAATTATTAACGATATAAGCGGAATGCAGTTTGACCCTAATATGGTGCATGTTGCAGCAAAGAAAAAGGTTCCGGTGGTTCTGATGCATATAAAGGGAACTACTGCCACAATGCAAGACAATCCTTATTATGAAGATGTAATCCAGGAAATGCTTGATTATTTCAGCGAGAGAACGGAGTATGCATTTGAAAACGGGCTTAAGGCGGACAATATCATCCTTGATCCTGGTATTGGTTTTGGCAAAAGACTAACGGATAATTTAGAGATATTGAAAAAATTGGATGCCTTCAGGATATTCGGTATGCCGCTGTTAGTTGGCGTCTCAAGAAAGTCTTTTATAGGCAAGATACTCAATCTGGATGCTCATGATAGACTTGAGGGATCCATCTCTGCCGGACTCTGTGCGATTTCAAGGGGCGCAGATATTATACGTGTCCACGATGTCAAACGAACAAAACAGGCTTTAACAATTTATAACGCAATTGAAAACAGTCATAGGACTTTGAATTTTGTATGATTGCAAAAGATATGCTTAATTTATTATGGAACATTCTTGATGTCCTCCTCGTTGCGTATATAGTTTACAGGATTCTTCTGTTGTTAAAAGGAACAAGGGCACAGCAGATGCTCGTTGGTCTGATTGTAATTATAACTGCTTTTTTTATAACTGATTTCCTCAAGCTAAATACATTAAACTGGTTTCTGTCAGGAATTATCGGGTCAATAGTTCTGATAGTAATTGTTCTTTTTCAGGACGAGATCCGGAGAGGGCTTGTTCAGGTTGGGAAAAAATCCATATTGTTAAACCAGGAGACAATAAATAAAACTGTTGCCATAGAAGAGATTATAAAAGCTGCCGGAGAGATGGCGTCAAAAAAAACAGGCGCCCTTATTATTCTTGAACAAAGGAACAATCTGGACAACAACATTGAAATAGGAACAATCATAGATTCCGACATAAAGTCAGAATTGCTTCAAAGTATATTCCAACAAAATTCCCCCTTGCATGATGGAGCTGTTGTGGTACGGAATGTCCGGATATTTGCTGCTGGCTGTATATTGCCTATCTCAACAACACCAGATGTTATAAAAAAGATTGGAACAAGGCACAGGGCAGCTTTAGGTATATCAGAAATTACCGATGCAGTTGCGATTGTGGTTTCGGAAGAAACGGGATCTATTTCTTTTGTAACAGGAGGGGAAATACATTATAATCTAACAAGTTCGGGGTTAAGACAATTTTTGATTGTCACCCTTGAACTTGCAGAGAACAAAGATGAAGCTTAATAAAATTTTTGAAAAACTGGCGCAAAATTTATCATTAAAAATTTTAGCACTTCTTATAGCATTGGTTCTCTGGTCCTATGTTGTGGGAATTAGGCAGACTGCAACAGTGATAAAAGTACCCGTGGAAGTGACACATACGCCGGATTCAATGATGATTACTTCTCCCATCCCTAAATTTGTAAATATGAAGGTCTCGGGACCAAGGAGTAAACTGTATGAATTTTCATCAAAAAACTTGGTGTATGAAATTAATGTGTCGGGGATGCAGACAGGGCGGAATATTTTTTATTTTGATCTTGAGGAAATAAACTTTCCCGGCAATCTAAAGCCAATTTGGATCAGCCCGGCGAATATAACTATTGAAATTGCCGAGGTTATAAGCAAACCTATTGAGGTTGAAGCAAACATTATTGGAAACCCGGGCAAGGGATACGCTGTAAAAAGTATAGAATTAAAACCCAAGAAGATAGAAATAACAGGGACTTTGAATACCCTGCAAAATGTAGAAAAAATATATACAAAGCCATTTGATATAAGCGGGGAAACAGAGAATAAGTTGGGTTTACTTTTACCGCTTGAATTTTTAGATATTAAATATAAAAACATAGAAGCGGAGACTGTATTCGTGGATATCTATATTGGCCCAAAGATTGTTACAAGGGTAATCAGCGATTACCGTGTTGATGTAATTAATAATGGGATAAATTTCAAGATATTTCCGGAAGCATTGAATATAGAACTCAGCGGACCAGAACTTGTTCTTGAAACATTTCCATTGAAAGATCTGAAGGCATATATTAACATTGAAACTATGAAACCAGGGAATTATAATATCAAACCTGTAGTTGAACTTCCGGACCAAATAATTCTTGAACATCTTAACCCTGAGAGCATAAGCGTTACAATTTTACCTGTGAAAAAATAAAGTTAAATGCAGGGGTTATTGTGAGTAGATTATTCGGGACAGATGGTATTCGTGGTGTTGTAAATAGCGAACCGATGACTGTGGATACGGTTCTGAAAATCGGCAAAGCAATAGCGCATGTTTTTCGCAGCCGCAGTAAAAAAAGCCGCTTTCTTATTGGCAAGGACACCCGGTTATCCGGTTATATGTTTGAAACAGCTCTTTCTGCCGGCATTTGTTCCATGGGGGCAGATGTTTTGCTCGTCGGACCTCTTCCTACCCCGGGGGTCGCTTTTGTAACCACGGATTTAAGAGCTGATGCTGGCTCAGTAATTTCTGCATCCCACAATTTATATCAGGATAACGGGATAAAATTCTTTGCCCCCGATGGATTTAAACTTCCGGACAGACTTGAAGAACAAATTGAGAGTTTGGTTCTTTCCAGCGAGATAAACAAGGTTAATTCCAGATCTATTAATACCGGAAAAGCTTACAGGGTTGCTGATGCTATAGGCAGGTATATGGTATTTTTAAAGAATGTGATACCTAAAGGTATCACATTTGACGGGATAAAGGTAGTTCTTGATTGTGCGAACGGTGCTGCATATAAGATAGCTCCGGCGTTACTGGAAGATCTTGGCTGTAAGGTGGTTTCTATAAATACTAAACCTACGGGCAAGAACATAAATCACAACTGCGGCGCCATGTATCCACAGGAAATGGCATCAGCTGTTAAAAGGGTTGGGGCAGACGTAGGTTTTTCTCTTGATGGCGATGGAGACAGGCTGATTGCATCTGATGAAAAAGGAAATGTCCTTGATGGCGATCATCTTATATATATTTTTGCGAAATACATGAAGAAGAAAAAAAAACTTAACAGCAATATGGTTGTGTCAACCCACATGTCAAATTTCGGATTGGAACAGGTCCTTTCAGAATTAGGGATTAAGTTTTTGAGAACCAGTGTAGGGGACAGATATGTTGTGGAAGAAATGAGAAAAAATAATTTAAATTTGGGAGGCGAGCAATCGGGGCACATAGTTTTTCTGAACCACCATACCACAGGAGATGGATTGATAACCGCTCTTAAGCTTTTGTTGATTTTAAAAGATACTGCTACACCTCTTTCATTGTTAACAAAGGGTATCCATATTTACCCGCAGATTCTCAAAAACATATCTGTACCGGAGAAGAAGGAAATTAGTGAAATGCCGGCCCTCGTAAAGGAGATAAATTCAGTAAAGAAAAATCTTGGAAACGCAGGGAGGATTTTTGTAAGATATTCCGGCACCGAGAATATTCTTAGAATTATGATAGAGGGCAGGGACGAAAGAACAATTAAAAAATATGCGGGCAGTATCGCCAGTATTGCCCGGGAAAAAATCGGAGCAACTTAAGGAGGGTAAATGCCAAACTTAGCTGTTAATATCGATCACATTGCAACCCTCCGCGAAGCGCGGAAGGGAAATACCCCGGATCCTGTCCCTGCCGCTGCTCTTGCGGAGCTTGCCGGAGCGGATGGTATAGTGGTCCATCTCAGAGAGGACAGAAGGCATATCAAAGAGAGGGATGTGGATCTTTTGCGTAAAACAGTTAAAACCAGATTGATCCTTGAAATGGCGCCAACACAGGAGATGTTGAAGATTGTTTTCTCTATAAAACCGGATATGGTAACGCTTGTCCCGGAGAGAAGGGAAGAACTGACAACGGAAAGCGGGCTTGATATTATACTTGCGCTTGATTCGCTCAAAAAGTATGTTCGTACACTGAAAGATGGCAATATAACTGTGAGCATATTTGTAAATCCTGATCTTGATCAGATAAAAGCAGCGCATAAGATAGGAACGGATTATATTGAGATTCATACTGGCTTGTATGCTGAAGCGAGGAAATCGGATGAATCAAAATTCGAATTTGAGAAGATTCTAAACGCTGCAAAGTTTGCATCAAAATTAGGGTTGGGAATTAATGCAGGGCATGGCTTGGACTACAACAATGTGCAGACGATAGCGCAAATTGGTGAAATTGAGGAATTAAGTATAGGTCACAGTATTATGAGCAGAGCGATGTACACAGGGATACTGCAGGCCGTAAAGGAGATGAAGCAGTTGATTTTTGAGGCATTAATGCTTTCGGAGGGATGAGATGGAAAGGACGCTTTCAATTATAAAACCAGACGGTGTTCAAAAAAATATTACAGGGGAGATAATAAAAAGATTTGAGGGGAACGACTTAAGAATAGCCGGCATGAAAATGTTGCACCTAACAAGGAAAGAATGCATGGAGTTTTATCATATTCATAGAGATAAGCCCTTTTATCCGAGTCTTGTAGAATTTATGTCATACGGTCCAGTGGTGGTTATGGTTCTTGAGGGAGAGAATTCAATTGAGAAAAACAGGAGTCTCATGGGGGCAACCGATCCTGCCGAGGCCGCAAAGGGAACAATCAGGAGCGATTTTGGAACAAATATTGAACGGAATGCTGTCCATGGCTCCGATTCCTATAAAACCGCAGAATGGGAGATAAAATTTTTTTTCAAGGATTTTGAAATATTCAGCAGATACAGAAACTATTAAATTTGCATAACTTGTTAAAGCGCGATTTTAAAAATTTCACATACAACGACCTTGAAAATTTTCTAAATTCAATTGGTGAAAAGCCTTACAGGGCGCACCAATTGTTTGATTGGGTATATAGAAAAAACATAAAATGTTTTTCAAAAATGACTAATATTTCCAAAGAATTAAGAACGAAATTTAATGAATTACTTTTGATTTATGAACAGCCGGATTATGAAGAATTTTCCTCAGGAGATGGCACAAAAAAGTATCGTATAAAACTTGAGAATAGAAATATTATTGAGTCGGTTTACATTCCGGAAACAAGAAGGGCAACCCTTTGTGTCTCCACTCAGTCGGGTTGCAATCTGGGATGCAGGTTCTGCCTTACAGGCAGGGGCGGCTTCAACAGAAACCTTACGGTTTCAGAAATGGTTGCGCAAGTTCTCCTTACGAAGGACAGTATTGCTGATAAGAAACCACTAACGAACATTGTTCTTATGGGGATGGGCGAACCGCTTCTTAATTATGAAAATGTTGTTAAATTTATCAATATTCTTATAGATTCAAAAGGACTTGCTTTTGCAAAGAGAAAGGTCACTCTTTCAACAAGCGGAATACTGCCTGAACTGGATAATTTTATCAAGAATGTAGATGTTAGCCTTTCTATTTCGCTTAATGCTCCTGATGACGCAACCAGATCGTTAATTATGCCGGTTAACAAAAGGTTTAAACTTAAAGATATACTGGGAGTGGCAAGACAGTATCCTAAGGTTCGGAAAAGGATGGTCACTTTTGAATATGTGTTGATCAGCGGCATTAACGATTCGCCGGATCATGCGCATGAACTGGCTAAGCTGCTTAAAGGCATACGATGCAAAATCAACCTTATCCCATATAACGAAAACCCGTTTTGCGAATTTCGCAAGCCATCGGATAACGTCGTAGCTGAGTTCCATGATCTGCTTATGAAATACAATTACACTGCCACCATACGCAAATCCAGGGGGCAGGAGATCTCTGCATCCTGCGGGCAACTGGGAGTTTTTTGATTTCAGGAAGATTTATGCAATATTTGAATATTTTTTAATAAATGCATTTAATCTGGGTTCAATATCCCATTCTTTTGCCCATTTTTTAAGATACGTTAAATTGAGGTTTTTAAAATTATATTGAAAAACATTTTCTACATCCTGGATGTCAATCGGCCGGTTCGCTATTAGTTTATGAACAATCAAATCTTCGGGCGAGATAACCGGAACTTCAATATTAAAAATTTTCAGCCACACCTTTCTCTTTAAAGTCTCTTCTTGATATGGAATATGCGCCAGCATAAGATCTATCCTGATTATTATCCCGCGTCGTTTTTTAGTAACTTGTATAAGATCAGGAGGTTTTGAAGGGCCAAGAAACCTTATTTCAAATCCATTATCCTTCAGGTTGCGGACGATTTCTTCTAAGTCCTTTTCCGAAATAAAAACAACTAAATCAATATCATCGGTTGCCCTTGATCTTCCCCAGGCTCCAGCCGCCAGTCCTCCGAGAATAGCGTAGTCAATATTTCGTTTTTCAAAGATTGATTTGAGATGTTTTAAACTCTCTATAAAAAAGAGAGTAAAATCATCTGTTATTTTTTCTCCATCTTTCATATAGTGATAGTATAGTTAAAATATCCTTATCTCCAAACCTTTCGTTTTCCGTCACTATTTCATTCTTAGTTTTCCACATTTTTTTTCCACCGGCAAGATGTATTTCGTAGGAAATGCCGGACAAACTGATTGTGTTTTCCATATTTTTTGAAGCTGCTTTTCTAACTTTTTCAAGCATTTATATTCATTGTATAACAAATATTAATCCATGTCATCATTATTTTAACTTGTGCAATTTGCTATAATCTGAATAAAATTATAATTATAATAACGCTTATGGTTGATCTTTTTAAAATAATTACGGTATTGCTGGCAATAATATTTCTTACAAAGCGAAAATGGAACCTCGGATTGGTTATGATTTTCTGTACGTTTCTGATCGCACTTTTTTATAAAATGTCGTTACATGATTTAGGTAGAAGTTTTATTGTTACATCTACGGATTTCAAAACTGTCAATTTAATCCTTGCTCTTACACTTATCAGAGGGTTTGAATACATCCTGAGAAAAAAAGGGGTGCTTGCGGGAATGATGGATACCCTGAAAGGGCTGCTGCGGGGAAGCAGGGCAGTGATCCCCGTGATGCCATCTCTGATAGGAATGCTTCCTTCTGTAGGGGGCGCTCTCTTTTCCGCTCCAATGGTGCAGGAAACCACTAAGAATTTGAAAATATCACCTGAAAAAAAGAGTTTTATAAATTACTGGTTCAGGCATCCATGGGAATATATATTGCCTCTCTACCCGGGGATCATACTTGCTTCGGGAATAGCAGGTGTTTCGCTCAGGAAATTTATAATTGAAAATTCCCTTTATGCTTTGGGCATGGTTGTGATTGGCTACATTCTAGGTCTAAGAAAAATAAAAATGGATAATAATTCTACGAATTCTTTTAATATAAACGGAGTTAAGAATTTTTTGCCGTTTATCACACTATTAATATTCGTTCTGGTATTGCATTTTGATCTTCTTACTGCGCTTATACTTGAACTGATACTGGTTTTTGTATTTTTGAGATCACCGTTCTCTGAAATCGCTGAGACAATAAAAAAATCTATCTCACTTGAAATAATCACACTTATTTTCGGTATCATTCTGTTTAAAACAACAATGGAAATCAGCGGAGCGGTGAAAAATCTCAGCATATTCTTTACTGCAAATCAGGTGCCATTAATGCTTCTTTTGTTCTTTTTACCGTTTATTACAGGGCTCCTGACAGGATTTACAGTAGGCTTTGTAGGTTCTACTTTTCCGCTTTTGCTATCTCTGATAAAAGGTAATACCATGCACCATGTTGTGTTTGCGTTTTGCTCCGGATATGTTGGAGTTTTGTTATCGCCGGTACATTTATGTCTTGTGCTCACAAGGCAGTACTTTGATGCAGATATGTGGCGGGTTTATATGAGGATATTGCCGGCAGCTATGTTTGTGCTGGCTATAGCTACGCTTAGGTATCTGTTTCAGTAAAAGATATTTTAAAGTAAACACTGAAGATAAAATCAAATAGGCACGGGCGGTCTCGAACCGCCGGCCTCTTGCGTGTCGAGCAAGCGCTCCACCCCTGAGCTACGTGCCTATGTTGTTTTTTATAACACTACATTATAAGTTTGTCAAGGGAATGGGGTGGCCGGCGGCGCAGCGCTGTTATTCAACCCGATGATTTTCCGGCAACGCTTCTGATGCCGTTTTGATTGCATTGCGAACAGAATGCTTCTATGTTATATTTTAATCAATGCCTTCAAGGATCGTAATATTGCCAGAAGATGTCGCAATTAAGATTGCTGCCGGTGAGGTTGTGGAGAGGCCTGCTTCGGTGATAAAGGAATTGGTTGAGAACTCAATAGATGCCGGAGCGGACCGTATTGAGATCTCGGTTGATGGAGGCGGAGTAGAGTCCATTACTGTGAGGGACAACGGCTCAGGTATAGATCCGGATGACTTGAAAATTCTTTTTAAAAGGCATGCAACAAGCAAAATCGCCACGGTTGAAGATATAACCAACATTTCCACATTCGGATTCAGGGGAGAGGCATTGACCAGCATTGCGCAGGTTTCAAGGCTGGAGTTGCTCTCAAAGATTCATGGCAATACATCGGGCATAAGAATATATACAGAGGGGGGGAGCATCAAATCCTTTGAGGATGCAGGATGTCCGGAAGGAACCGCTATTATTGTCAGTGACCTGTTTTTCAATGTTCCGGCAAGGAAAAAATTCCTGCGCTCCAGGTTTACTGAAAATTCTATGATGACCTCTGTTGTAGAAAGATTTGGTTTAGCCCATCCCGAGATCTATTTCAAATTGATGCTTGACTCAAAAACTGTCATTGATCTTCAATCTGTAAGGAACCTGAGAGAACGGGTTGCAATGATTTTTGGCGCAGAAATACTGAAAAAACTCGTGGAGCTGTCAGGCAGTTCAGATGATATTAAGGTCGCGGGTTTTGTTTCGCCGCCAGAGATCGCTGACATCCGCGGTTCATACCTCTATGTGAACAAAAGATTTGTGAGGGACAGGCTGCTGCAGCGAGCAATTATGAAGGCGTATTCCGAGACAGGCGGACGAAAGGAACCGTATTTTGCTATAATCTCCATTACGCTTCCTCCTGAAGATGTGGATGTCAATGTCCATCCCCAAAAATATGAAGTCCGGTTCAAAAAAACAGACAAAATCTTCAATGCTGTCCTCAAGGCAGTAATCTCAAGTTTCAGAAAGGTCATTCCGGAAACTGTTCTGTCCGATGAGGCTCCAGCCCATACAGCATACAATAGAATTCAGGAATCCCTGGAATCCTATCTTTTGAAAGAGGGGTTTTTAAAATATAACGAGTTAAAAGAGACGGCAGTCAAGCGTCAGGTGACAGAACCCGGGAGCATATTTTATTCGCCCGATCTTGAAGTTTTGCTTGGGGAACTGGTTCCCAAATGCCAGATTATGAATAAATATCTGCTCTGCGAATCAGACAGTGGTTTGGTGATTATTGATCAGCACGCTGCCCACGAGATGCTTACATTTTATAAGTTAAAAGCATCCTATAGGGAAGGAACTGCCCAAGCGCAGTATCTTCTTGAATCAGCGGTGGTTGAACTCTCCTCATCTTCTCAACAGGTTCTTTTGAACCATAAAGAGTTTCTTTTAAAATTAGGCATTGATATTGAGGAATTTGGCAATAACGCTGTGATTCTAAGATCGCTGCCGGTTATGTTTAACGAGACAATGCCTTCGGAGGTTCTCTCAAGACTTGCCAGCGACCTTCAGGAGATTGAAACGATAGATGATGATCGCCAATTGAATAAAATGCTTTCCAGCATGGCTTGCTACTCTTCTATTCGTGCTGGCAAGTCGTTGACACCGGAAGAGATGCAGTATCTTATAAATGACTTAAGGTGCACTGTTGCTTCTCCTTATTGTCCTCACGGGAGACCGGTGTTGAGACTTATAACATACAACGATCTTAATGAGTGGTTCAGGAGAAAATGAAAAAAGGAATCAAAAATCATCCTGTCATAATAATTGGCGGTCCCACCGGGAGCGGGAAAACAGGTCTTGCGCTGTTTTTAGCAACAAATTTAAATGGGGAAATTATCAATGCCGATTCGCGGCAGATCTACAGATTTATGGATATAGGGACCGCAAAGCCAACCCCGGAACAGCTTAGTACTGTAAAACACCATCTAATAGACATGGTGGATCCTGATCAGGATTTTAATGCACAACTATTCATAAAGTTTGCAGAAAAAGCATTTAGAGATATAATAAACAAAGGGATGCGTGTATTTGTCGCTGGTGGGACGGGGCTCTATATATCTGCTTTTCTCAATGGCATGGTTGAAGGCGCTCCTCCTAACAATCGGGTGAGGTCGAGGTTGAGGACAGCTCTCAAAAAGTCCGGAGAGAAGCATATGTACGATCTTTTGAAGAAAATTGATCCTGAATCCGCAAGATTGATTCATCCAAACGATTCTTACAGGGTGCTGAGAGCCCTGGAGATTTACGAAACAACAGGAGTTTCTCCATCAAAGTTGAGAAAGGAGAAATGGAAAAGCCAGAGTGTCAAAAATAATGTTCTTTATCTCTGTATTGATATGCCAAGAAAAAAGTTATATGATAATATAAACAAAAGAGCCGATATGTTGATAAAAAAAGGGTTAGTAGACGAGGTAAAATACCTGCTTTCAAACGGGTATGGTGAGGAATTAAAATCCATGCAGAGCTTTGGTTACAGGGAGATTGTTCGTTATGTGAAGGGAGAGTCTTCTCTGGCAGATGCTATTGAGGAGTTAAAGAAAAATACAAGACATTACGCTAAACGCCAGGTTACATGGTTCCGCGGAGTAAAGGGCGTAAGGTGGGTTAATCCTGATTCGGAGCAAGGGATTTTACAAACATGCAGGGATTTTTTGGAGGAAGTTGACTGTGATAAATCAGCCGCTTGACTTTGAGAAGCATATTGTTGAACTTGAAAAGAAGGTTGAGGAGTTAAAACATATCCAGGGCAATGATGTTGATATCTCCGAAGAGATTTCAAAGATTGAAATAAAGGTTCAAAAATTGCTCATAGAAACGTTTTCTAAATTAACCCCCTGGCAAAAAACTCAGCTTGCCCGGCATCCACAACGCCCGCATTTTCTTGATTATGTTCCTGAGATCTTTCAGAACTTTCTTGAGTTTCATGGAGACAGGGTATTCGGTGACGACCCTTCGTTATGCGGAGGATTTGCAACTTTTGATGGTAGAACTGTAATGATTATCGGGCATCAAAAGGGCAGGACCGCCAAGGAAAAATCATACCGTAATTTCGGGATGTCTCATCCGGAGGGATACAGAAAAGCGATAAGGCTTGTGAAACTTGCAGAACATTTTGGAAAGCCAGTGATAACATTTATTGATACACCTGGCGCCTTTCCTGGTATCGGTGCAGAGGAAAGGGGACAGGCGCCAGCAATTGCCGAATCTATTTATACAATGTGCGGACTGAATATGCCGATTATCTCTGTCGTTATTGGAGAAGGTGGAAGCGGAGGGGCACTTGGGATAGGAGTATGCGATAGATTGCTGATGCTTGAATATGCAGTGTATTCCGTTATATCTCCGGAGGGATGCGCCTCAATACTCTGGAAAGACCCAAGCAGAGCAGAGGAAGCGGCTGAATGTCTGCGACTTACTGCGCAGGATATTCTTGAGTTTGGTATTGTAGATGAAATAATCAGAGAGCCGCTCGGCGGCAGCCACAGAAATCTCAGAAAAACTGCACTTAGTATTAAGGAGCATATACAAAAACATATTAATGAATTAGATGGTATCCCTACAGATGAACTGCAGAAAAAACGGTATGAAAAGCTAAGAAAGGTCGGTACTTACAGGGATCAAGACAGGATTTATAGGACTTTCTGAAATGTCATTGGTAATAGGTATAAGTTTTGGAGATAAAAAAATCGGCGCATGCCTTTTGGAAACATTCTTCAGAGGGTGGAAATTTTTGGATTTTCGCGAAAGCGAGATTAAAAATGCGGGATCCGCCGCAGAAATTACTCAGATACTAAAAAAGATGTTTACTCCGGAGGAGGTCTCTGCCGGCAATTTTCTATGTTCTCTTCCAGGCATGGATGTGTTCTACCGGGCAATGAATATTCAGTTCAGCGATCCGGTAAAGATTCAACAGGCTGTTGAGGTAGAGATGGATACTCTCCTGCCTGTCCCGCTTGAAGATATTGTTGTTACCTGGACTAATATTGCAAAGAGAACGGTACAGGATAATGTATTAGCGTATGGAATAAAAAAAGAGAAGATTTTATATTTTCTTGATATTCTTCGTGCCGCAGGAATTGAACCAATAATTTTAGACTGGGATGCAGTTTCGCTTTTGAATTTACTTTCCAGGCTCCCTGATTCACCAGACGGAGGATTAACAGGCATCATTCATCTGGAAGATGACAGAACCATTCTGTGTTTTAAATCAGCGTCAGGTCCGGCGTTTGCGAGAACGCTCAGGCAGGGCGCTGATTTGCCTACGGAATTAAACAGAACATTGAGATCCAAAATAGACTCTGAAAAAAGAGAGATTCGCAAAATTTTTCTTTCAGGGCATGCAGAACGATTAAAGGTTGTATCCCGGCAATTAGAGCAGTTTTTTGAGACGACGATAATTGAGCTTATGAATTTTTCCGATTATATCCCCGAGTGTTCAGTATTGCGGCCGGACATTCAAAGCAAAGCCCTGCTCCCCCTTTCAATAGCCCTACGGCGCATCTTGAAGAAGGCGGTTGGCGGGAATTTCAGAAGGGGAGAGTTTGCTTATACTGCCTCACTTGAAGAAGTCAAGACCAGTCTTGCAGCTACAGGAATTATAGGATGCATTATACTTGCGCTTGGGATTGGAAACATTATATATAAAT
Organism: bacterium; assembly: GCA_036514535.1. GTDB lineage: Bacteria > JAMCPX01 > JAMCPX01 > DATBWZ01 > DATBWZ01 > DATBWZ01. The sequence continues at coordinate 62,587 of DATBWZ010000039.1, forward strand.
ATGTTGACAGGAAAACCGTATATAAAAAAATACAGTCGCAGCTTTCTGAAGTTTGTTCCGTATCTGTCAGCGGGTATGACCCCTATATGGACTGTGCAAAGGAATTGAAAAAGGCGTATATGGAAAAACTCCAGCGAAGATTCTCAAGGGTAAAGGCGGTGGATATTTTAAGAGAATTCAGTGTGCGCGTTTCCAATGCTCAGATAATTGATATATCAGAAGTATCAATGGATGGAGAAAAGATCAAAATAAAGGGGACTGCGCCAGCTCTTGAGATAGTAGAAAAGATAAAAAACGATCTCTCAAAATCTGAACTATTTGGCTTGGTTGAGATTATTGATTCAAAAAAGAGTATTGATGGGGCATCGTTTGGCTTCAGCCTTACAGTAACTCTGAAGCCAGCAGGATAATGAAGGAAAAGATCAGGCAATTCTACTTGTCGCGCACAAACCGGGAGAAAATGATTCTCCTTGCAGGAACTGCGTGCGTTTCATTGATAATCCTTTTCATGGTTGCTTCCCCGCTGATAAACAGTTACAGAAAGATTGACAGGATGGTTTCCGACAAAAAAGAAGAACTCCTTCGCGTCCTGGAATTGAAAAAGGAGTATGGTGGAATTGATAGTATATCTGCAGGTACAAAATTTTTTGAAAAGGGTACCTCTCTGCTTGGTTTTCTGGAGGGGATCACATCAAAAATAGGGATGAGCGTCCAGTCTTTCAGACCAGGAGAGGGTGAAACTTACGGAAAATATAAAGAGATCAACGCAGAGATAAAGTTTGCCGGAATATCCCTTCAGGAAGTAACAGAATTACTGTATTTTCTTGAGTACAACAATAATCATTACACTGTCTGGGTTAAAAAATTATATTTAAAAACAACTTTTAAGGATCCCAATAAACTTGATGTTACAATTAATCTTGGAGCATACCAATATTTATGAATATTAAAAAGGTTATAAAAATAAATAAAGTAATAAATATATTTAAAGTCGCTTATAGTTTTTTTAAAGATAAATTTACCGGGGAAAATAGCAAAAAAGTTTTGCCCAAAATTGCGTATGCCGGATGTTTTTTAATCAGTTTTGTTTTTTTTGTTATACTCACTTTTCCCTATGATTCCCTGAAGACTCGTATAATGTACGAATTCTCGGCACGGCAAATGGGAATTCTTTCTATATCCGGTCTTTCCTATGCATTCCCCTTTGGGTTAAAGTTCCTCGGAATGGAGTACTATGGCACTGATAGCATGAAGGATGTTGAATTTCTTAAAGCCAATTATATAAAAGTAAGACAGTCTTTGTTCTCACTCTTTACAGGAAAAATTGATCTGTCATTTTCTTCCGCTCTTTATAGTGGAAAGAGCAATGGCAGAATACAGTTGAAAAAGGACGGAGGCCGGCTTTATATCAACACCAAAAATATTGAATTCGGGGAATATTCGCCATTGTCCCAGCTTTTCGGGCTAAAAGTAACCGGCAGATTAAATGCAATGTGTGATATTGAGGATCAGGGGTTTAATATATCAAAGAGCAACGGTGAAATAGATATAAATATTGAAAATTTTATTATGGAGGAATCTTCTTTTTTGAGTCTTTTCAGACTTCCGAAACTGACAATTCAGAGTATCTCAGGAAAAGCAAAGATTACCAATGGGCTGTTGAAGGTTGATACCATTACGCTTACCGGTGGTGACATAAACGGCACGGCAAATGGGGAGATTAATCTCAGACATCCGTTTAACAACAGTATCCTTGACCTTCAGGTGAGGTTTATGTTCAGCAGTGTTTATCAGGAAAAATTAAAAAGTATTCTGGACCCTTTAAACATAAAGCAGGACCCCGGCGGATTTTATGTAATGAACATAGGGGGAACCGCAGGACTGCCAAGGCTTAAGTAATCCGTAATGAAAAGAATATTTTTTTTTGTGGGCATGGGGATTTTTTTTGTTGTCTTCCGCACAACAGCAGAGGTCAGCGCAAGTAAATTGGACCGTGTTCTTAGATTGGGTCTTGAGAGGGAGCAACTGCATCGCCCGTCACCACTTATTAATTATGACAATGAGGGCAGGGTGAAGGTATTGATCCGGACAGACAGTCCTTTCGGGGTTAGGAAAATGGTTGAAGGGCTTGGCGGCAAAACAGGGGCTTTTTCAGGCGGTATTCTTACTGGCAGTGTGCCGGTTGACGCTCTCACAGAATTAGCCGGTTTTCCGGATGTTTTTAGCATATCCGCTTCAAGAAGGCTCAAACCGCTTCTTGACAAAAGCGTATCTGCCATCTCTGCCGATAGCGCACATTCGGGTTCTGGTATTGCCAGGGGGGTAACAGGACGGGATGTAATAGTCGGCATAGTGGATACGGGGGTTGATTTTAAACACCGTGTTTTTAAAAATTCTGACGAAAGCACAAGATTTCTCTCTATATGGGATCAGAATATTTCTGGAACTGGACCATCTGATTTCGGGTACGGGACCGAATGCGATGTTAATTCTATAAACAAAGGATTATGCAACGAAAAGGATATGGATCCCGATTACAGCCACGGCACGCATGTTACGGGAATTGCGGCTGGTTCTGACGCAAAATACAACGGCGTTGCGCCCGGGGCAATGATTGTCGGAGTTAAGACTATTTACGATGAGGCATCGGTAATTGACGGAGTTGACTATATATTTAATCTTGCCGGAAAATACAATAAACCCGCGGTTGTCAATCTGAGCCTCGGAGGGCAGTATGGTCCGCACGACGGGACAAGTCAGTTTGATACTGCACTGGAGGCTTTGCAGGGCAACGGGAAGATAATTGTTGCTGCTGCAGGGAACGATGGGTCCTATAAGGTGCACGTTGAGAGCAATGTAATCCCTTCAGCAGAATCCTGGGCTGTTTTTGATGTTTATCCGAATGAGACCGATGTATTGCTGGAGGTATGGTATAATGCCCTGGACCTTATTAATTTTGCTGTTGCAGGATTAAAGGACAATCAGGTCTGCAAGACAGATTTTATTGCTCCTGGACAGAGCAATCAGTTCACTATATCCTCCTGTTCCTCCACTAATTGCGGCAACGCAATAATAGATGCATCCGCAACCGTCAATCCCAATAACTCCAGGCAAGTGTATGTTCTTATATCCGCCCCATCAGCAACGCAGCCTCTTTCCAGGTGCAGGTGGGCTATTGGCGCACAGAGCAATTCTGCTGATGCAGATGGCGGAAGTTTTGATGGATGGATAACCACAGCGAATGCGGAATTCGGTGCATCGGAGTTAATACCCGGATTGGGAACAACCGTCCCTGGTGATAGCAATAAAACCATATCCACTCCTGCTGACGCAAAGAATATTATTGCAATAGGGTCATTTGTAACGAAAAACGAGTGGACTGCTCAGGATGGCAATAAATATACTTGTAATGGATGTACACCCGGAGACATCTCGGCTTTCTCCTCAAGGGGACCTACAAGGGATGGAAGGCTAAATCCGGCTATTGCCGCGCCCGGAGAATGGGTTGCATCTTCAAAATCCTCAAATGTCTCGCTAATAGATTCAAAACTCCTGCTGCCGGATCAAGGGTTCTTTATGCTGGCAGGGACAAGTATGGCATCTCCGCATGCGGCGGGGGCTATAGCGCTGATGCTTGATTGGAATCCTAATCTTGGACCGGCGGCGGTCAAAAATTATATAACAGCAAATGCAAAAAACGATTCCTTTACGGGATTAAATAGGGCAAGCAATCCGGATAATAGATGGGGACACGGCAAACTGGATATCCTGAAGGCACTGCAATCAATAGCCCCGGCTGCGATAGATGCAACACCGCCGCAGATTTCTGATGTGGTGGTTAATGTATCATCGGATTCAACCGTTTCAGTGTCCTGGAAGACAGACGAATTGAGTGATAGTTCAATAAAGGCTTCTTTTGGAAACGGGGAAGAGATAGCCGCAGTAGAAATGAGTTTTGTTACAGACCATACTCTAATCTTCTCTGGTCTGGAGACAAGAAATCTCTTCAGATTGGATATTTCATCCAGGGATCCGAGGGGAAATGCTGGTTCGGTAACAAACCTGCCTGTGTTTGTACCGGGAAAAGGATGCGGTTGCACTGCCTCCGGAGGATCCAATGACTCTTTTGCACCCGTATTTTTATTGGGTCTTTTTTGGCTCATCTTCAGATTAAAATCAAGAAGAAGCATCAAGTTATAAAATTTTTAAATATAATACAGATGGATATATCTGTTCCCTTGTCAAACCCCGGATGACTCATTTAAAAAGGGCACTCTAAAGGGGTTGAACCATAATTAACCTCCTCCTTCCGGGTTACATTTAATTCTGAGTAAATTCGCTGGTGTCTGAATACTTGACATAGTTCTCAATATTCTGCATAATCAAAATCTGCAAAGGTGGAGGTAAATGGCGCGGACTACAGGACTTGAGAGGCTTATTCTGCACAGGGTTGGAGTTGCTATTGACAAATACAGCCTTATCTCAAATGGAGACCGTATTCTTGTTGCTCTTTCTGGCGGCAAAGACAGCTGGACAATGTTCAGCATACTGGAAAATCTAAGGCGCAAGGCGCCTGTGAGGTTTGAACTGCTTCCGGTTGTTGTCCATCCGGGGTTTAAGGGATTCAGGACAGATATACTTGAAAAATACCTGCAGGGGCATGATTTTAAATATCATATTGAATTATCTGACATTTACGGCTGTATTCAGGATATTAAATGGAAAAAAAACAAGGAGACAACAATATGCGCTGTTTGTTCCAGATTCCGGCGGGGCATTCTCTACAGGCTTGCGCCTGCTCTCGGCTGCTCAAAGATTGCTCTTGGACACCATGCGGATGATCTTATTGAAACCCTGCTGCTCAATGCTTTTTACGAGGGAAGGCTGGAAAGCATGCCGGCAAGGTTTAATGCTGAAGACGGAATAAATACAGTGATAAGACCTCTTGTGTTTGTCTGGGAAAGGGAGACAAGGGAATATGCAAGGATTAAAAAGTTGCCGGTTATATGCTGTATGTGCCCCGCCTGCGGCGATACCAGTATAAAAAGGCCACAGGTTAAAAGGCTTCTCAATGAGCTTGAAACTGGGCATCCTGGAATCAAAAAAAGTTTTTTAAAAGCGCTCCGGAATTTTAATCCAGAGAGGTTGCTTGATGCGAAATATTATAAGGAATTGAAAAATGGAAAAAAGATCAGGGAAAGTGCTTGAATTAGTATACAGATGGTATTCGGAATCCGGACCTGCATTCATTGCTTCCAAAAGAGCTGTAGAGGAAGAATGCGGCATGAGCCGTGCCGAAGTGGAAAATTCTTTAAACTGGCTTATCGGGAAAGGGTTTATTGAGTTATGGCAAATGGGGGATTGCGTGCGGATAACAGAAAAGGGCATAACTTATTCAGAAAAAAAGAAAAGAATTGATAAAATTTCTTAATTTTATAAAATATTATCAAATTTATTAAAATAAGAAGGAGAGGGGTGCGAAATGAAATATGAATTTAAGAACCTGGGGCAGATGTTCTTTTCCCGCATGTCAAGATATACAGATAATCCTGCATTGCGCTATAAAAAAGACGGGCAGTGGGTTGATGTCACATGGAAAGAGGCGGGAGACAGCGTAAAAGCAATAGCCTCCGCCCTGCTGGCGATTGGGGTAAAAAGGGGAGACAAGATTTCAATCCAGTCTCAGTCGAGGTTAGAATGGGTGCTTTGTGACATAGGTGCGTTATCCATAGGGGCAATCACAGTTCCCATTTATCCATCTAACACGGCAGAACAGAGCGAATACATTATAAACGATTCCGAAGCAAAGGTTCTTATTGTTGAAAACCTTATGCAATTGGATAAGATAAAGCAGATAAGACAAAAGATTCCCAATGTTATAAAAATAATCGTTATTAAGGAATTGACCAAGTCAGAAGATAAAACCATTAGCAGTCTTGATGAATTAATTAATCTTGGCAAGAGCGAACTTAAAAAGAACGACGAACAAATTAAAAAAATACTGGAAGAAATAAGCATAGAGGATGTTGCTACCCTTGTATATACATCCGGTACCACCGGTTCGCCAAAGGGAGTTATCCAGACACACAAAAATCATATTGCTATGTCAACCAACCTTTATAAGGTGTATAGCCACAACCCGGGAGATATCAATCTTTTATTCCTGCCGCTTGCACATTCATTTGCAAGGGGAATAGAGTTTTTTGGAATATACTCTGGGACAGGTATTATGGCATTTGCCGAAAGCGTTGAGAAGATTGCTCAGAATCTTGTGGAGGTAAAGCCTCAGGTTATGGCAAGCGTTCCCAGAATATTTGAGAAGGTTTATCAGGCTGTGCTTTCCGGAGCGCAGGCTTCACCTGTTAAGAAAAAGATTTTTGATTGGGCGCTTGAAGTGGGAAAGCAGGTGAGCCGGCTGATCCAGAAAAAACAACCTGTTCCGTTAGGTTTGAGAATAAAACGGTCAATTGCACACAAACTTGTTTTCTCTAAGCTGCACGCAAAACTCGGTGGCAGAATAAGATTCTTTATATCCGGGGGTGCACCGCTTTCAAGGGATATAGCAGAATTTTTCCACGCTGCTGGGATTCTAATCCTTGAGGGGTATGGCTTAACAGAAACAGTCCCTGCCACGCACATTAACAGGATTGACGGATACAAATTCGGAACAGTTGGACAGTTAATCCCAGGAGTTGAAGTGAAAATTGCGCCGGATGGCGAGATAATTGTCCGCGGCGACAACATCGCTACAAAGGGGTACTTCAAGAAACCGGAAGCAACAGCCGAATCCTTCACAGCTGATGGTTGGTTTAAGACCGGAGATATCGGGGAAATAGATTCAGAAGGCTTCCTGAAAATAACGGACAGGAAGAAGGATATGATTAAGACTGCCGGCGGGAAATTTGTTGCGCCACAAAATATAGAAAATATCCTGAAGACGGACCCGTTTGTGAGCCAGGCAGTGGTTATAGGTGATCAGCGGCCATACTGTGTTGTCCTGATTGCGGTGAATAAAGAAGAGGCGGAGAAATTTGCTAAAGGGAACGGAATCCAATACAAAGATTATTCGGATCTTATAAAAAATCCGCAAATCAGGGAAAGGGTCAAACATACTATTGATGCAGTAAATTCAAAACTTGCAAGTTTTGAATCATTAAAGAAATTTGAGCTGCTTCCTCAGGATCTGACACAGGAAGGAGGAGAACTTACGCCTACACTTAAAGTAAAACGAAAGGTTATCATGCAGAAATACAATGAACTGGTAGATTCTATGTATAAAAATTAACAGATAAAAAATCATTGTTTTGATATTATATTTTCCATGGAGGATTGTAGCAATGGGAACTAAAAATTTAAAGTATTTTGTTAATATTTTGTTGCTGCTGATTATTCCAATTCTGAATTTTCATTGTGCATACGGAAAACAGCAACAGTTGCTGGCAGAACAATATAAGAGAGAAAAAAGAGTGGAGGGGAGCATTGCGGCAAAAACATATTTTATAAAATTTATCTGTCCAAAGAAGGCTGAAAAGTATGTAGATAATCTTTATCTGGGTTTTCCTTTCAGTGTAAAGGTTTATCCTGGCGAAAAGAAAAATTTTACCATATATTTCCCGGATACAGGATTGAAGTATGGGGGCGAAATCTATGCTATGGGAGAAGATACAGGAAATTACGGAAAATATCCCGGATATGAATTGTGCATAACAGATGAGCTGCTTATGCAGGCCAGTTCAGACGAAAAAATAGCATTTTATCTGCAATCACCAAATGGTGAATTAATGGTTAAGATTACTTTATGGAAAGGCAACTGATGAAAAAAACTAATAATATAGCAATCGGAATTATCGGTGGAAGCGGTCTTTACGCAATGGATGGCATGGAAAATATCAGGGAAATAAGTATGAGCACCCCATTCGGAAAACCTTCGGACAATTTCATTACCGGAGAACTTATGGGAGTAAAAATTGCGTTTCTGTCAAGACATGGCAGGGGGCACAGAATAACACCGTCGGAAATAAATTACAGGGCGAACATTTTTGCATTTAAAAAACTTGGCGTCTCAAATATAATTTCCGTTAGCGCCGTAGGCAGCTTAAAAGAAGAACTAAAACCGGAAACAATATTTATTCCTGATCAGTTTTTTGACAGGACATTTAAAAGGGCAACCACCTTTTTCGGCAACGGTATTGTTGCCCATATTTCCATGTCCCATCCTGTCTGTCATGCGCTTACGCATATTTTGTATAACACAGGTAGGGGATTAAATCTGGAAATAAGTACCGGTGGCACTTACATATGTATGGAGGGGCCGCAATTTTCTACTATGGCAGAGTCCCGATCCTACAGGTCTCTCGGCTTTGATGTTATCGGTATGACGAATATACCGGAAGCAAAACTTGCAAGAGAGGCGGAGATATGTTATGCAACGCTTGCTCTTATAACTGACTATGATTGCTGGCATGAAGACGAGGAAGTTGTGAACGTTGACATGGTTATTGAGAGGCTGAACAGGAACATTCATAAAGCAAAGGAGATAATAAGGCATTCTGTGGGCAGGATAATTGAAAAAAAAGAATGTTCATGTCAAAATGCTTTGCGGGATGCAATAATTACCGACAGAAAAGCTATTCCCCAAAAAATGAAGAATTCACTTAAACTAATAACCGAGAAATATATCAAGGATCAATAAGATGCCGCTTCTTGTTGTTGGTTCCCTCGCTCTTGATACTGTGGAAACTCCCTTCGGAAAAGTTGAGGAGGCAGTTGGCGGTTCTGCTGTGTATTTTTCTATCGCCGCAAGTTTTTTCACTGATGTAAGAGTTGTCGGGGTTGTAGGAAGAGATTTCCCGTTCAAGTATATTGATAAACTCAGTGACCGTGGAATTGATACAAAGGGTATAAAAATTAAAGACGGTAAAACATTCCGCTGGAAGGGCTCTTACGATTATGACCTTAATCAGGCAAAAACTATAGAAACGCATTTGAATGTTTTTTCAGGATTTAATCCCGAAATGCCGGAGGAATACCTGGATTCCGAATATGTTTTTTTGGGCAACATCCATCCCGAACTTCAGTTGCAGGTTCTTTCACAGATGAAATCAGCAAAATTCATAGCCTGTGACACAATGAATTACTGGATTGAAAAAGAAAAAGGAAAATTGATCAATGTGTTTAAAAAAGTAAATATGGTAGTCATTAATGAATCAGAAGTAAGGCAATTATCCGGTGAATCAAACATTATCACTGCTGCAAAAAAAATTGCTTCTTATGGACCCTCAGCAGTAATTATCAAACGCGGCGAGTACGGCGCAATGCTCTTTACCAACAACCGTATTTTCCTGATCCCTGGATATCCTCTGGAAACTGTGTTTGATCCCACCGGAGCAGGTGATTCATTTGCCGGCGGGTTTATGGGATATCTTTCAAATTGCATGAGTTTCAATGAGGAAGTCCTTAGGCAGGCTGTGGTTGTAGGCAGTGTAGTTGCATCCTTTGATGTGGAGGACTTCAGCATTAACAGGCTGCTTGAACTGGACTACAGCAGAATAAATGAAAGGTTGAAACAATTTAAAAATCTGGTAGAATTTAAGGAAATTAAATAAGGATATAATGTTTGACCTTAATAAAAATATTACAGTTTTGAAACCTAAAACAGAGGAGATTTTTGAGATTTTCAGTTCCATCAATGCGCCCCTTGTTGCAGTGGCAGAATTCCCAACAGAACCATCCCGTGCTTATATAATTACGATAAAAAACAAGCGAAAATTATGCGATTTCTACATATACCTGAACATGCTGAATTCCAATAGGGGCATATTCTACACTCTCAGCAGTATATCAGATGAACATTACAGTGCGACTAAACTTTCTGCCTTTGATTTTGTGGAGAGCATGGGATTCCTGATGGAACGGACATATTCACAAGCAGATGGCATTGATAAAGCGAAGGAGAGCCTGAAGACTATGCCTATGTTCGGAGGCAGTGTTGAAGGCGCTGGTACAGAAGAGGTAATTCAACTTGAAGAGGCTGCCGTTGAGATAGAAATTAAAGATATAGATGCATCGGGAGATTCAAAACCTTCTAAAAAAGTGGCCAAAAGCGACAGTATAGATATTCTGCTTGATGAACTGGCAGATCATGAAAAAACAATTATTGAAAAACCCAAAAAACCAATTATAGGGAAAATAGATATTAAATCAATTAAAATGGAAAAAACAGCGGATGAAAATGCTTTTGGCAAATTCAAACCATTTTTCGTGTTTCTCTCTTCGTTATAGTGAGTCTGGAGGTATGATGAAGGTTACATTATGGGTTACAGCGTCGCTTTTTCTTATAATTAATTCCTGCGCAAGGGTTAATAAAGAAACAAAACATAAGGCTGAAGGCCATATGAAACTCGGTATATCTTATCTGAGTGAAGGGAATTTAAATGCAGCACTTAAGGAATTCATGGAATCAGAGAAACTTTATCCCGACGATCCGCAACTTCAGAATGCTTTGGGCCTTACATTTTTTGCAAAAACCGCGTATCTTGATTCAGAAAAACATTTTAAAAAGGCAATAGAACTGAAAAATGATTTTTCCGAAGCACATAATAATCTCGGGGTGATTTACCTTAATACTAACAGATATGATGATGCAGTCAATGAATTCAGGGCTGCATTGACTGATATTCTCTATCCAACTCCGGAAAGAGCTTATGCAAATATAGGTTGGGCTTATTATAAAAAAAAGAACTTCAGAGATGCAGAATTCAACTATAAGAAAGCGCTGGGCATAACTCCAGATTTTTTTATAGCACATTTCAATCTTGGTCTGCTTTATTATGACGGCGGCAGATATTCCGAAGCCGTAAAAAGATTTAAATTAGCAATAAAATACTACAATAAGTATGCCGAAGCATATTATCATCTTGGGAAAACATATATAAAATTGAAGAAGGCGGTAGAGGCGTCGCAATCCTTTTCAATGGTTTGCAAATTGGCTCCGGATTCTGAAAATTGTAATTTAAGCATAAAATATAATAACGCACTGAAATAAAATGTGGAATGATGAAGAAATCAAGGCAGAGGGATTCGGGAGTTATTTAAAAAGGCAGAGAGGCCTCCGTAATATTTCAATTGAGGAAATCAGTAAAGCTACCAGGATCAAAAAAGATTATATTGAAGCAATTGAAAATGAGAATTTTTCGCTACTGCCAAGCGCGACATACTTGTCCGGGTTTGTCCGGAATTATTCACGGTATATTGGCATTGATTCAGAAGACGCGCTCCTAAGGTTAGAGTCATATCTCAGGGCTCTTGAGGGCAATGAGAAAAAGAAGGGGAAAGAAAACGGACAAAAAAACAATAAAGATAAATTATCTTTTAAAAAGCCCGAGTTGGTTTACATCATTACAGGTATAACCGTCCTTGTTCTCCTAATCATCCTTTTAGTGTTGAATAAAAAAGGAGAAGAAAAAAAATTAATAACTGCAATAGGGGAACCAAAAAGTGAGATAAAAACTGAAGTAAAAGAACCGTCACAAAAACCTGAATTAAAGGAAGAAGAACTTGTATTAAAGGTTGAAGCTATACAAAAAACATGGATAATGGTCAGACTTGATAATGCCAAGCCGTTTGATGTTCTTTTATGGGATGGAAATACAGTAACATGGAAGGCTAAAAGCCGCATAAGTTTACGAATTGGAAATCCACAGGGGGTCTATATCTCATTAAATGGTGTGCCATTGAAGAACCTTGGGCAAAAGAGTGGGGTTATAGGATTAGTCCTTCCGGATGAATTCAATGAATATAAATAAGGCGCCTATTTAAAATTACAAAACGAAGTTGACATAAGATACCTTATCAGACCCAATATGAGAAAAATATTATTAAAAGTTAAATCTAATTTTTAGAATTAGCGCCTTTAAAAATAGGATAATTTTATAAAATATTTAATTATATTTAAATTTATACAGTGTGCCGGTATCGCTTATGAATATAACTGAATCGCCATGAATTTGAGGGGCTGAACTTATCCCTGCCGGGAAAAAAGTTCCGGATGGCTTAAATTGCCAGACAGTTTTGCCTGTATCCGAATCAATTGCATAAATTCCGTTCTCTGCGGATACGAACAGCAGACTCTTGTGTTCTGCCGGTTCAGAAACAGACAAAAGCCTGGGTATTGGAAAAGATTGAAATTTTTTTAAATCCAAAAACCACGGCGAGCTTCCGGAATTCGGGTTAATCTTTATTAATTTGCCTGATAAAGTGGCAGCGTAAAGGTATTCGTTATATTTGTTGCACCAAAGATAGCCATCATCGTTTCTTTGCCAAATGATCTTTTTATCAGGAATAGAAACAGCGTAGAGTCCTCCCTCGTATTTGGGGATAAATAAAACATCTTTTTCCGCTACAGCAGCGGCATAGATTCCCTCAAATTTATCTGCAAGTGGAAGCTTTAAACTCCATATTTCTTTTCCGTTAGAAGGATTAATTCCAATGATGTATCCATCGGGAAAACCTGCATAAACAATGCTGTTGTGTATTACAGGATCTGCAACAGCGTGAATCATAAGCGGATTGGAATTTTTCCGTTTATACTGCCATAATAATTTGCCGTCCGATTCATCAAAAGCATAAATCTCTCCGGAATATGTCGCCACTATGGCGCTGGTCTTAAAAAATGCCGGTCTGGATATAAGGCTTGTGTTTATTATTAAATAGTCCCACAGAACTCTCCCGGTTCCGGAATCAATACATACCAGTTTTCCAGCTGTTGTGCTCAGGTATATTCTGTTATTGTTTATCGCAGGCTGAACCAGCACCTCACCACCCACCTCGCTTTTCCATACTCTTTTCCCGGTGTTCAGATTAAGGGCGTATAGCCGCCCGGTGTTATCAGTGATATAAATATGACTGTCTTCAATTAAAGGAGAAGCAGTATGCTTTGACTGAAAAGAATCGGTTTTATAAATTGATTTGTACCACTGGAATTCCAGCGTTGGGAAGGTTGAAATGTTTACTAACAGGTTAAGTATTATAAAATACTTCATCTATTGATTATTATAATTCAATATATTCAATAACCTTATTTTAACCTTTTCGTCCTGGATTGTTGCGATACTCATGTTTATCATCTCTTCCAGTTCCTTTTGCTGTCCCCTGCTTTTTAGTATTCCAGCTTTACTTGCAAAGACTGCTTCATCGAAATATTTTTGGTTTATAAGATCGTCATATATACTTAGAGCCTTATCCAATTCCCCTGCTCTTTCGTAATTAATCCCTGCACTATATAATAACATTTTCTGCAATTTAGGCTCGCTATTCAATTTTTTTATTGATTCTTCAAGAAGTTCGGCTGCTTTAAGATAATCCTTGTTAGTCTCCCTTATTTTTGCTTCGTATATCCCGGATATCGCGGCAGGAAATGACCCTGGATATTTCTTTTTTATATCTTCAATTTTTTGCAGTACACCTGAAAGACTTTCAATGTCTGTAACATGTTCAGCATGGTCAAAATCCCTCAGCGCTGTGTAAAGCATGTAAGATGCGCTGTTATTTCTGTATTCTTTATACATAATAATGCCTACGATTATTCCGCCAAGCACAAGAAAAAATAAAATAACAAGGGAGAAGACATTTTTGTTTGTCTTAATAAAGTCAGTTATTCCGAGAACGGCTGAAATGAACCCATCTGGTTTTTTGATTTCTTTTGTAAACTTAGTGGTTTTACGCTGTCCAGGCATATTCTAAAAATATAACAAGAAGATTCCCGTGTCAAGAAAGATTGCGGCTGGACTTGTATTTTTATATACAATATTTTATCATAATCGGAACCAGCGTGATGATCAATAGAACAAATAATTATACAACCCTGTATTTCCTTTTATTATTAATAGGTTGCATGGTTCCCCTTACATTTATAAAGGTTTATGAACCCGATCTGTTTCTTCATCTGAAAATAGGAGAATTGATAATAAACGGGCACTTTCCCAAAAATGACCCGTTCACTTATATTGCAGAGGGCACGCCCTGGGTGCCATCGGAATGGCTGTCTCAGGTTATTTTTTATCTTTTTTATGCAAGAGGAGGTTTTAAATTCCTTGAAATATTTACATCTTTAGTGGTTCTTATTGTATTTTTACTCTTTTTTCTTCTAATATTAAGAAAATCCAATGTATATCTCGCTTTTTTCTTTGCTTTTATTACTTTTTTCTTAACCATGAACAGAATACAACCCAGACCGCACATATTTTCTTATTTATTTTTTGTAGTAATACTTTACATACTGAAAAACAGAAGAAAACGATTGTTCTTTCTTCCACTGCTTTTTCTTCTGTGGTCCAATTTTCATCCGGAGTTTATCATGGGTATAGCATTCCTATTCTTAACGGTAGCAAATGAAGCAATAGTAATACTGTTGGAATCAAAAGGATATCTGCAGCCCACCGCAGGCAGAACAGATGCTTCAAAAAAAGAATATTCTCTCTTTGTTATGCTTATTTTATCTTTCCTTGCATCTTTTCTTACCCCTGCATTTCCACACAATTTTACGGATGGTATTAACTTTGCCTCATTCTTAAAAGAGAATATTGATTTATCCGAAAACAGCGCTTCTATCGCTGAACTTATGCCTGTAACCATAAATGGGTTTATGCCCTTTATTATTATTGCATTCATTGCGATTTGTTTCATTATATTAAATTTGAAACAGACCAGAAACGGTATTTTACCGGTTATTCTCTTCCTTTTATTCGCTTTACGTTTCAGGCGCTGGATACCGGAATTTTGTTTTATAACATTTCCTGTTGCAGCGGAGTCCATATCCTATTATTTTAAAAAAACATCCGTTTTTGAGAGGTATAAAAAAGCCCTTGTCCCTGGATTGCTGGGAATTTTTTTAATAACTTCAGCAGCAGTTGTTTATAACAGATATTCTAATGATTATTTTAATAGGATGGGCTTTGGTTTGAATGAAGAATTCTATCCCAAAGACGCTATGACATTTATCCGGGAAAACAGGATTAAGGGAGAGATGTTTAACAGCGTAAACTTCGGCGGCGGACTAATACA
>DATBWZ010000040.1:0-11297 GCA_036514535.1 bacterium
ACAAACAGGGGCATATTTGCTATCAATGAATTGCAGGACCTGCCAGAACGGGTGCAGGTAGGACTGTTCAACATAATGGAGGAGGGAGACATCCAGATAAAGGGGTACAGAATACGCTTGCCATTGGATATTTTGATCGTAGCTACGGAGAATCCGGAGGATTATACCAACCGCGGCAGGATCATTACTCCGCTGAAAGACAGGTTTGAGGCACAGATAAGGACCCACTACCCCAGAGAAAGAAATATTGAAGTAAAAATTATGGAGAATGAGAGTAAGATAAAACCGCATGATGGATTACGGCTTGTTGTGCCCGGGTTTATGAAGGATATAATAAGCGAGATTACCTTTCAGGCAAGGCGTTCTCCTGATATCAATCAGAAGGCTGGTGTCTCCGTCAGAATGACAATCTCAAACTATGAGACCCTTCTTGCAAATGCCGAGAGAAGGAGCATTATCCTTGGAGAAAAGGATATTGTGCCGAGGATCTGCGATCTTTATTACCTTCCTCCATCCACGAACGGAAAGATTGAACTTGAATACACCGGAAAAGAGGATGATGAGACTGAAATAGTCCACCGGTTTATTAGAAAATCCATCAAGGCTGTTTTTGATGAATACTTTAATCCCGATGATTTTAAAAATGTTATTGAGGTTTTCAAAAAAGGGGCAACAATGGATGTCTCGGATATTATGCCCGCTGTTGAATACTTTGGTTTTTTAAAGGAGTTTCCGGAATTTAAAACAAAGTTGAGCGTGCTTGGACTGGAAGAATGCAACGGCGCTTATGCCTCAGCAACAGAGTTTATACTTGAATCATTATACCTGCATAACCTTTTGAGCAAGAATATTGTAGGTAATAAATATCATTACATAGGCTCCAGTGTAAAAAAGGGTTATTCCGAATGAGGTTCAGATATTCCAAGTGGAAGTCCGAGGGGAAACATCAGGTTTTCAATCCGGAGAGCGGCATGGATCAGTTTATCAATCATCTTTTTGAGTTGAATAGTATTCCTGAAGCGCTTTCCAGAATGCTCAGAAATGGTTTCATGGATAGTGATGCGAATATAAAGGGCCTGGATGCAATTCTTGAAGAATTGAGAAACCTTAAAGACAGGATATTTAAGAAACATAATATCCAGTCCGCAAAAAATGACCTTGAAAGCAGGCTCCAGGAGTTTCTCAATGAAAAGGGCCCCAGTGAAAAATTAAGCGCTTACCTGCAGGAGTTGAAAAAAAGGAATATTTTCCATGAATTTCAGAGCAGGATGGATGATATACGCAGTTTTGAAGATTCAATGGACAGGTATTATTTGAGGTTTAATGGCAGTGAGGCGCTTTTTTTTGAAGAAGCCATGGAGATTTTTAAGAAACTTCATAAAATAGAGGAAATTGAAAAGGCGCTGCAGAGCGAGGATCTGGAAAAAATTGATGCTGACGAATTAAAAGAAATCCTGGGAAAGGAAACTATGCAGTCGTTCAATTTTCTCAGGCATGTAGTTCACCAGGTTGAGGCACTGGGGTATATAAAAAATGTTGCCGGAAAAATGGAGTTAACACCGCGTGGGATCAGAAGGATAGGGGAAAAAGCGCTGCGGGATATTTTTTCAAAATTATTTCTGAATTATGCTTCCGGTTTGCACCCGGTTGCGGACAGGGGAAAGGGGCAGGACATTGAGTATACTACTAAGTCCTATGAGTTCGGCGACGATTTCAATATTGATGTTTCCAGGACAATCAAAAATTCTCTCCTGCACGGGAATAGCGGCGGAAGGATCCAAATTCATCCGCAGGATTTTGAGATTTATGAGACTGACACAACCATAAGCACTACTACAGTGTTGTTGATTGATATGAGCTGGTCCATGTCCTGGGGTAATAAATTTGCCGCCGCTAAAAAAGTAGGCATTGCGCTTGAAGAATTAATAAGAACAAAGTTTGTCCGCGACAGATTCTATATCGTTGGATTTTTTACAGTTGCGGTTGAATTAAAACCGCATCAGTTGCCGACCCTTGACTTGAGCCTTGCCGATCCTTTCACAAACATGCAGGATGCTTTTTTGCTTGCGGAGAAGCTGCTTTCCAAACACAATGATAGCAACCGTCAGATTATACTTGTTACTGACGGTCAGCCCACTGCCTATACAGAAGGGGGCATTCTACAGGTTGAGTGGCCGGTTCTCGGAATAAGCCCCCGGGCATTTGATGAGACCCTGAGAGCTGTCCATCTTCTGACAAAGCATAAAATCAGAATAAATACCTTCATGCTTGATGATAATCCTGTCCTTAAGGAATTTATTGAAGAAATGAGCAGGATCAATTGCGGACGGGTATTTTTCACTACACCGGAAGAGATCGGTTCATACCTCCTGGTGGATTATATTGCAGGCAGAAGGAGAAGGATAAATTAGCGCTATAAAATATGAAGATGAGTCAGGAAAAGTTATACGAACTTTTTGAATTAAAGGAACGTATCTCCAGCGCGACCAAACTTTCTGAAATAATGAATAGCTCCATTGAAGAGATGATTAAGATTACTCATATGGATGCAGGGTGTATTTATCTTATGGATAAAGACGGAAACATGTCCCTTGCGGCGCATAAAGGCTTTACCCCTAAATTTTTGGAGGGAGTCAATCACATGTTAACAGGAGAGGGTATTACCGGCAGGGTTACACTTACGGGTTTGCCTGAAATAGTAAACGATGTAGTCCGGGAACCGAGGATTGCAAGACGCATAGTTAAGGAGAAGGGCATTCACAGCTTTGTAAGCATTCCGTTGTTGACAGACAACAGAACTATCGGTGTTATGAATGTTGCTTCTTTTAAAGAAAGAAGATTTGAAAAAGGTTTTGAGAAGTTTCTTCTCAGCATTGGAAGAACGGTTGGGAATGCAATCTATAATGCTACGTTATTCAAGAGGGTTAAAGGTCAGGTTAATAGAATGATGACCGTTAATGATATAGGAATTGAGATATCAGGAATATTCAATCTTTCCAAGATTTTAGAAAAAATACCGGTATATTTTGAAAAGCTTTTCCAGGTAAATAATTACGCTATAGTATTTAACCACAGATTAAAGAAATTGAGAAAATACAAGGAAATCAAAGAAATACGGACCGCCGGATTCCGTAAAGTAAGATTGAGTTTTTTAAGGCCATCCTTCGGCCGCCTGGTTTTTAACAGCGAAAGTGATTCGCCGGTAGTGATACAGGACTGCTTTGCGGACGGAAGATTTCCCAGTTCTCCCATAAAATCTGATAAGACAGTCACCCTTCGTTCGCTTATTGGCGCAAAGATAAAAGGCGGCTTGGACACCTATGGTATTGTTGCAATTGGCAGCAGGAGCAAGAATGCTTTTGATGAGAATGATATCCGAATTTTTAAATTGTTTCTCTCATTTCTGTCCGCATCTATCCATAGGGCGATTCTGTTCGGTGAAATGAAACATTCCTACCGGAGGCTCCTTGCAGCGCAGAAACTTATAGTAAGGGCTGAAAAGGTGTCGACACTGGTACGCTTTGCCACGCAAATTGCGCATAGAATAAGGAACTCCCTTAGCGCCATGCGGACTGCTCTTGATATACTTAACAATGAAGAGGGCATTACCGGAGAAGCAAAGGAATTGCTGGAAATTCTTTTCAGCGAGCAGATAAAATTGAATAAACTTGTTGACGATTTTTACACCTTTGCAGGTCCGGATGATAAGACCCGGACAGCGGTGAATATTCAGCAATTTTTAAATAGTATCATTGAGGGCTTTCTGGAGCATGAGGCGCACCAGTTGAAAGAATTAAATATCCTCAAGAAATACGATCCGAGAATTGAATCAATATCCATTGATACTATAAGGTTTGGAAATGCGATAAGGAATCTGCTGGAGAATGCTGTTGATTCTTTTTCTGACAGCGGCGGAACTATTGAGATAGGATATCGTCTTATGGCAAAACAAAGTAATTCGGACAAAAAGATGGAGTTTTTCGTTAAAGATAATGGATGCGGCATGGATTCAAGCATAAGGACAAAAATCTTAGAGCCGTTTTTCTCAACAAAGCCAAAAGGATCAGGTCTTGGGCTTGCGATAGTAGAGAAAATTGTTCAGCAGCATAATGGCGAGGTTGTAATAAAAACGTTGAAAGGGCATGGAACAAGAATCAGATTGATAATCCCGGTGATATAATATGCCAAAAATACTCGTAGTTGATGACGAACCAGGGGTAAGGAAAAGTCTGTCAATACTTCTTTCAAAAGAGGGGTATGAGGTTGATTCTGCCCCGAACGGCATTGATGCATTGAGAATGATTAGAATGGACGATTTTGATCTTATAATAACGGACCTGAGAATGATACCCATAACCGGACTTGAACTTTTAAAGGAGGTAAAAAAAATATCTTCCACAATTGAAGTCATTATGATAACTGCGTATGGTTCGGTTGACTCTGCTGTTTTAGCGATGAAGGATGGGGCATTTGATTACATCACCAAACCATTCAATACAACTGAGCTGCTTGTGAGGGTAAATCATGCCCTTGAAAAGCGCGCGATTTGCAAAAGGCTTGGCGAGTTAGAAAAGGAATTAAAATCAACCAAGGTCTTTTTCGGAATGATTGGAAAAAGCAAAGAAATAGTAAAGATATATGAAATCATATCCAGGGTTGCACCGACTGATTCCACAGTATTGATAACCGGAGAAAGCGGAACAGGAAAGGAACTGGTTGCAAAGGCTTTGCACCAGTTAAGCGCCCGGAGGAATAAGCACCTTGTCACTGTTAATTGCGCGGCGCTGCCCGAAACGCTTCTTGAAAGCGAATTATTCGGTTTTGAAAAGGGAGCCTTCACCGGAGCGTTAAATACTAAAATAGGATTATTTGAAGAGGCGGACAGCGGTTCAATCTTTCTTGATGAGATTTCGCTGGCATCCCTGTCCATTCAGGCTAAACTTCTCAGGATTATTGAAACCGGAGAGGTAAGGCATCTTGGATCAACAAGGACGGTAAAAGTGAATGTCAGGCTTATTACAGCTACAAACAGGGATCTTTCGTCGGAGGTAACAGAAGGTCGGTTCAGGAAAGACCTTTTATACAGGCTGAGAGTGGTAGAGATTCGTTTGCCGACGCTGAGGCAAAGAAGAGAAGATATCCCTCTGCTGATCCATCATTATTTCCAGATATACAAGGAAAGGATGGGCAGGAGCTTAAAGGATATTTCCCCCGAAGCTATGAAACTTCTGTTAAAGTATCCATACCCCGGAAATATCAGGGAACTTGAAAATATTATTGAGCATGCGGTTGCAATCTCAAAAGATACAGTTATTATGCCGGATGATCTTCCCTCCGAATGCAGTGAGTTAAATGACGGGAATTCCATTTCAGAGGAATTTGATACCCTTACACTGCCAGAGTTGGAAAAGATGCTTATCCTGAAAAAATTGAAGGAAAGTTCTGATAATCTAAATGTAGTGGCTAAGAAATTAGGTGTAAGCCGGACTACCCTTTGGAGAAAGATGAAAGAACTTGGATTGAATAAAAGGAAAGTTTTAAATGTGTAACAATTGTTTCATATTGCAACGTTTCATCTGTCGTAAGAGTTTTTTTATTCAACCCTATTTTTTAATCCCTCTATTTTAAAGAAGAAAAAATCCTCATTATTAAATTATTCGGCACGGATTTTGCAAATAATTATTCTGTATGGAAAATATGCTTAGTAAATCTAATGTGCTTATTGTGGAAGACAGCATTGAGCAGCTTGATCTTATAAATAAGCATCTTAAGAAATGTGTGGGACGCACTGTCAACGCGAGAAACGCTGATGAAGCGATATCACTCCTAAGTGAGGAAAAAATTAGTTTAATTCTATTGGACCACCATCTTTCCGGCGTCTCCGGCCTGGAATTTATGGAAATGCTGCTTCAAAAAAATTTATTGCATATACCGGTAATAATTATGGTGGAACCTGGTAAAGAGCCTGTAGCGGTTAATGCAATGAATAAAGGGGCTTTTTCTTTTGTTGTTAAGAGCGGGAGCTACTGGTTATTCCTTCCTGGCATGATTGAAAGGGCTTTTGAATGGAGCAGCAAGGTTGATGTTGCCGGTAAAATCCGTAATGGAAAAGTATGTATTAAAGATCCTGTTACGGATATAAGCACGCACCATCTGTTTAAAACACATCTTGATATTGAATTAAAACGGGCAGAACGGTATGGAAGGCAGTTCGCTATTCTCATAGTTGATATTAAGGACTTTAAGGATATTAACATCTCCTACGGAAGGGAAACAGGTGATAAGGTGCTGAAAATTTTTGCAAATGACCTAACAAAGAAAATGCGTGGCGCGGATATGTTTTGCAGGCACCTTGGCAATGGAGAAAATTTTGGCGGCGATGAGTTCCTTTTCCTATTTGAATCTGATCAAAAAGGCCTGCAGATCGTGATCCAGAGGATAAAGGATGTTCTGAAAGGTCTATCCGGTCAATTAGGGCTTTCTGAGAAGCTTGATGCCGATATTGGTTACCATATTGTCCGCGAAAATGCAAAAGAATCATTCCAGAAGGCAGTAGAAGCCTTTATTTCTTCCAAATCTGAATAACAACTTCTTTATTATTTTATAGCGTTACTTAAAATTTTACGGAGACTTTTGCCTCTTTTCCAGATAAAATAAACGGCAGGTTTTTCCAGAAGCAGATTCTTCAGGAAATATTTTACAATATTTTCTGTGTATTCATTGAATGGACAGCATTTTATCCCCGAACCAGCAAGATACTTCGCTGTATTGCTTGTATCATATTCGGCATCCTGAAACAGATATGGAATTTCTTCAGCAGGGATGTCAAGGAGCCTGCTGATTTTTTTAACTACTTTGCTTTCCATAGGGATATTTATAATTGGGTCAAAATGTTTGATGTTGAATTTCATGATAGGTTTAAACATCTCCATCTTTTCGTAAATGGTATTAATAAATTCAGGATAAGTAGGCGGATTTGGGTTAATGAGTGAAAAAGGTTTTCCGGTGGTTTCCTCTATTCTGCTTATATAATTTATCGTATCTGCAACAAAATCCACCGGAACAACATGTATCCTGTAATCATCTGCTCCGGAAGTTATAAGATGAATTCCAAGCGAAAGAAGTAACATTGTAGAATAGAGGATGTCAACCTTATTAATCTCTCCTGTTTTTGAATCGCCTACAACAACCCCAGGTCTGAATATCCTGGTTGGTATTTGACCCCAGCATTCTCTTACGAGTTTTTCGGATTCAAATTTGCTCCATGCATACCAGTTTGAAAATCGCTGGCCTTCATCAAATGTGTATTCGTAAAATGTCCCGTTAAAATCCCCCGATATTGCTATTGAGCTGACATGGTTAAGGCTTTTTAGATTTTTTACCTTCTTCGCAAGCGACAAAAGGTTTTGTGTTCCCTTTATGTTTACTGCGGTTGCCGTTCTCCTGTCAACAACAAGATTATGCAGAGCCGCAAGATGGTAAATATCTGTTGTCGCTTCCTGTATCAGTTGCAAGTCCGCGGGATCGTCAATTATATTTTCCCTGGTCAGGTTTCCATTGATTATTTTTACATTTTTGCTCTTTGATTTTGGCAGGCTCTTCATCAGAGGCGCAATTTTTCTTTGAGATTCGCTTCTTGCAAGAAGCAAAACCGTATCGCCTGATGCGATTAATTTTTTTACAAGATTTTGTCCAATAAACCCGGTTGCGCCGGTTATAAAAACCGTTCTGCTCATTTAATTTCCGCTCTTTTTGTCGCTTTTATTTTGCTTCAGCGCAATCATAAGGGTAGTTTTGCCTTCCTGGACCGCTTCGCCGCTCTGATTTATGACGGTCTTCTGGAATGTCACTATACCTCTGTTTCCCTTGCTTGTCAGCTTTTTTTCAATAATTTTATTTCTTAGGGTAATTGTATCTCCTATGAATATCGGAGCCTTAAAATTCCATTCCTTTATACCAAGGAACGCTATAATCGCAGTCGGCGGATGTCTTGTGCTGAATCCGGAAGCAATACATAATCCGAGTAGTCCGTGGGCAATTCTTTTGCCAAAAGTTGTTTTTTTGGCAAACTCCTCATCCATATGGAGTTGATTGAAATCGCCGGAGAGCCCGGCGAAATTTACAATATCTGCTTCGGTTACTGTCCTTGACGAACTGATCCATTCGTCCCCTATATTCATGTCCTCATAGTAAAGAACCTCAGGGTTATTCATTTACGCCCCCTTATATTTTATTTTTAATTTCCCATGTGTAAAGAAATTCATTCATTTATTTTACTTGAAAGAGAAAAATAATAAATATATTATAATACAAATGGAGGAAAAAGATGAAGAATCTAAAATTTTTGTTTGTTTTAACGGTAATCTCCGGGCTGTTTTTTGCAGCCGGGTGCAAGAAAAAGGATGAAAAAAAGTCTGCGGTCCCAAGCCCGCATCAGTCAGGTCAAATTCCCTCTGCTAAAGTAAAAGACGCGGAGATAATAGTCCCTCCTGAAGTTAAGAATTCCTGGAAGTTGGTAAAAATACAGATCGGAGACAAGCAGGCAAACACCTCAAAAGTTTATGATGTTGAGATAGGAAAGGTGTTAAAGATTCCAGGCTCCGATCTATCGGTTGAGGTCCTGAATTTTTTGCCTTCTTTTTCAATGGGTCAGGGAACGATCACCTCTTCTGCCAACGAAGCAAAAAATCCAGCGGTCCAGGTTGCAATAAGCGAGGGTAAGAATGAACCCGTAAAGATCTGGTTATTTTCCCAATATCCTGATATTCATCCTTTTGTCCATCCCAAATACGATATTTCACTGGTTGGTTATGAACAGGTTAAAAAATAATGTATATGGAAAAACATGAATCCGTACTGATTCATGTTTAAAAGGCAGGAGACATGAAAAGGATTTTGGCTCTGAATATTCCCCCATATATAGAGCCATTGATTAATAAGATTAAAGAAGCATTAACCGCGGATATAATCTACGCTAATTCCGCCATTGCGGCGGCAAAAGAACTTAAGGAGAAAGAATTTTCCGCCGCGATTATCGCTTTTCATCCCCAGGAGAATCCGGAAACAAGTATGGGGATAAGCACGGGCCCTGAGATGTGGCGGAGAATTCTCAGGAACGCAGAGGAAAGGCTCAGGACTATACCCATTATCATAGCGGTAGAATCAAACTTTTTTACCACAACGATTGAAATGCAGATGAAAAGGTATAACATTCTTAATCCTTATATAATCCTTACAGGAAAGGAGTTTTCCGAAGAGAAATTAAACGGTGTGCTATCGCATTTAGGTTCAGGTTAAGGTGGTATGGAAAAAGAACGGGTAAAATTGCATTTTTCTGCCGGGGGAATAATATACAGAAACAATAATGGGCTGCTTGAGGTTGCGTTAATTTCAAGGAAAAGCAAAAAAGGCAGGATTCTCTGGGGAATACCGAAGGGGATGATTGAGAAGGGAGAGTCGGTGGAGGAAACCGCACTAAGGGAAGTCAGGGAGGAGACGGGTCTCTCCGGAGAATTGAAAGGAAAACTTGGGGAGATAGATTACTGGTTCTACTCAAAGGATGATGGCGGCAGAGTTCATAAAAAGGTATATTTTTCCCTAATTGAGTATAAAAGCGGCAGTACAGACGATCATGATGAAGAGGTTGATGAGGCAAGGTGGGTTCCGTTGCATGAAGCAATTGAGATCCTAAGTTATGACTCGGAAAAGGCAATTATTAAGAATGCGATTGAGGCATTGAAAAATAAGATTTAGGCTTTAGACAATTACATTGTTGCAGATTGAATGGGAAGGGATTGTAATTAAAATAAAACAGGAGGTAGATGATGATTAAAAAGGTTAACCATATTGGTATTGCTGTTAAGGATGTGGATCAGGCGGTTAAATTTTTTCAGGAAAAGCTCGGGGGTGAACTTGTCACCAGAGTGGAACTTCCTTTCATGCAGCAGATCTCTGCCATTGTTAAGATAGGAGATGCTCAGTTTGAATTGATGCAGGGAACTGCCCCGGATAGTGTTGTCTCAAAATTTATTGATAAGAAAGGCGAAGGGATACACCATCTGTCCCTGTGTGTTGATGATATTGATTCCGCCTGCGATGATTTTGAAAAGAAGGGCATGCAGATAATAAGCAGGCTGCCTGCGATGAAAATGGCTTTTATGCACCCAAAAAGTCTGTACGGAGTATTAGTTGAGCTTGCGCAGGTTGAATAAATTTTAATAATGCACTGACAGTTAAGGGCACCTGAGAATAAATGGAGTGTGTTATAATAAATTCCTCATGCGCCCGTAGCTCAGCGGATAGAGCGCCGGACTACGAATCCGAAGGCCAGGGGTTCAAATCCCCTCGGGCGCTGATTGAATGTTAAGGATTTTAGACTGCTCGGCCGCAGGTAGCCCTCCCAGGGAAGCATATCTTTGAAGTTTCGTGACCTTTCGCAGAAGTATGTCCTTGGCAGTGTCGGTTCAAATCCTGCCGGGCGCGCGTTTTGATTGTTAATAATTGATGAGTTTAAAAATTTGTCTTGACAATTAGGGATTTAGTATTATATTAAGGCTAATTCCAAATTTTGTAAAAGGAGGGAATGTATGAAAAAATTTATTTTACTTGCAACAGCAGTAGCAATATTTTCAATGGTAGGTGGCTTAGCTTTTGCCGAGTCAAAGGACGCAATGAGCACAAAAGAAGGATATGGATCAGCAGGTTGTGGTTTAGGTTCTTTCGTATTTGGAAATACGCCGGGAATTGTTCAGATCTTTGCTGCAACAACAAATGGGACTTTTGGAAGCCAGACATTCGGTATAACAACCGGGACATCAAATTGTGAAAAACAGGCAAAGTTTGCAAGCAACGAAAGATTAAATGAATTTGTTAAGGCAAACATGGATAATCTGGCAAAGAATATTGCTCTCGGGAATGGTGAAACTCTTGATACCCTGGCTGAGTTGATCGGTATTTCTGATGAGAACAAAAAAATTGTCTATGAAAAATTACAGTCCAATTTTTCAAATATATTTACATCGGAGAAGGTTGAAATTGCAGATGTGATTGATAATATAATTGCGATTATTAACGGGTAAATATTCACGATTTAATTTAATTAAAAAGGGGTATGGAGGTTTAAACTCTGTACCCCTTTTTATTTTAATTGTTTTTATCATCTTCCCGTATTTTTTAAGGGCTCAAACTTCAGATTTAAATGAATTGTTACAAAAAGCAGAAGAATTGAAACTTTATGATGAGAGATACTGGCATGTTCTTCTGCACTATAAACCAAGTGGTTTCGGTTTTAAGAGTTT
>DATBWZ010000041.1:0-5453 GCA_036514535.1 bacterium
CCAAGAATTCTTATAATTGTGCAAATATACATGGCGTTACCCCTTCACCTTTTTAAAATATGCAATGACATTACTGCTGCTTCATTGCCAATTGCCCCGCCGCCGTTCTGTGTTAATCCTACCTTTGCACCCTTAACCTGCCTTTCTCCTGCCTCACCTCTTAACTGCAGTACAATTTCAGCTATCTGAGCAGTACCAGTGGCGCCAACAGGATGTCCCTTAGAAACCAGGCCGCCACTGGTGTTTACCGGTATTCTGCCGCCGATTTTTGTGGCCTCTTCGTCCACGAGTCTGGCTGCTTCGCCCTTTTTGCATATGCCAATCTCCTCATAGCCGATCAATTCTGCGGCTGATGTAGCATCATGCAGTTCCGCAACATTAAGATCCTCAGGACCAAGGGAAGCCATTTCATACGCTTTCTTGGCTCCTCTTTCCACTATATCAGGCTCTTCAAAGTCCCTGTCCTTTCCCGTTACAATAACCGAGGCAGACACAAATACCGGTTTGCTTGTGTATTTTGGGGCTGATTTAGCGTTGCATAGAATGATTGCAGCGGCACCATCACCAACGGGCGAACACATAAGCCTGGTCAACGGTTCAGCGACAAGGGGCGAATTCATTATCTCCTCAAGAGTATAAACTTCCCGGTACTGGGCATGAGGATTGAGGCTGCCATTGTAGTGGTTCTTCTGAGCGATCTTTGCAAAGTGTTCCTTCTTTGTTCCGTACATCTGCATATGCATTCTGGCAAGCATTGCATAGAAATCCATAAAAATACTGCGTTTATCCCCCCCACCGTTTCCACTGTCACTCTTTACAGAAGACAGCGCATCCTTGATTGAAGCCATCATCTCAACATCAACAGCGCTGCCGAGTGCCCGGAATGAAACCTTTTTGTCCTCATGATACAACTTTTCCACGCCAAGAGCAAGAACAACATCATAGAGACCGGAAGCTACGGACATCCATGCGAGGTGGAATGCGGTGGACGAACTGGCACAGGCATTCTCAACATTCACCACGGGAATCTCCTCTATTCCATATGCCCTAAGAACAACCTCCCCCCTGATGCATTCCTGACCGGTAACTATGCCAGCCATCGCATTGCCAACATATGCAGCCTGTATGCTCTTTTTATCAAGTCTTGCATCGGATAGAGCGTTGTCAAGAGATTCTCTTGACAGATCCTTAAGTGACCTGTCAAGAAACTTCCCAAAATGCGTCATTCCTATTCCTATAATCGCTACATCATTCATATCTGCTTACCTACAGTATCTCTCTTTTCTTTTTTATTATATAGTCCTCTGCAACAGCAAGCCTGTTGATCTGGTTAGTGCCTTCATAAATCTGAGTCAGTTTAACATCCCTGTAGAGCCGTTCCACTGTTCTTCTTCTTAATCCGCCTTCTTCGCCCATAAGGTCTATGGTCCTTGAACATATATCCATTGCTGTATCCGATGCTGTAAATTTTGCTATTGCAGAAAGATATTCCAATGGCGGGAAAGTGCCGCAGGATCTCCATAGAAGGGAGCGGGCGGATTCAAATCTGCCTATCATATCAGCAAGTTCCAACTGGATTGACCTGTCATTAATCAGCCCTTTTTCCTCGGCGAATTCTATAGCCTGTTTCAAAGCAGCTTTTGCAGCGCCAATTGCTATTCCTCCCACAGGACCGCGCGATGTATCAAGGGTCAAAGTGTTCAGCCTCCAACCGTCATTTTCTCTTCCTACCAGATTTTTATCGGGAATAAAAACATCTTCAAAAATAAGCTCCGCAGCAGGACTTGCCCTCTGCCCCATCTTGTCCTCCACTCTGCCAACTGAAAATCCCTTCATATCCGAGGTTACTGCGAAGCATGTCCAGGAATGGATCCCTTTTTCCCTGTCCAGGCATGCGAATACGGTGACAAGTGACGCCATATTACCATCCGAGATGAATTGCTTTCTGCCATTGAGAACATATCCTCCAGAAACTTTCTTCGCAAAGGTTCCAAGGTGAGCCTTTTCCCCTCCTTCTGTATCCTCAACATCCGAGCCCGCTCCCGGTTCAGTTATGGCAAAAGCAACCAACTTTGGATTTCCAGCGCGTTCTGCCTCTACGATTGGCTTAAGCAATCTTCTTCCAAGAAGGACATCCATACAAAACTGTATCGGCATTATACCAAGATAATGGGCACCAAAAAGCGTAGCAATGCCCGGTGAGCATGCAGAGAGTTCCTCCACAAATGGAAGAAAGGTAAGGCTGCCATAGCGCAGAAGGTCCAGCATGCTTGATTTGCCACCATATATACCTGGCAGCATCATTGTCAACAAATTAATCTTTGCACCTTTTTTCAATATCTCCCATTTCAAATTAACCTCGTCATGAGGCGCAGCGTCAATTTTATCAACCATTGGTTGTGCTTCCTGTTTAACCCATTCTCTCACCTCAAGGAAACTCTTTTTAACCTTTTTTGGAAGGGCGACATATTCATTCATTCCCCTGCGTTTATCAATAAAATCAAAGATGAAGCCAGCTATCTTTTTTTGTAGGCTCATATCCACCCCTCCTTATCTTTGTTTTCCCTCACAATTCTCTGCAAGATCCGCATGTTGCTTTCTCCTATTGTGCAGAGCATCTTGGAATCCCTCAGATGTTTTTCAACACCATATTCTCTCATATAACCATAGCCGCCAAACACCTGCATGCTGTCAAGACACACTTTTTCCCCTTCTCTTGTCGCATTGGCTTTTGCCAGATACAAGTTGTTGGTCCCACCCTCCTGGAAATTCTGGAGAGCATCCCCAACGAGAGCGCCAGCGGCTTTTGCCCTTGCCAGCATATCGCCGACCATACCCTGTATCAGAGTATGATTAATTATTATATCACACCCTTGATAGCGCTCCCTCGCATATTTTACTGCGCGAATGATGGACCCCCTGGCATTTCCCGCAGCTATTGCTCCTACCAGACAAAGAGCGTACCCCTTTGATAGATTAAAAACCTTTTCATACTCGGCAATTGGCATAACTGCCGCATCCTGTGATTTAACAGCGACACCATTTAACACAACGGACGACGACTGGCAGCCCCTTAAGCCGATTTTTGAATGCTCTTCCTTAACATTAATTCCAGGCGCATTTGAAGGAATAAGAGCAAATATTCCATTTTCTGATGTCTTCGCTGCGATAACAAAAAATGAAGCACCTGGCATGCCCCATAAAAAATTTATTGTTCCTGATACCTCAAAAGCATCTCCGCGCTTCGTTATTTTAAGAGAATGCTCTGAAACATATCCCGTTCCTGTCAGGTTTTGACCATCGCCTATTTTTTTAAGAGGGTCATACTTCTTGCTCAATATAAAGGGAAGAAGCGCAGCGTAATGGGCCCACAGCAGAAACGATGTCCCTGCGCAGGTCTCAGCAATAATCTCGAGAACACGCCCAAGTATAGCGGGATCAAATTCAATCCCGCCAAGAGATTCCGGGAGGGGCATATTAATAATTCCTATATTCTTAATACCGGAAACAACTTTTTCCTTTAATTTAATATCCGGCTTATACTCATCAAGTTGTTGTATTACGGGCAAAAGGTCCTTTGCTGCAAATCGTCTTACTGTCTCTTCTATTTCAAACTTCATTTAAAGTACCCCCCACTTTTTATTTTAAACTATTCTATAATTAAATGTATCTCGCAAGGACAAAAGGCCTTTATGCCACCCCTTTCCTTATTTCCGCCGTCCCATACTCCAAAACTAAGAAGGGTCTTCATATTGGGAGTTAACTGAACAGCATCATCCTTCTGCTCCGGCAGCGACATCTTCCTTCCTATCACCACGGACCATTTGTTGTTTTCCCATTTGCCACGGGAGAAAACAAAACTCTGTTTCGTAGTCACCGTAGTACCTATTCCCTGAGCCCATACATTTCTTGGCTTGTCAGGTTCATCGGACCGCCAGTACCAGACATTGACCTTATAAGCCTCCGATCCCATTGTTACAATTATATTGTGTGGTGCATCATTCTTAAATGGAATTATCACCCCGACGGCATCAATAAAGGGCGCTTCTGCTGTAGGCTTTGTGGTTAAGGTATCATCGTCCCACTGCAACATAAAGAAGATATCGGTTCCATTATGCGCTGCCTTGATATTGACGTTTTTTACTTTCCCAACCTTCTGGGGGTCCTGAGTGTATTTAAGATACTCAGACGGTTGTCTGCCTAATGGGGTCGGCAGAAGGCTTGTAGCCGCAGGCTGCAACCCACTCCAGAATGCACCGCTTGGATTAAGAATCTCCTCCCTTTTTAACGGGACCCTTTTACAGAAGACAGTTTCAATTTTTGCCATTGGTTCACCACTCCTCTAATCTAATCATAATTAGGTGCGCTATTAACACTGCCATGACAATAAATGTCAATACCTGATGCACTGTAACTGACATATCGTAAATCGTATCAGTTAATCCCCTGACAAACCAGATATTGATGCCACTGATAATAAATAGCACACCGCTTACCAACACAATTCTCGTATGTGCAATTTGCCAACGCTTCATTTTGCTCTGCGAATTCCATAGATTTACCCAAAAAACACCAAGCATCGGAATAGCCGCAATTCCAATGTATTTATGTATCTTACTGATAACCAATGAATATCCACCGGTGATATAGTGCCGAATCTCAGGGAAGTACAACAATATCCCTGATATCACAAGAGCAATAAATATCAGGGTATACATCCAGTGGACTTTCATATTGATACCGGGCTCGCTATTCTTTTTCAAAATCAACCCTTGTCGCTCTGTCCACCTGTGACAGGCACCAGTTCCATCGCCAGTACCTCAGATGTCCATAACCGCCGGCAAAGTGCAGCCACTTTACCAGTCCGGGTATCGCCGCATCATAACTCTTCCACCCCTTGAACTGATATGGATCCCATGCATGATATATTATCACCTGCCCGGGCCTAACTGCCGCAGATATCTTAGCGCGAACATAGAAGGTGTTGAAATCATTGTGTACCTTAAGCATGTCATGATCCGCTACACCTTTCTTCTTCGCATCATCGGGATTGACAAACAAAAACGGCTCTCCACGGTGCGTTGCCAGCATGAGCGGATTAACCACCCAGATGGAATGTATGCTCCATCTCTGATGCCCGCTCGTCATCTCAAAGGGGAACTTGCCGCCCATCGTGGGATTATCCTTGTGCGTAGGCAGAGACTCCTCGCCCTCAAGGAACCAGTCGTGGTCTATGTAGAACTGAGCGCGCTGGGTAAGCGTGGGATAGGGAACTTTCTTCTCCGTATGCCATCTCAGAGGATTTATCGTTTCATTCTCTTTTATATCTGTTGCCATGTTCAATGCCACAGCATCCTGCGTGCCTATACTTATGAAACGGATAATGCCCTCTTCCCTCACCTTTTTCAAATCAGTCCCCTTCGGCAGGGTGCCCATTAGCACAGAATCACGCA
>DATBWZ010000042.1:0-2081 GCA_036514535.1 bacterium
CCCCCGAGGATATTTACTTCGTCTTTTTCTATCTCCATTCTCCTGCCGCGACCGTAGCCTGTCTGCCTTCGTTCTAAATCCCTGTTTATTTCTTCACGTATAATTTTTACTCCAGCCGGGAATCCATCAAGAACCGCCGTAATTCCAACCCCGTGGGATTCCCCTCCTGTAAGAATTCGCAATCTCCTCAAAAATCAGTTTCCTTCCGTTTTTGACTGAACTATGATCCTGGGTGTAATAAACACAATTAACTCGGTATTCTCTTCAACCAGGGATTTCTTTTTAAATAACCACCCAATAAGCGGTATCTTCATAAACCACGGCACACCTGCAATGGATTCAGACTTGTTGAGCTGCATGATTCCGCCAATGACCGTAGTCTCCCCATCCTTTACCAGAACCTCTGTTGTTGCCTCTTTCTTTGATATGCTCGGAACACCGCCTGCGCTTCTCACAGTAGTATCAGGAGCATTCTTTTCTGCCTTAATCTTCATGATTACACTGCGATCAGAAGTAATATGCGGGGTTACTGTCAGGCTAAGCGTAGCATCAATAAACTGCGTCTGGGTGCCCTGCTGTGAAACTGTTTCATACGGGATTGAGATACCCTGTTTGATTATAGCTTGTTTATTGTCCAGGGTAGCAATCCTCGGACTTGAAATTATTTTCCCATCGCCGGTAGCTTCCAAAGCCGAGAGCCTGAGGTCAAGCAGCCCTGCATTGTTCAGCGAACCGAAGAGAAATGAAACACTGCCGCCAGAACCTGCACCAACAGCAGCAGGCAGATTTACAGCAAAATTAGGCACTGAAGGGGCATTTGTAACAACGCCTCCACCGGAAGCAACAGAACCCCCAGTGGGGGATTGTCCGCCGCTGACGCCAACAGAGTTAGGGAAGAAAAGCCCGGATGGATTACCATACGCCGCATTCATAGCGTAACCGCCGCCCCACTGCACGCCTACATCCTTTGTAAACCTTGTAGTTGCCTCAACAATCCTTGCCTCAATCAAGACCTGCGGGGTAGGAGTATCAAGTGTCCTTATCAGATTCATTGCTAACTGGACATTCTTAAGAACATCCTTTATGATCATGGTGTTTGTTCTATCATCAATCTGGATTGCCCCTCTCTTTGAAAGAAGACCCTTTATCTGACTCTCCATTTCCTTTGCCGTAGCATAATTAACGGAGATAACTTTTGTCACAAGTTCTTCTTTCTCTTCCACTGATGCAAGGTGTGCAAGCCGCTCCTCCTCCTCTTTTCTCAATTTATCCGCTGGAGCAATACGTATTATATTATTTAGCGTCACCTTTCCAAGCCCCATGCTCTCAAGGATTACATCAAGCGCCTGATCCCATGGAACATTCAGCATCCGGACAGTGATTTTTCCCTTAACATCTTCTCCGGCAATTACGTTTTTACCGCTTATATCCGCCATCAACCTCAGGATATTGTGTATGTCCGCATCCTTAAAATCCAAAGAGACCTTTCTGCCTGTGTATCTTTTTTTGTAACCCAGCGCCTCCGGAGGAACCTCCACTGCGCTAACTTCAACAGACGGCATCTCTATAACCTTTCCCGACGGGATTTTTTCGGCTATTGCTGTTATTTTGGTTGCCCCTTCCGAGCCTTCGCCAAGAGATGCTATCAGCATATTCCCTTCGCGCTTTACCCGATAAGATGGCACACTGGCTTGGTCAGCAGAATCAATTACAAAACGAATTTTATCCGGATGCTGTCCGATCCGGACCTTTGCAACCTGGGAAGTATTAATATTTACAGCGTTTCCCGGATATAGATTTCCTACGCCCCAGACATCAATTACAAGCCTTGCAGGATTAGAAAGTTTGAAAGCATTATAGTCGCCAACCGGTCCATTTCCAACAAATATTATATCAGTTGCGCCGTTATTCGTTTGCGCTTTTATATCAAGAATCTTGCTCGCCCTTGATTCGCCTGCAGATACAGGTGGTGGAGGAGGCGCAACAACTGACGGCGCTGGAACAGCCTCAGCAACTTCAGGAATCTCCTCTACTGGAGGAAGTTCTTCTGGAATCGGAGATGCTTCAATCGCAGGAATTTC
>DATBWZ010000043.1:0-9120 GCA_036514535.1 bacterium
GAAACCACATGAAGCGACACTTGCGCATCCTGCGCAATCTGGCCTACGACGGCAATATTCTTCTTAAACACATCTATTTGTGCCGTTTTTGTTTTTAAGTCAATCAGTTCCTGGGATTTTTTGTTTAAAGAGATGCCTGAATCCTCTTCATGGCGACCCTCTTCTTTGTGACTCGCTTCCTTGTGTTCATCCGCTTTCCCCTTATTGAAGACGCCTCGGGATATTGCTATTCCCAGCGCAAAAGAAATCAAAATTACTAATGCCAATTTCAAATTTTTCATTGTAAATACCCCTCCTTTCGAACCGATGCATAGATAGTCTTTTCAAGTTCGTTTATAGCTTTATTAAGACTAAACAGTCCTTCGTAGTATTTAATCCGTGTTTTGGTTGCGGTTTTTACCTGATCAAGAAAATTAATAAAGTCTATTTCTCCTTCGCTGTAGCGCAGGTTCGCCAGATGAAGCAACTCGTTTGCCTCTTCAAGCGACTTTTTCAGTAATTCAATCTGACGGTGAGTAAGATCTGCGTTTGAGTAAGCCTCAAAAACACTAAAAGCAACTTCTCTTTTTGCTGCCTGGGTTTTCACAATTTGGGCATCTTTCTCGGCTTTGGCTTTCTTGACTTTCCCTTGATTCAGGTTCCACAAAGGAATGCTAACGCCCACCACCACCGCTGAGTCATTCTCGTATTCTTCGGTTGTCCTTTTAAACCCGACAAAAGGAGACGGTAAGCGGTTAATCTGTTCTTTGGTTAAATTCGCGGTTTTCGAATTTAGAGCTAAATCCTCGGATTTAATTACCGGGCTTTTGGAAAAAGCCACCTGTGTTAATTCCTTAAGATCAAGCTGTAATTCCTCATCCTTAAGCTCCTCTTCTATCTCAAAAAAGGTATCCATCGTACGCCCTAAAAGCAGGTTAAGCCTTGCCTTATTTGTTTTTAATTCCTTTTCCGCGGCTAAATAGGCGTTTTCGGCGTCAAGAATCTCTATCTTTGCGCGCTGAACGTCATTTTTAAGCGCTTGCCCGGATTGAAAACGCTGCTGCACCCGGCTGAAGACCTGCCGTAAAATATTAAGATTTTCGTTTGCCAGTTCCAGCTCTTTTTTATTTAAAATTATCCGAGAGTATACTTCCCTTGCCTCAACGTACACTTGCGACCAGATTGATTTAACTAATTCTTGCTGTATCAATACTTCATTTTGCGCTATTTTGCTTTTTGCTCCGCGCACGCCCGGCGGATCAAATCCCTGCCTAATTTCAAAGCTGTCAAGATTTGTTTTACGCTTGCCCTCTTCGTTCTTTGTCAATCCCCCTATTTCAAACTCAACTTCTGGATTAGCAAAAGTTCGTGCGGTTATCAAATCTCCCTTTGCCGCATCAATGGCTTTCGTGGCTTCAATCATGCGGGGATTATTTTCATAAGCCAATGATAAGGCTTTTTCCAATGTCAATGGCTCATCAGCGTGTGCTTTAGGAATAACATTTACAAGAAATGCTATTACTGCTGAGATGATTAGTATTCTTTTATTCATGTATTTTTACCTCTCTTCTTTTTAAATTGGAAAACAATAAACGGGAAAACAAAAAAGACAGAAAAAGCGCAATATAATACAAAACAAATCTGCTTGTGCTTACTTCTGTCTCTTAAATAAGGCTTTTAGGAGGATAGTCGATACCACCGGTAAATAACTCCTGGCGGAGAGCGGTATCAATAGGAATAAAAAATGAAGCGAAAGGGGGGTATAATATCGTAACCCGGTTGTTTTGCACTATTGAAGCATTACAGCCAGCAGAGCAACACACAACACAACAATGGCCGCTGTCAGCTGATGCGTCCTCTTCATTACAGAAACCGAATAAAGAGAAAAGGAAAATCGCTGCTATTATCAAAAGTGCTATTTTATATGCTTTCATACTTATGAAGTTTACCACAATAAATTTTATTAGTCAACCGGAAAAAACGGCGAATCGCGCTATGGAACAAATTTGCTTTTGCGGTTTAATTATGATATAATTCACAAATTATGGCTGATGACGATAAAAAAGACAGTATAACAGCGCTGGAGACGCATACCGATAAATCCCTCTTTTACAGGCCTATCCCTGCGCATATCAAAGCATCCCTTGTCATGATTGAAGGTGAATCCGAAAACAAACGGTTTGCAATGACCGAAAGTCCGATTTTTATCGGAAGGGATAAGGGCATGGATATTTTCATGGAAGATAAGAGCCTGTCCCGCGAACATGCGGTGATATTTTTTTATGATGGCAGATTTTACATCAGGGATCTGAAGAGCACCAACGGGACAATGGTTAATGGCAAGAGGATTGATCAGACATCTTTGAATTTCAGGGATGTCGTCCAGTTCGGAAAGGTTGCCTTCAAATTTTATCTGGAACAGGCAGAAATAAAAACGCAAAATTCTGATCCCGGCGGCATATCTGAAACAGTAAAATGAAGAAGTATTTCATTCAGACCTTTGGCTGTCAGATGAATGAACGGGATTCCCTGCGGATGGCTGCTGTTCTTGAAGGGATGGGGTTCAACAGGAATGATGGTCCTCAGGGTGCCGATGTGATACTTGTGAACACCTGCAGTATCAGGGAAAAATCAGAGCATAAGGTCTATTCAATACTGGGAAGGTTTAAAAAATTCAAGAATAAAAATAACAGGCTTTTGCTGGGCGTAACAGGTTGTGTTGCTCAGCAGGTCAGAGATAAGTTCCTGAAAAAAGTTCCAGAACTGGATATGGTTATTGGGACGCATAACATTCACAAACTTCAGGATATAATTGCGCAGGCCGGTGTCGCGCCGGTAAGCGCAGTGGATTTCTTCCATTCCGATTCTCAGAAAAGATTCTTTGCCCCTCTTGTCAAAGGCACGTCATCGGTGACGGCTTTTGTTACTATTATGGAGGGATGCAATAATTTCTGC
This sequence comes from bacterium, assembly GCA_036514535.1. Lineage (GTDB taxonomy): Bacteria > JAMCPX01 > JAMCPX01 > DATBWZ01 > DATBWZ01 > DATBWZ01. The sequence goes on from DATBWZ010000043.1 coordinate 2,935, forward strand.
GCATTCTGTGTTGTCCCTTATCTGAGGGGGAGGGAGCTCTCAAGGCCGTCAGGGGATATAATTAATGAGATAAATTTGCTGACAGAGAGGGGTGTCAGAGAGGTAACACTGCTGGGGCAGAATGTCAATTCCTATTATGAAGCAAATGGCAGGGCAGTGGATTTTTCCGCGCTTTTGGATATTATATCCGGAATTAATGGAATAAAAAGGATACGATTTATCTCATCCCATCCGAAGGACCTGTCAAACAATCTCGTTAATTCCTTTGCAACCAACAGAAAACTATGCAGGCATATTCATCTGCCGGTTCAGTCCGGCTCAAACAGCGTGCTTGAACGGATGAACAGAAAATACACAAGAGAGAGATACCTTGAACTTATTGATAAACTCCGCGGAGTTTATCCTGATATTGCAATTACAACGGATGTAATTGTGGGATTTCCGGGAGAAACCGAGACGGATTTTGAAGAAACGTTAAGCCTTCTGGAACGGGTAAGGTTTGACGGTATATTTTCTTTCAAATTTTCACCAAGACCCAATACGGTTGCCGCAGGCATGGATGAGCAGGTGGATGCGGCGGTAAAATCGCTCAGGCTCCGAATTTTGCAGGATTTGCAGGGTAATATCTGTTTTGATAAGAATCGCTCGCTTGTGGGCGAGGTTCAGGAGGTGCTTGTTGAGGGAAAAAGTTGTAGATCAGAAGGCGGAATGCAACTGATGGGCCGGACCACTGGCAATCTGGTTGTCAATTTCCCCGGCGAAATATCCCTGGCAGGTAAACTTGTTGACATAAAAATAACCAATGCTACACCGAATACCCTGATTGGCGAGATACTAAAAAGCGAGCACAATGTATTATAATGCTATCGTTATCTTGGATGAATACAAATTATGAGCCATAAACCCATATCTATTTTAGTCGTTGACGACGAGGAATCGGTTCGCTCTATGCTGAAGGAGACCCTTTCGCAGGAGGGGTACTCTGTGGATGATGCGCAGGATGCCAGCGCTGCTATAGATCAGATTGAGAAAAAAGAATTTGCCATAATCCTCTGCGATATCAAGATGCCCGGCATAAACGGGATGGAATTCCTGAAAGCGGTAAAGCGGAAGGATGTTAGCCCGCCTGTGATAATGATGTCGGCTTATGGAACAGTTGACGATGCGATTGAATGCGTGAAGCAGGGGGCTTACGATTACATTAACAAGCCCTTCAGGACCGATGAGTTAATCCTGACCATAAAAAAGACAGAGGAACGCGAGCGGCTGCTCAGGGAGAATCTTTTTTTAAGGCGGGCTGTTGAAAAGGAATACAATTATGAGAATCTTATAGGAAAAAGTCCCCAGATGTTAAGGATATATGAAACCATTGCAAAAATAGCATCCTACAAAACCACTATACTTATTACAGGTGAAAGCGGAACAGGCAAGGAACTGGTTGCAAAGGCACTTCATTTCAACAGCCCGAGGCGGGATGAGCCATTTGTGACAATTAACTGCGCTGCCATTCCGGAGAATCTGCTTGAGAGCGAACTCTTCGGATATGTGAAGGGCGCCTTTACCGGAGCAGGCATGAACAAGAAAGGGCTTTTTGAGGAAGCTGACCGCGGAAGCCTGTTTCTGGACGAGATAGGCGAATTGCCCGGAACGCTCCAGGTCAAACTTTTGCGGGTGCTCCAGGAGGGCGAGATCCGCCGTGTGGGCGATACAAAATCTACTAATGTGGATGTGAGAATAATCGCTGCTACAGCCAGGGAATTGGACAAGGAGGTAAAGGCCGGCCGGTTCAGGGAAGACCTTTTTTACAGACTGAATGTCATTAATATTTTTATCCCTCCCCTCAGGGAGAGGAAGGAGGATATCCCCTTCCTGGTTGAACACTTCATCCGTAAGTTCAACGAGAAACTAAATAAAAGCATAAAAAGTCTGGATCCAGCGGCAATGAATTACATTTTAGATAATCAGTGGAAGGGTAATATAAGGGAACTTGAAAATGTCATAGAGCGCGCAATGGTGCTCTGCGACGGGAATGGAATAACCACAGACCACCTGCCTTCCTATATCCTTCAGAAAAAAGAAATTGCCTTAATCAGCGCTGAGGATAGCAATCTTTCCATTCCAACCGCAACTGCCTTAGTGGAAAGGGAGTTGATTCAAAGGGCGCTGAAGTTGACAGGGGGCAACAAGAAGCAGGCTGCCCAGTTGCTTGAAATAAGCAACAGGGCATTGTGTTATAAAATAAAGCAATACGGCATTGCAGGAATAGAGAGGGTATGAAAATTTTTCCAACCATGAAATTTTTTCATAGTAATTTTGCCCGAGGATTCAGACCCTAAATTTAAAATCAATTTATTTTTTAAACAGTTAGAGAATAATAGCGTTATGGCATGGATATTGCAAATTTTGATAAATGGGAGAACAAAGATGAGTAAAAAGGGATTTACATTGATGGAATTGATGGTAGTGGTGGCAATAATCGGAATACTGGCAATGGTAGCAGGCCCGAACCTGATGAAGGCATCGCCTGAAGCCGAATATTCAAATACTGTTCATGATCTCTCTCAGGATCTTGTACTTGCAAGGTTCAGGGCGATAAGCGAAAACACTAATATTGTAGTAGCCTTTGACATAGTCAACAAACGGTATTTTGTGCTTCGGGACAGCGATTTTAATTTTGATGTTTCAACATTTGCTCCCTATGCACCGCCTTGTCAAACTGGTGCGGTGATTATAAATGGCGATACCCAGATAAAATGCGTTCAGTTATCGGATCGCATACAGTTTGGTCCTGCTTCTGGTTTTGGTTCATCCATTCCTTTTCCGTATTCAGGCATTACTCTGAACTCCGAGTGTTCGTTCTGTGCGGGCGGTAAGGGCGCTTTTATATTTAGCGCTGATGGCAGAATGGCGTTAAATTCCGCTGGCGGCTTCTTGTCCTTGACTGCTGGCGGCGGAGGTATCCTGCTTGAATTAGTTGCATCCGTAAATGTATCCAGAAAAAGCGCTATACTTGTTACATCTCCGCGCGGAATGGTAAAGGTATTCTGAGGTGATCTATGAATAAGCGTATTAGAAATTATGAAAAGGGGTTTTCCCTAATAGAACTTATGGTAGCGCTGGTTGTGTTTGCCATCGGTTTTCTCGGGATAATGGGGACGCAGCTCATTGCGGTTCAGTATAATGCCTACAGTAAGGAAATGGCTGATGCCATGCTGTATGCGCAGGATCTGGCGGTCAATATGCCCTATATGGTGCCGGATCCGCTCGCTAATTTTAACCTTGCGATATTTACCGATAAGGATGCAGGGAATAATAATTCACTTGGCGAAATTGATATTTATAATGACCCGCCATCCAGCCCTGCCTATGAGTATTCCGATGCAAATCTCCCTGCGAATTACAAGGGGTTAAGCACAGCAGGGACCAGGTACCAGAGGTATTGGAATGTTGCAAATATTGACCTGGATGGGGATGGTTCAGTAGATGCTCATATAGTGGCAGTAATTGTAAGGTGGAAGAGCGCGAGGGCAGCGAGGTACTGGACAGCAGTTGTGACCACTACTATTCCCAGTCCAATCGGAACATAAAGGAGTTGATGCGTGATGATAAATAAAAATAATGAAAAGGGTCTGACGCTGATAGAACTGATGGTAACAGTGTTTATTGCATCCCTGATGCTTATAGCGGTGTTTCAGATGTTTATTGCCCAGAAGGAGTTGTATGTTTCCACCGGAATTACCTCCGAGGCGCAGAACAATGCGAGGATTGCATTGGATACTATTCAAAGGGATTTGATGAAAGCCGGCTTTGGCATTGATCCAGCGACAGCTTTTCCATTTTTTAATTTTGATACCCTCACTGCAATTGAACTTGATGCGATTAATGGCCCTGATACGCTTCAGTTTTTCGCCAGGGAGCAGAGCCCTCTGCCCGGCGCTCTGGAAGACGGATGTCCGGTCCATCTGCCAGGAGCAGCAGAGGCGGATGTTTCCAGGCATTTCTACTGGAAGATTGCAACCGCTGTGCCAATTGGTGGCGATACAGGTGCGCTTAAGATCAGTGTATGCAAAAACTTTGAGTTAAGAAAAGGGACATTCCTTCTCGCAATGTGCTACGGCGGAGGTACATACGCATTTATGCGGTATCAGGATCAAACCATTACGGCTGGAATGGCTGGTGATAAAGATATAGCAGTAAAGATTCTTTATTTTGTCAGGAACAAGGAGTATCCGCCGACATTTTTGGATTCAAATGTTCTTGCTGATACCTGTTTCCAGGGTGGAACAGCAGGGCTGTTCAGGGTTAATTTTTACAGGTATTATGTATGCGATAGCGCTGTGGATGCAGCAAACTGCGGGAATATCCCATATCTTATGCTGGATACCGGAATGGATTTAACAGGAGAAAGCACAGTAGATATTAAAGACCACATCCCGGTTGCAGAGGGTATAGAGGATATGCAGATTGCGTATGCGCTTTTTAACGGCAATGTTTTTGGTGGAGCCGGTGGAACCCAGGCAACAAGCAATTACTTTAGTCTGATTGCGCCTGCGTACTGCGATGGCGTTTATGAGGATACGACTTGCAGGGCGGGATCCACCACATCTGCGCGGCCTCAGGATTTATATGGCAACACTGTTGGGATAAGGATCAGCCTGGTGGCAAGGTCGGATTCTCCCGATCCAGCCGGCGGTTTAAACGCGCGTCCTGCTTTGGAAAACCATCCTGCCGGCGCAACACAAGACAAGTTCAGGAGGGTAGTTCTCCAGACCACAATACCAATAGTTAATACTCTAACTACCAGGTCTTTTTTCTTTTTTAATCTGGTTGGTTTATAAGGCTACCAGTGGAGGAAGGATGATAATAATGAAACAGACATTTAAGAAGGAAAAGGGTTTTGTGATGATGGTTACCATGGTTCTTCTTGTTGTTCTTACGGTACTGGGGCTTGGGGCGATAACAATGTCCGGGTTCCAGATGGATATCTCTTCTGCAGTAAGCAGCAGATCCAGTTCCTTCCAGTGCGCTGAGACCGGAAGATTGCTGTTGTTGAGTCAATTTGAAATAACATCCCCATCAACCCAACTCAATACCGCTGTAAAAGGGTTATGCGGCAAAATCTTTTCCGGACATATGCCATCCGGGATAAAAGAGATTAAGAGAATGTTGCCTTTAACAGAGGGCGGCGCCACGGGCGTAATGTTCTGCGGAAATTCAATTGGATGCAGCAATTCAAGCGGCAACAATTATCGGGTTACTGTTGTCGGAGAGAACTATAAAGGACAACAGACGGAGATTGAGTTCATTGTGAATGTCATTTTATAAGGGGTGTAGCCATGAAGATGATAATTAATAGAAAATATACAATAATTGCCATTGCAATTACCGGGATACTTATGCCGCTTTTCTACCTCTTCTCCGCACCCACCAATAAATCCGCCTGCTGTGCAATTGGCACATCCTACGGCGATTCCATTGTGAATCCAGCAAAGGGTGGGGACAATGATATGTTCACACAGACAAGCGCTCCGCCGAATGTCTATTGGTTGCTGGATAATTCCGGAAGCATGCAGTCCCTACCGTGTGATACTGGTTCGGGCTGTGGTGACGCTTCAGGGACATGCAAAAATTCAGCAGGACAAAACCTTGAAACAAATGGAGGAAATTTTTTCATTGAAAAGGGATATAATAACACAACCACCTATCCTGGATATGACCCTGATTTCTGCCAGGCAGGAAACCCAAATAATTATTCAGGAAGTGATGGTTGCTATAAGCCTGATTTGGTCTATTATCACTATTATAGAACAAGTTGTACGACAAATTATGGTAACAATAATGTATGGAGAAGGAAAGGGAATAATGATACGAATTCAACCGTGACAAATTTTTGCAGCACCAGGGGTGGAGTGGATTGTGAAAATTATTTAAATAATTCTGGTTATTACTATTATGATAATGAGTTATATATTAAAGGAAATGTTTTGAATTTCTATCCCCCAAAATTTGTGGTTTCAAGGCGTGTTATGAAGAATATAATCCTTGACCCTGACCAGGGTATAAGAAGGGTGAGAATGGGAATTGCCTTCTTTGAATCCGGAAGTAATAACGCTAATAATTTTAATGCTAATAATAACCCTGATGGTGCTGCTAAGCCGGGCACAGGTCCTGCAAAAGACTTTAACC
>DATBWZ010000044.1:0-12241 GCA_036514535.1 bacterium
CGAAAGCCCGTTTGAAAATGGTATCAACATTCCGTAGATGGTGCTTAAGGTCAAAACAGCGTTCTATTTCTTTGTTCGATAACAAGGATCTTATTTTTTTATCATTTTTTATCAAATCCCTGAACTCGGAGCCGGATTTCCATGTTTCCATAGCATTTGTCTGAACAATACCATAAGCTGCCTCTCTTGTAATGCCCTTTTTTATAAGTTCAAGAAGTATTCTTTCCGAAAAAACCAGCCCTTTTGTTATTTCAAGATTCTTTTTCATTTTCTCCGGATATACCACGATATCCTTCAGAAGGCCTGTCAGCCTCACAAGCATATAATCAATAAGAATTGTGGCATCAGGACCGATAACCCTTTCAACCGATGAATGACTGATATCCCGTTCATGCCAGAGTGGGACATTCTCCATTGCCGAAATTGAATATGATCTTACAAGACGGGCAAGACCGCACAGGTTCTCGGATATGATAGGGTTCCTCTTATGCGGCATAGCTGATGATCCCTTCTGCCCGCTGGTGAATGGTTCCTCAGCTTCAAGCACTTCGGTTCTCTGCAGATGGCGGATCTCCAGCGCTATCTTTTCAATGGATGAAGCGAGTATTGCAAGCATGCAGAAAAACTGGGCATGTCTGTCCCGCTGAACAATCTGGGTTGAAACTGGTTCCGGTTTTAGGCCGAGATTATCGCAGACATATTTTTCCACCTCGGGTTCAATATTGGCAAACGTTCCCACGGCGCCGGAAATCTTTCCATAACTGATTTCATCCTTTGCACTTTTTAACCTCTTTAAATTCCTTTTCATTTCCCCGTACCAGATTGCAAACCTCAATCCAAAGGTGGTAGGTTCAGCATGTACCCCGTGCGTACGTCCAATAACCGGAGTGTTTTTATATTTGAACGCCAGAGTCTTGAGAACGGAGAGCAATTCCTCCACATCTTTTATTATAATCCCGGCTGCATTCTTCAATTGGACGGCAAGAGATGTATCAAGCACATCGGAGGAGGTTAATCCAAAATGCACGAACCTGGAAGATTCTCCAGTGCTCTCTGAGACTGCTGTAAGAAAGGATACAACATCGTGCTTGACCGTTTTTTCTATTTCGGCAATCCTCTCCATATTAAATTTTGCGTTCTTAATTTTTCTGAAATCTTTATCCGGAATAATACCGAGTTTTTTCCATGCTTCGCAGGCAAGCAATTCAATCCTAAGCCAGAGATTAAACTTCTCTTCCTGAGCCCAGATCTTTGCCATCTCCTTTCTTGTATATCTGTCAATCATGGTTATCAGTCTTTGTGTTCTCCGTCTGCTGAAGTTCCCTGAGTGCCTCTTTCCGTGACAGTCTTACCCTGCCCTGCTCGTCAACTTCTATAACCTTAACAGGAATTATATCGCCTTCCTTTACAACATCGCGGACCTGCTTGATGCGCGAAAAATCCATCTGAGATATATGGACCAGGCCCTCAACTCCGGGACATATTTCCACAAAGGCGCCGAAATCAACAATTCTCTTTACCTTTCCATTGTAAATCCGTCCTATTTCCGCCTCCTGCACAAATTCTTTAATAAGCTCTAATGCCTTATCCCTGCTCTCCGGATTATTTGAAGCAATCGCTACCCTGCCGGTATCTTCAACATCTATCTTAACACCAGCCCTTTCAATTATTGACTTGATGTTCTTCCCTCCGGGACCAATAAGGTCTTTTATTTTTTCCGGTCTTATCTGTATATATGTAAATCTCGGGGCATATTCTGACAATTCCGTCTTCGGTTCATTGATAGCTTCTTTCATCTTTGAAAGAATGTGCAGTCTTGCATCCCTTGCTTTCAGCACTGCATCAAGCATCATATCCCTTGATACTCCCTGAATTTTAATATCCATCTGAACAGCGGTAACTCCTTTCTCTGTTCCTGCGACCTTGAAGTCCATATCACCAATATGGTCCTCATCACCTAGTATGTCGGTCAGCACACAATACCAATCGCCTTCTTTGATAAGCCCCATAGCAATCCCGGCGACATGGGACTTTATCGGCACACCTGCATCCATCAGCGATAATGAGGCGCCGCAAACGCTTGCCATGGACGACGAACCGTTTGACTGCAATATGTCCGAAACTATCCTGATCGTATATGGGAATTTTTCTTCCGATGGCAGAACAGGCAGAATGGACCTCTCCGCCAAAGCGCCATGCCCAATCTCCCTCCTGCCCGGGCTCCTCATTGGTTTTGTTTCTCCTACGGAGAAAGGAGGAAAATTATAGTGCAGCATGAAGCTCTTATAACTCTCCCCTTCAAGAGCATCAATTATCTGCGAATCGGAATCAGTCCCAAGAGTCGTAACCACAAGCGCCTGGGTCTCACCCCTTGTAAACAGGCTGGAACCATGCGGCCTCGGCAGAACGCCCACTTCACAATGAATATCCCTGATATCCGAAGGACTTCTGCCATCTATTCTTTTGTTTTCGGTTTTTATCTTTTGCCTAACCATTTTCTTTTCAAGATCAGTAAAGCATGACGCAATCTTGAGTCTCTTCTTTTCTTCTTCCTCAGTGGGCGACAACTCATCCCATAAAAAGCCCAGTAATTGGGCAAGTTTTTCCTTTCTTTCAGCCTTTGAAGATATAGTGATTGCTTCAAGCATTCTCCCTGCTGCCCTTTTTTCCACCTCTTTTTTTAATTCACTCTCGTCCGATGGAATGAATTTTCTTTTAGGTTTTGCAACTGATTCCAGCCCGTACTGTAATTTTATAAGTTCTTTCAGTCTTTCATGGCCATAGGAGATTGCATCTACTAATTCTTCCTCCCCTACCTCCTTTGAACCGCCTTCAACCATTGTTATTCCGTTAGCTGTTCCAACAACCACGACATCCATATCGCTCTGTCCAAGTTGATCCAGCGTGGGATTGATTACCAATTTACCGTCAATTCTTCCCACTCTTACGGCCCCAAGAGGTTCGGGGAAGGGAATATCCGATACAAAAAGGGCTGCGGAAGCTGCATTTATGGATAGCACATCCGTTGCATTCTTCAGATCCGAGGAAAGAACCCATATTATAATCTGAACCTCCCTATCAAATCCCTTTGGAAACAAGGGTCTCAGCGGCCTGTCCACCAGCCTTGATGTCAAGACCTCTTTTTCAGAGGGCCTACCTTCTCTCTTGAAAAATCCACCTGGTATCTTCCCGGCAGCGTATGCCTTTTCCCTGTATTCAACTACAAGTGGCATAAAATCCACCGTTTCCAATGACTCCTTTGAAGCAACAACTGTTGCTATAACAGAGGATTCCCCATACTTCGCATACACAGCTCCGTCTGCCAATTTGGCAAGTTTACCTGTTTCAAAAATAAACTCCCTGTTCTCAAAATTTATACCTACAGATTTCATTCTATGTTTTCTCCTTTACTTTCTCAATCCAAGTCTTTCAATAAGTTCCTGATATGCCTTAAAATTCTGTCCCTTCAAATAATCAAGAAGTTTCTTGCGTTTTGACACAAGTTTTAGCAACCCTCTTATTGAACTAAAATCCTTTTTGTGAATCTTTGCGTGCTCGGTAAGATAATTGATCCTTTCGGTAAGCAGAGCAATCTGCACATGTGCAGACCCCGTATCCGAAAGATTGATCTTAAATTTACCAATCAAATCGCTTTTTTTCTCCTTTGCAAGTATCATTTGTAACCTCCCTTTAATTATCGTTAAAAATTCTTAAAATCTCTGGTTCAATCTTATCTGATGCCCCTTTACACCTCACGAGCGCAACAAGGCGGCTATCTTTATCCAACAATTTAAATCCTTTTCCGCCGGTAACAGACTCTTTATCAAGAAGATTTTTTATAAGCGCCTGATTTGCGTTCCTAACCGCTGCAAGGTCGGAATTATCTATGACAACTGGTACCCATTCCGAAAGCGAATCACTCAATGGTATAATCCGTTTCTCAATCTCCTCTATGGAAGCATTCCCTATCTCATTCACCGGGATTGCTCTATCCACAGAAAAATTGCCAATCGTCAACCTGCGGAGATAATCAAGATGGGCACCGCAGCCCAACCTGGCGCCTATGTCCCTGGCAAGGGCCCGGACATAAAAACCTTTTGAAGAAAATAAAGTAAACTCAACGTAAGGAATGGATATTTTATTTATCTTTAAATCATATACCTTAACTGTTTTCGGCGCCGGCTTTATTAAAACACCAGATCTTGAATATTCATAAAGCGGTTTGCCCTTGTGCTTAATTGCTGAAACATACGGAGGCGTCTGCATTATATCCCCTTTAAATTCTCCAAACACCGCCGTAATCTCAGATTCGTTAACATTGATCTCAGATGTATTTGTTATCGTTCCGTCCTTGTCATTGCTGTCTGTTTCTGTTCCAAGGACAAGCCTTGCCTCGTAAGTCTTATCGCAATTCGCAATAAACTGGCTGAGTTTAGTCCCTTCGCCTATCAAAACTATCAGTAACCCTGTTGCCATCGGATCAAGCGTCCCGCCATGACCAATACTTTTTATGCCAAGCCTTCTGCGAAGCAGGATAACAACATCATGAGATGTCATCCCCGTAAACTTATCCACCAACAGTATGCCGCTTCTTTTATCCATGGAGTTTCAATGCCTTTTTAATCTCTTTTAGTACTGCAGATTTCGCATTCCTAAATGTGCTCTCAAAAATAAATGCCGCAGCACCCTTATGCCCTCCGCCGCCGAATTTCTCAGCTATTTTTGACACATCAATTTCATTTTTTGAACGTAGGCTAACCTTATATTTTCTATTGTTAATTTCTCTAAACATTAATGCAATCTTTACCCCGTCAATTGACCTCGGATAATTTATCAGACCCTCTGTATCCCCCCTGGTTGAACCGGTTTCGTCAAGCATCCCTTTTGTAATAAAAACTGATGCAACTCTTCCGCCATCGGTAACATCCAGGGTACTCAGCGCCCTTTCAAGCAATTTCAATTTTCTGACGGGCTCATGCTCATACACATTCTCCGCAATCTCCCACGGTTTTACCCCGAGATCAACCATTTCGCTGGCAATTTTGAATGCTCTAAGATTGGAATTAGGAAAATGGAATGAACCGGTATCGCAACTAATTGATGTGTATATGCAATTTGCACAAGGAAGATCAATTTTTAGGCCCATCTTTTTTATAAGACTATAAATTAAATCACCCGTTGCACTTGCTAAAGGATCAATAATTGCCACATCCGCAAAATTATCATTTGTTTTATGATGATCAATTTTTGCCGTTATCCTCACATTACTCTCTAAAAAATGAACGAGCTTCTCCCCTGCAAGGGCTATCTTACTACAGTCAACAATAATTGCCATATCAAACCTTTTGTTTTTAGGGAGAGTCTGTTTAACCTCCCTGAAAAGCGGAAGATAAGAAAACTGGCAGGGGAATTTATCGGCATTGTAGATATAAACAGATTTTTTCATTCTTTTTAAAATATAGGCAATAGCTAAAGTTGAAGAAACTGCGTCTCCCTCCGGATTGGCATGGGATGCAACAATAAATGATTTATTTTTTCTCAGATGTTCAATAAATTTTTTAAAGTCACTTTTCATTTCTTGTCAAACCGGCAAGGAGCCCCTCAATCCTCATACCATATTCTATTGAATCATCGTATTTAAACTTCAAGACTGGTATCCTTCTCATGCAGAGATTCTTTTTTATGATAAAGCGAATGAAACCAGCGGATCTGCTAAGCCCATCCTGGATGACCTGAATATCTTTATTGTCCACACCCTTGGAGAAGTACACCACAGCGCTTCCAAGATCACTGCTGACTTTGACTGCCGTTATAGTTACAGAATTAAGAACAGGATCTTTTATATCTATCATTATTGTCCGGGAGATCTCATCCCTTAAAAGGTCATTGATCCTTTCTTTCCTGTACAATCTCATGACATTTCACCAACAAAATCATTGATCGCTATTGTCTCACGGTTATCATTTATTACTTCGCATTCCCTGCAAGTATCAATAAATTCCATAATTGAGTTATTAACCGTGCTTATATAGGAACTGTTCCTCCCTATAAAAGACACTCCCAGCGTAACCTTCTGCCACATATCTCTATGCTCAACCTCGCTTACAGAGATATTAAAAATTTGCTTCATCTTCTCCATCAGGCTCTTTATTATCCTCCTTTTGTCCTTCAGGGAATGGCTGTTCCTCAGTAAGAGTGTAATCTTTAAAACGCCTATAAGCATACTCAATATTATAGAGTCTGACTAATCTCCTCAAGTTCAAAAATTTCTAAAATATCCCCAGCTTTTATATCATTAAAATTTTCAATAGTAATACCGCATTCCATCCCTAATGCAACATCGTGAACATCTTCCTTAAACCGCCTCAGTGAACCAATTTTGCTCTCATATATAACAATGCTGTCCCTGAGAATTCTAATCTTTGAACCATTAACAATTTTTCCCTCCGTAACAAGTGAACCAGCAATGTTGCCAACTTTGGCAAATTTAAATACATCCTTAACCGCAGCCCTGCCAATCATTTTCTCTTTCAGTATCGGTTTAAGCATACCTACCATTGCATTTTTAATATCCTCAATTGCATCGTAGATAATTGTATAGAACCTTATCTGAACGCCTGCCTCCTGAGATACTTCTCTTGCTTTTAATTCTTCCCTTACTCCAAAACCAATAATTACAGCCTTGCTTGCTGATGCAAGCATTACATCGGATTCAGTGATTCCACCCACACCGAGATGAATTAAATTGCACTGGATTTTGTCAGTGGAAAGTTTCGTGAATGCATCTCTTAATGCTTCTGCTGAACCTATGACATCGGCTTTTATTATTACATTAAGCGTCAGTTTTTCAGCAGATTTTGGCTGACTCAGGAGATCCTGGAGAGAATATTTTACATTCTGGGGCTTTAGCTGAATGGCTTTTTCTACAGACGCCTTCGCAATCCTCTCGGCAATGGCTTCATCTTTAACCTCATACAATTTCTCTCCGGGCGACGGAACACCAGATAGACCGATTATTTCCACAGGGACTGACGGCCCCGCTGCATTAATCCTCTCTCCTTTGAAATTGAACATTGCCTTTACTTTTCCAAAATGCCCGCCGGAAACAATTATCCCGCCGTTTTTCAGGGTTCCTTTCTGGATTATTACACTGGCAACCGGACCTCTTCCCTTTTCCAACCTTGATTCTATAATTGTTCCACGCGTCAGACAGTCCGGATTTGCCTTCAATTCCAGCATCTCCGACTGCAGCAATATTATATCAAGAAGTTCCTTTATTCCAATCTTCTTTTTGGCAGAAATTTCTGCGTAGAGAGTATTTCCTCCCCAATTATCAGGGGTTAACCCAAGTTCAACCAGGTTCTGTTTTACTTTATGAATATTAACATTGGGTTTATCTATTTTGTTTATTGCCACCACAATAGGGACATTTGCCGCCTTGGCATGATTAACAGCCTCAAGCGTCTGAGGCATAACGCCGTCGTCAGCAGCAACAACAAGAACTACAATATCAGTAATACGAGCTCCCCGTGCTCTCATCATTGTAAAAGCTTCGTGCCCTGGTGTATCAATAAATGTCAGTTTTTTCCCGTTCACAATTACTTCATAAGCTCCGATATGCTGAGTAATCCCTCCCGCTTCACCGTCTGCAACATGGCTTTCCCTTATAACATCAAGAAGAGTTGTTTTCCCATGATCAACATGTCCCATAATAGTTACAACCGAATGCCTTGGTTTTAGAGACTCAGGATTATCCTTCGTGTCCCTAAGAATATCCTCAATGTTGAACTGACTTCTTTCCACCTCATAACCAAACTCCTTTGAGATCAGTGAGGCAGTATCCGCATCTATTGTCTGATTTGCCGTTACCATTGTTCCGAGTTCTATCAGTTTTCTAATGACATCTCCAATTCTCGCTCCCATCGTTTGCGCAAGTTCTGCCACAACTATTTTGTCCTCAATCTTTATTATTTTTTTGGATGCTTTAGGCGTGGTAATTTCAGTCTTTTTTAATGGCCTTTGAGGCGGCATTTTTTTTCTCTTTACCTGTTCCTCAATAATTATCTCCTCTTCAAAAACATTATCCACAAGTTGATCTTTAATAGCCCTGACTTCATCCTTTCTTTTAACAATCTTTCGTCTGAATGGTTTTTTTTCTTTTATCGCTTCATCAACATGAGGTTTTATTACAGTCATTCCCCCGGCATTCGCATCAAATGCCACCCCAGCAGTTGCCATTTCAGCAGACTTTTGCTGTGGGATAGTATCAGGGACAGGGGTTTGGGGCAGGGCTTTCTGTTCTGGCTGTTTTTGGAAAATTGCTTCTGGCTGAACCGCCGCACCTTCAACTCTTACTTCCGGTTCCGGCAGCGGCTCCTCTTTTTTTGCTTTTCTAAGAACAGTCTTTACTTTTTGTTCTTTAGGAGCGTAATATTTGGCTTTTAACTGATTGACGACCTCAACAGAAATGCTGCTTGAAGGAGTTTTCACCTCAGATCCCAGCTCTTTGAGTTTCGTAAGAATTTCTTTTGAGTCTACATTGAGTTCTTTTGCTAATGTATGAATTCTGATTTTTTCTTCTTTTGACATTTTATTCCTTTTGTTCCTCTTCAGCAGCACCCTCCGTGTCAGAATCAGCCGCCGACATTTGGTCACCTTTTATACTATATAATTCAATAGCTTGCTGTTTAACCGTTTCCGCTGTTTTCCTGTCAATTCCCGGAATTTTCACCAGCACTTCCAAATCACATTCTGCAAGTTCCTTGACTGAATGAATGCCGCTTTTGTACACAAGTTCCGAGGTCTTATCTCCGAGATCCTTTATTTCAGCAAAAACTTTTTTGGCAGTTTCCTTGATTTCCTTAACCTTTGATTCACTCTTTATATCTATCTTCCAGCCTATCAGCTGAACCGCAAGTCTCACATTCTGACCCTTTCTGCCAATTGCAAGCGAAAGCTGATCGTCAGGAACAATAACCTCCAGTGTTGTGTCATTTTCGTATACCATCACTTCGGAAACGGTTGCAGGAGACAGCGCATGAATAACATACCTTGCCACATCAGAAGACCATGCTATAATATCAATTTTTTCTCCGCGCAGTTCCTGGACTACACTCTGAACGCGTGATCCTTTGAATCCCACACATGCACCCACCGGATCCACGTCCGGGTCCTTTGAAGATACTGCGATCTTGGAACGCACACCGGCTTCCCTGGCAACACCCTTTATCTCAACAATCCCCTCTTTAATCTCCGGAACCTCCGAAACAAAAAGTTTTACGAGAAACTGGGGATGAGCCCTTGAAAGTATAATTTGCGGCCCCCGGGAAGACCGTTCTATCTCAAGCATGTATGCTCTTAGAGCCTCACCCACACGATACACCTCGCGTGGAATCTGCTCCCTGGGCGGAATATAGCCCTCGGTCTTTCCCATCTCAACAACAATAGTCTTGTCTTCAAACCTTCTGACTATTCCAGAGATGTTTTTCCCGCTCTGATCCTTAAACTCATTAAAAACAAGTTCCTTTTCTGCTTCGCGCATTTTCTGAAATATAACCTGCTTCGCTGTCTGAGCAGAAATCCTGCCAAGCAGATCTGCTTCCAGTTTAACACCTATGCTGTCACCGATCTCCGCACCTGAGTCCAGTTTTTTAGCCTGCGGCAGACTTATTTGATTATCAGGATCAACAACATCCTCTACGACACTTTTAAATTCCATCAATTCTATTTCGCCTGAATCCTCATTGAACCGCGCTTCTATCTCCTTATTAATGCCAAATTTTTTCTTTGCAGCCGATACAAGAGCAGATTCAATCGCCTCTATTAAAATCTTTTTGTCTATTCCTTTATCTTGCCAAATCTGATCAATTACCCTTGCCAATTCATTTATCATAACTCCACCTCACTTGATAAATCATAAAACCTTTAATGTTGCCTTTTTTATACCGTCAATTTTAAACGAATAATTCTTGCCGTCCACATCAACTGTAATTTCCTCTGTTCCGACCCCGGCAATTTTTCCGGTAAAGTTTCTTCTGCCATCAGACGGAACCGCGAGTTGCAGGCTGATTCTGGATCCGATAAACCTACTGAAATCCTCAATACTCTTCAGCGGACGGTTAATGCCGGGAGAAGAAACCTCAAGAAGGTATTTGCCCGGGATTAGATTTCTTACATCCAGATGAGCGCTTACTTCTCTGCTAACCAACGCACAATCATCCACGTTCACACCGCCTGGCTTATCAACAAGCAATCTAAGAACCCAGCCATTCTGCTCCATTCTGTAATGCAGATCTACTAGTTCCATTTTTTGTTCTTCAAGTATAGGTATAACCATTTCTCTGACTTCCTCTATAATTTTTAAAACTTTTTCCATCTTCTGAGAAAAATAAAAAGCGGACATAAAGCGTCCACTTTTAAAATGAAGATTTTAACATTGAAATAAAAGAAATGCAAGTGAAAAATGAGATTAATAACTCCTTTAAAAATAAGAAATTTTCCCCAGCACCGCAGGCATCTCTGCCCCTGTAGCCGAAGGAATATTCCCTGGCAATCCATTGTATGTTAAATAGGCAAGCAGCGAAAAGGCCAGAGCCTCGGCAGAATCGCTGTTAAGACTATAATCCTCAAAGGTTTTTACCGGTAAAGGATAAAATCTCTTTTTCATAAGATCCATTAAAAGCCTATTTTTAACTCCACCCCCTGTGACTACCAGTTTGGATGGATTAAAATTCTTTATATATTTCATATAGTTATAATAAACTGACTCTGAAGTAAAAGCCGTTACTGTCGCGACAAGATCTTTAAACACGATCTTTTCTTTTTTCTGAATTTCTTTTAATCCTTCAATTAATACCTTTCCGAATGCCTCTCTTCCTGTAGATTTAGGAGGTGGCTTCAAAATAAAGCGGTTCTGCATCAACCTGCCAAGAAGCTTTTGGTTTATTCTGCCCTTCTTTCCAATTCTGCCGTGGTGGTCATATTTCTTTTTGCCGCCGGTAACATCCCTTACAAGCCCGTCTATAAGCATATTCCCGGGCCCTGTATCAAAAGCCAAAATATCAGATGTTCCGCCGCTTGAAGGAACAAGTGTAAAATTACTGATACCTCCTATATTCAGAACAAGGGTTGATTCGCCCTTTTTTCTAAACAGGTGGTAATGAAGAAGACAGGACAATGGCGCGCCCTCTCCACCGGCAGCAATGTCCGCTGGACGAAAATCAGCAATCGTAACAACACCGGTCCGCTTTGATATAACTGCAGGCTCGCCTATCTGAAACGACGCCCTCCCGGGTATATGAGAAACCGTCTGTCCATGGGAGCCTATAAGCGAAACCTTCCGAATAGGGATCCCTGCCTTATCAGCAATCCGGAGCGCTGCCTGCGCGAAAATCTCTCCGAGTTTAAAATTCAGCATAGAGATCTCGCCAGCATTGCCCTTCCCATGTGAGATTCTAAATATTTCATCCTGAAGATCGCGGGAGAAAGAATATGTTCTGAAAGCAATTTCCTTTATGGTTATTTTTTCTCCAGCGCCATTAATTTTTACAAGCGCTGCATCAACGCCGTCCGCCGAAGTCCCTGAGATTAATCCAATGACAAACATTATTGATTGAAATCTCTCTTAATAATTACTCACTCAACAAGGCTACGGAACAGCATTCCGCTATAAAGTTTCGGATAAAAGAAGGTTGACTTATGAGGCATCTTATCGCCATTGGAGGTCACAGCCTGAATTTGATCAACCGTTGGCGACTTCAGAAGAACAATGCAATCGCCCCACCCCTCACGCATAGTCGTCATTAAGTCTCTGGAATTATGGGAATAACGGATATTCTTCTCAGCAACATTATGATTCATTCCAAGAATATCTCCTATGAAAAGCATGTGAAGGACCGAAACATCAAGAAACAATCTTTCCTCGCCGAAATTGTCCTTATTCAATCTCTTCATGACATCCCTGTTTTTTAATTCCAGGATGTAAACCGTCTTGTCCTTCTTGAACCTCAGGCAAAAAACATTCCTGCCCTTGGGAGTATGCTCTATCGCTTCTATACCCCTGTTCATTGAAGATGTTTTTGAAATTTTAAAATATTTCTCCGCAGATATTAGAATCTTCTGCACATCAACCTTTCTGTGAAATTTTACAAATCTGTAGATTGGCAGGATAAGAAGGTCCAGCGACTCCATTGGACAAAGATACATCATCACAAAATCAGATGGCTTTTCCGTGTTTCCGGTT
>DATBWZ010000045.1:0-8608 GCA_036514535.1 bacterium
AAGACCTTCTCTTAATTCATCACTTTCCGCTACTGTACCCTCCCTTAAAATGAGAGTCATGGTATCTGTTTCAGGGTCGTATATTACCTTCATATTAATTGCCTCCTTTTATCCAGTATTTTTTAATTTTTGAAGTCTTATATGCAGTTATAACTGTAAACCTTTCTTTTTCCTTTTTACCTATGACTCTTAATAGAATTTCTTTCTTCATCTTCATAGGGTTATCAAAATATTTTTTCTGATAAATTAATCTTCCTTTTTTAGTAGAAATTGTTTGCTGTGGTTGTTTTATCAACTCTTTAATATCATTTTCGTTTATTTGCCTTCGTTGTATCTCAAATCTTGAGTGCTCTGTAAAGATAATTTCCACTTTTTAATTGTATCTTATCCATAACCAATCAGTCAAATTGAATTTTTTATTTTCCAACAGGTCAAGACTTACACGAATCAGGTGTGGTATATCTCCCCACCCAATCTCACAAAAAGTTCAATTTTCTCATCACGGTATGGCTCCATAATAATTGCGTTAACATACCAGGCAACAATGCGCATTGTTGCCTTTTAACCCCCTTTTTATTCCCCCCTTTATCAAAGGGGGGATATGGGGGAGCGGGCACACGGCTCTGCCCCTGCGGAAGGAATTATAATTATTCACAAAAATTTTTGCAAACCCAATATTTTCATGTTATAATTAAAGTAGTTTTTTAGAAATGGAGAAAAGAAAAATGAATGAAAGAATATCTGTGACCCCTGAAATATGTGGAGGTGAACCATGTATTAGAGGGACGCGCATACCGGTGTGGGTAATTTTGAGCCATCTTGCTGCTGACGAAGATTATGACACGGTTTTAAAAAATTTCCCAAATATTACACGTGAGGATATTCTTGCTGCTATTGAATATGCTTCCTATCTTACAACAGAAAAAACTTTAACCCTTTGAAATTCATTATAGTCTACGTCCCGCAGGTTGTGCTGATTGATTTGCTTATCAATGCTCCTTAGATTTAAAAAGCATGGGATTTTAACGGATGCCCCTGGGGCGATTTGAACGCCCAACCTGCGGGTTCGAAGCCCGCTGCTCTATCCAGTTGCGCTACAGGGGCGGGAAAAAGATGTTGCGCAATAAATTTTTTATTACTTATATGTGATAACTCTTCCCCAGAGGCTCTTTGTGCCCCAGATCCCCCTTCGGAGCGTCTCCAGTTGCACTATCTGGCTATGGTCAACAAAGAGGTTGACCTCTGGTCCGTAATTCTTGATGTACCATTCAAATACCTCCGGGTCTGCTGCTTCAAACATGACCTTTTCCAGCTCAAGGCTGTCAATAATCTTTGCGACCGCAGCGGTCCGCCATATTTTTACATTCTCGGTTATGCCCTCGGATTCAATCATTATCGTATAGGCGCCTGCATCCAGAAACTTTCTTGCCTGTGAGATTGCCCAGTTTGGATCCCTTGTTCCCTCTACCGCAAGCTCTTCTGCTGATGTTGCCCCGCCGGCGCCAAACTGAATCCCGACCTCTGGTTTTGCCTTCAGCCCGGCATTCTGGACTTTTTTGATCAGCCTGAGCCAGTCCTCTGTTGGAATTGTGATAAAGCCGGATGAAATCTCAATTATATCAAATCCCAAATCCTTGCACTCTCCAATATACTGGTCAACCGCTTTTTTACCCTGAGTCAATACATATTCAATAAACCCGCCTGTGGAAACAAGGACATTGTATTTATGCGCAAGGTCAATGATTTCCTGTATGGCATTCCGCGGCATCAGGCTGAATGAGCCGCCGGCGAATTTTAATGAGTCCACATATTCACCAGCGGTCTCAAGTATATCCTCAAGGTAACGCTTGCCCATTGGGGTGTAATAGGGCCCGCGGATCTCTGTTATACCCCTTTTCCTCGGTTTTGCGTCGCGTTCGTTCATCCGCAAAAATTGAAAAGCCCTTTCCTGTTTTTTTTGTACACTCATATTTTTAACCTCCCTGCGGTCCGGGAATCCTTTTAAGCAGGTTTATAAGGTCTGACATCTTAAGATGTTCAAGATTCTTTACCGCATCCACGATCTCCTTCTGGAGATCTTTGTAAATGTATCTATCGCTCAGGCTGTTAAATTTCTCAACCGCTTTCTCCCATGACATGGGATTTGTAAAAAAGCCTTCATAATCCCGTTTTTCTTTTTTTAGCACCCGGCCGTCTTTCAGATGTATTTTTATCAAGCACGGGATCTCCTCGGGAAATCTCCTGCTGAAATCCCTGCGCGGACGGACCAGAACCTTCCTGTGCAGGTTCTGCACATCGGCTGCAAGTATGCGTTCAGCCAGGTACTGCTCCGGCATAACCTTTCCGTCAAGGATTGCCACTGCCACAATGTATGGCAGGCTGTGGTCTGCCTCTTCCTTTGTTTTGACCCCGGTTTTTCCCCCTTCCTCTCCGCCGCCGATTATGTTGTAGGCGACATCAAAAATGTCTATCTCAATCCTTCTGATATCCGTTGCTGAAGTAAAGGATTCCCGCTTCATTTCAAGCGCGCATTCAACAGATGACTGGGAATGGATCTCCGAATTGTATTTCTTGATTATAGTTTTTGTTACGCGCTCAATGTCCTCGTGCGCCCAGTCAATATTGAACCTGCCCGCAATAGCATCCATAAATCCCTTATCGCCCTCAAATACCTGTTCTGGCCCTGTTATCCCGTGCATGGCAAGAAATGTGGCATGGGTGGCGCAGAATGCAGTATTCGGATAGGCAAGCCCTTTCCAGTGCGAGAGTTTTCCTGTGCGCGTCACCCGCAGGGCGTTGAACGCGGTTCCGCTTATAGCAATGGCATTCGCAATCCTCTCCTCGTCCAGCCCGAGAATCCTTGATACACCGGCAGCAACAGCGTATGATCCCTGGGTGGTATGATCAAAGCCCTTGCTCCTGACAGGCGCCGCATCAGATAACCTGCACTGGACCTGGTACGCAATCGCAAGGGCGGTGAGGAATTCCTTCGTTGTGGTGTTGGTATATTCGGATGCTGAAAGCAATGCCGCCACATTATCGCTTGGATGGCATGTTTCTTTTTTTGCCAGGTAACTATCATTGAAATCAAGATAACGCACAAGCAGGCTATTGTAGAATGCTGCCCTGTCCGGGGATGCCGTCCCTTCGCCAATAAGGGTGCAGATGCCATTCTTATCAAATTCCTTTATGTGGTTGCGGACTATAGTAACAGGGCTGCCTTCAAGGGCGCCGATAGCACAGCCCAGCGAATCAAGAATCCGCTTCTTTAGTTCATCCACCGCTTTTTTTGAAAGGTCGTCAAAAGACTTCTTTCTCACGAATTTTGCCAGTTTCCGGGCAATTGTAACCCGCTTACCCATAACGATTTTATTATAGCATAAGACAAAAGTGTATGCTTGCCAAAAAATCAGAAAAAGATCCCGGTTGCGCTGGAAAGGAGGGAGGGTGATCCGACGCAACCAAATAGTTATGATATTAGACGGAGGTAAATGATGCGTCTAAAAGAACCCTCTGCGAAATTATTTATTGATTTGACAAGATGCTTTGTCAGAATTATAATAATCAATATGAAGACAATTTTATCCTGGGCAATACTGTCATTGGTTGCTATTTCTGCATTAACTGCTGAAGAAGTCAAGGTTAAGAAAGGCATTGTAAAACTTGAGATAAATGTGGAATCCAGAGCGAGGGATGTTTCAGAGGAAAGACTTAATGAGAACGAAATTGTTAAAGACAGGACTACTATTTTTACAAACAGGTCGTTGTTGAGAGCCGGGACTGCTTTTTTTGACAGGGTTGAGATTTTCGGCGAGGTTGGCGGTTCTGACCTCAGTGCTCCGAATTTTGATGATTTTGATTCCCCTGTTGTGTTGTCTTACGGCGGCGGCTTGAAGGTCACACTTTATGAATCGCCTTACAGGGGACATGCAAGGTCTTTTATAGGAGCAAGGTATATCCAGCACCAGACGCATAAAGATACGGTAAATACATGTATTAAATCCAACGATCCCCAATCCTCTGATTATTATTGTAATACGGGTTATTTCTTAACAGCAGTTGATGAAGAGATTGACTGGAAGGAGTTTGAAAACGAAATAGGGTTTGGCTGGCAGGCCGGTACGCTCGTGCTTGAAGCTGGCATCAGACTTTCCTTCATTGATTCCCGTGACAGGATAATTGACCGGGGGACAGGAGAAATTATAAGTCATATGAGACTGCATCCGGACGATAATGCCGGGCTTTTCATCCGCGCCGACATTTTCTTTGAGCCGGAGGAAAGATTTGCTCTTAACATCGGGGTTTCAACTCTTGATGTGAATTCTGTTTATGCAGGGGTAAAAATATGGTTCTGAGGTTTGGGAAATTAGCAATTGTTTTTCTTCCATTTATAATCTCAGGCTGCCTTAGCATAATAGGATACTCCAAATATGTGGAAGATCATACCCCGGCTGTTTACGAGGAGGAGATGGTTCCAGAGGAGGGGATTCAATCAGAGGAGGAGACCGATGATAGTCGCATTTATTACTACTGGGGGCCTTATTACTGGTATCCGTCTCCATACTGGGCATGGTCAGCTGGCATCTACTGGTGGGACCCATACTGGTATCGTCCATGTTACGGGTGTTACATAATTGAAACTCCTGAGCAAAAGCGCAGGCATTTCGGCAGGGGAGACAGGTCATACAAAGATAATTTGGATCCGGCCGAAACCAAAGACAGTTCCTCTGGAAGAAACAAGGAACGCAAGACACACCGCGGTTTTTAGCTTCCGCAGGCTTATTGAAAATTTGCAAGAGAATTTTATTTAATTTAGCGCATTTTAAAAACGCATCTTAAAAGTGTTCCCAGAATACTCCGGCGCACAGAATTCTGCTTTATGGAGATGGTCTGTGGTCCAATTATTGATAGAATCAAAGAATTAATATGTTTGTCTGTAAGAGGCGTTTCAGCTGTTTTCTTTTTACGGAAATTTTTGTATTTTTTCAGTTCACCGCAGTTTAAAAAAATTCCATTGCAGAGATTACACCTGAAGATCAGAACTTCGGAAGGAAGTACCGGGTCTCTGAACTGATTAAGCTGTCTTGAACACCTGGGGCATTTTTGTACAGAATTTATTTCCAGCGGGGCATTTAGTTTGTTCAGATCAAAGTCATCTATCCCGTCTATCTTTTCAGGGTCAACTGCAAACAGTTCCCACTTATCAAACCATATTCCACCGCACCTGCCGCACTGATCAAGCCTGAGCTGTTTTTCAAGTGCGGTAGAAGTGGACACCCCCTGCATCGGAATACTGCAGTTCGGACAGTGAGCTGGTTCTTCTTTCATGGTTAGTTCACATCCTTTCCTTGTAACCCGGCGATTAAGTTATACCTTTGGCACCACAATGCCCTTCTGTGCCTGATATTTGCCTTTCTTGTCAGCGTATGAGATTTCGCACACCTCATCTGCTTCAAAGAATATGACCTGTGCGATGCCTTCATTGGCATAAATTTTGGCAGGGAGGGGCGTCGTGTTTGAAATCTCAATCGTTACATGCCCTTCCCACTCTGGTTCAAATGGCGTAACATTTACTATAATCCCGCACCTCGCGTATGTGGATTTTCCAAGGCAGATTGTTATTACATCCCTTGGAATCCTAAAATATTCCACAGACCTTCCGAGTGCAAAAGAATTTGGGGGTATTATGCATACATTTTCGGTTTTTAAGTCAACAAAGGACTGGCTTTCAAAATGCTTCGGATCCACCGTAGCAGAGAATACATTTGTAAATACCTTGAATTCATCCGCTATGCGCATGTCATAGCCGTATGATGAGAGACCATAGGAAATGACATTTTTCCTTGCCTGTTTGACAACAAACGGTTCTATCATCTTGTATTTTTCAGCCATTTTTCTTATCCAACGGTCAGATTTTACGCCCATAAGATTATCCTTCCTTTGTCCCTATTTTGTACAGATTCCGCATTTTTAAAATGGCTTCCATATTTGTTGGCGGAATATCGTCCCTGTCAGTCGGGATTTCAAGTATTGCCGGCGAATCGCATTTTATGAACTCTTCAAGCTCAGTCCCGAGGTCATCCTGTGATGTCAGCCTGAACCCCTTTACATTGAATGACTCCGATAGTTTTATAAAATCTGGATTGCTGTGGTCTGTTCCAAAAGGTTCAAGTCCATCCATAATCTGAGAAAGCCTCAACACCCTGTAGGAATTATCATTAAGTATAATGACCTTTATGTTTAGTTTTTCGCGCAAGGCTGTTTCAATGTCCTGCAGAGTCATCATGAATTCGCCATCGCCAAGAATCGCTACGGCATGCCTGTCCGGATATACCGCCTTTGCTGCCATTGCGGCAGCGAGCCCAAACCCCATTGAACCGAAATTATTTGTAGCAAGGTATGTGGATGGTTCATAACATTCAAAAAAGTCATTGGCATAGACAAGATGCATTCCTGCTCCGGCAGAGAATAATGATTCGCGGGGAAGCATCTTGCGGAGTTCTTTTAGCACCCTTGCGGGCGATATGCCTTCTTTTTCCAGTGATACCCGCAGCATTCCAAGCCATTCCTCCCTTTTTATATCCAGGGTTTTTATCCATTCATCTTTTTTGGGAATCAATTCGCCCGGCGGAACCTTCAGCATAGAATTGAGAAAACTCCTGGCATCGCAGATGAGAGGGATAAATCCTTTTATCTTTGCTTTCTCTGCGACGACATTATGGGGATTAACAACCATTATCCTGCCGGTGTGGTTCCATGTTCCGTTGTAGTCTGTCAGATCAGAAATGGTGGCCCCTATGGCAATGACAAGGTCTGCGTTTAGAAAGGCGTAATCTGCCACCGTATTTCCTCCGGCATAGCCCGATCTTCCGTAGGACAAATAGTGGTCCTCAGGAATTGTTCCACGCCCGTTTCCGGTTGTGATAACAGGGATATTATACGCTTCGGTAAATTTTTTCAGCTCCTGAGTCGCTCCGGAGTGAAATACCCCTGCTCCGGCGAGTATCAGGGGCCTTGTAGCTCTGTCTATGAGCTCCTTGCTTTTTTTTACATCTTCGTCTTTTGCCCTGGGGACTGAATCGGCCTTGAAATTAAGATCGTTCTCGTCAAACTCTGTTTCAACTAACCACAGGTCATCGGGAATCTCTATGAATACCGGTCCTTTCGGTACGGATATCGCTTTCCTGTAGGCGTGGGTTAATAGATCGGCAAGTTTATGCGCTTTTCCAAGCCTGAATGATCCAAACGTAAAAAGATCAAAAATTTCACTGAGTTTTAATTCCAGAAAGCCGTCCCTGTCCCTCTCCCTTTCCGGAACAGATCCGGCGATCAGTATCATCGGAGAAGAATCTTTGTATGCATTAGCTGCGGAAATGGCGGCATTTAGCGAGCCGGGCGCAGCATGGACAATTGCCACCCCTGGTTTCATGGTAATCCTGCCTTCAGCATCCGCCATGCTTGCCGCAACCTGTTCATGCCTGCAGGAGATGTATCTGATTTTATTCTTAAATTTTCCCAGGGCGTTAATTGCAGGAAGGATGGATGTTCCGACAACTCCGTATATTCTTTGAACGCCCCCTCTGTGGAGGATCTCTGCAAGCCCTTCTGCTACGGTTGTTTTCATAAGATTACCCTTAAATTTGTTGCCAGTTAAAATATCATAACATTATTGATCCGTCAAATTAAAGTTTCTTGCCGCTGGGATAGCCCACAATGGAAACATTAGACTAAGAATTTTCTTGAAATTAATACTGCATATTAATTACAATATCAAATTAACTTTGATAACCGTTATTGAGGAGGTTAAGATGTTTAATAATATTGGAAGTTTAGCGAATCTGATCATTACCCAGTCTTCTGGCACTGAGCCCAATACGTGGGGTATTCTCTTTCTTGTAATTCTGATAAGCTTATTCGGCCTGGTAATCGCTCTTTGGCTGGCGAAATGGGTTCTGAAGAAGGATACAGGAACAGCGGATATGCAGAAGATTAGCAATGCGATAAAGATGGGGGCTGAAGCGTTTCTTCGCAGGCAGAACAGAACAATTATATACCTTGCCGCCGGAGTGGCCCTGCTGATTTTTGTCCTTTATGGCTTTGTTAGAAGCCACCACGATTTTGATCCGGTGCCAACAGCTCTTGAGCTCGCTTTCTGGGTATCTGTCTCGTTTGTCCTTGGTGCCGGTTGCTCTTTGATTGCAGGGTATGTTGGCATGTGGGTATCCATTCGCTCAAATATCCGTACAGCTTCTGCGGCGATAAAAAGCCTCAATGATGCACTCCAGATAGCGTTACGCGGAGGGGCTGTCTCCGGGCTCTTTGTGGTTGCGATGAGCCTTCTCGGCGTGGGCGGGCTTTATGCGGTTCTGCTTGCGCTTGGCAAGGATCCTGCGCATATACCGCTCATGATAGTCGGGTACGGCTTCGGCGCTTCCTTTGTTGCGCTTTTTGCGCAGTTGGGCGGTGGAATTTATACAAAGGCTGCGGATGTGGGCGCTGACCTGGTAGGAAAGGTTGAGGCTAATATTCCGGAGGATGACCCTCGTAATCCTGCAACCATTGCAGACAACGTTGGTGATAATGTTGGAGACGTGGCCGGGATGGGCGC
>DATBWZ010000046.1:0-7563 GCA_036514535.1 bacterium
AACAATCACCCTGCCATCGCCTGTCCTGACCTGGTCGTGCCATGCCCTTCCTGAAGTGAGCGCGCCTGTTTGCCTGAAGCGTATGTCATTATGGGAATAGATCTCTGATAAGTTGAGAATCTTCCCTGCCGCATCCACACCGCCGGTAACAAGCAATGAATCTTCGGTTATGAACGACACCCCGAACCGCTCCCTTCTGCTCATATCATTCTGCAGTCTTGCGAAGCTTCCCTTGTTGCTAAAGAATACATTCAGCGTTTTTCTCTTTCCTTCTTCAATGCTGAACTCTGATGTCCTGCCCCGGGAGATAATTTCCCCTGCGGCGTTTTTTGCCTCCGCCACAACCCTTAATGGAACGCCTGTCGGCATTCCGCTCAGTGAACCAGCCCGCGCCTCCACAGGGGACTCCTGTTGTTTTATTATTTCCTCCCTGCTGTAAACAGTTATGGCAATAGTTGATGCCCCATCAAGAGGCGACTGGTCCGGTGGATAGACCAGTTGCAAATCCGCAAATCCGGAGTATCTGTCCGAACAGGAACATTGGATAATTAAAATAATTAATGACAGGCAAATAAAATATCTTACCATTTTATGACTACTGAACCGCTTTTTTCTTTCTCCGACCTGTTATTGTATAAATAGATCCCTGCCCCTGTTCCTGCAATGCTGGAAATCCCGGACCAGAACCACCATTTTTTGTAAAATGGTGTGCCCGCCCTGTCAGTGCTGGCATTGGTCCCATCCTCTATTGCCGGATGTGAAGGAATATCTATTTTCTTAAAATTGTATTCCTTCATGGTTATCTCACCGCCATTCTTTGTAACATAAATCAGCGTTTCGGCATTGCATGCATCACAGAGCGACTTTGCTGTCTCCCATCCGCTTCCAGAGGCAAGGCTCAGGTGCTCTGTTTCACTAAGTCTTCCGGCAAAGATCATTGACTCTTTGTTAATATCCATAATGCTGTAATAAGAATCGTGTTCATTTTTAATGCCATGCAATCTTGGCGTAAGTTTGATCTCCTGCGGAGGATTTAAACGGATTTCTCCGTCAAGCGTTATGGAGGGGTATCTTGAACAGATATAAGCGTTGATATTTTCATCCCTGAATGTTTTTTTCACTGAATGGAATTTTCTTATTATCTTCGGTGAGAAGATTCTTCTGTCCGGTTCAAAATTTTTGTCTATGGAAAGGATGCTGAGAAATGCCATTTTAGCTTTTCGCTCCCTGTTTGTCAGGGAATAGATTGCGGCAAGATAAAAATGTGATGTGTTAAGATCTGTGTAATCTTTGAGAAAAGAAATGGATCCTTCAAAATCAGAAATGGCTCTTTTAAATTCGCTCTCGGCCCTGTTGAATTCCATGTTGTTGTATAATTCCCTGCCGTGTCTGAGGCTCTTATTGCCGCGGGACTGAAAATCATTGTTCTTATCCAATTCCCCGGGAAGAATAACTTCCCGGCACCCTCTACCTGCGGCCCGGAGCCCGGTAATGGTTGTCTCAATGTCATCCTTTTCCGCGCCAATGCCTTTAAGCACGATCGTCCCGGCATCAAATGGAAACGCTGCGCCTTTCACGAGAATTATGCAGATCAATATTGATATAATCCTATTCATTTCTGGCTGTTAAGATTTTTCGCAATCTGTCAATTCCCTTCCTGTGTATGCGGGATATCTGTGATACAGAGATTTTCAATTCTTCAGCGATCTCAAGAAGGTTCATATCCTTAAAGTAAACGGCTTTGATTACCGTTCGCTCCCTCTCAGGCAGTTTGCCTATTGCCTTGTTGAGCCATATTCTTTTTTCTTTGTTTAATAATTTGTTCTCCACTTCATTTTCCTGATGTTCGCTTAGCAGGTGTATTGTGGCAATGGAGTTGACCGTTTCGCCAAACTCATTCAGGGAACCGTAACTGTGAGATTCAGATTCCCTTATTATGTTTCTTTCAAGGAAACTGTTTGTGCATCCGAGGAATTGAATGGTGCTGTCCGCTCTCAGTGTCTTGTCATACCTGAGCGCGTCAAGGATTGCGCCTCTTACGCGATAATAGGCATAGGTTCTGAAACTGCAATTAAGAGCAGGGTTATACCTCCCTGCTGCCTCCACAAGCCCGACCCTGCCGTGAGACTCAAGGTCTTCGGCGCTGATATCCGCCGGAATAGACCTTTTAATCTTGCAGACAATTGCCCTGACAAATGGCAGATAGTCTTTTATTAATGCTTCCTTGTCCATAAATACCCTTGAGAAACAATTTTCCAAACAAAAATTTACTAAAGTTTTACATTTAATATGGGCGTGTTCAAGAAATTTCTTTAACTTTTTGTAAAATATTTTCCTAAAATTACCTACATAATTGTCACTTCAAAATTTTGAATTTAATTTTAAGCGGTTTTTTAAATAGTTACAGGCTTAATAGGTTTGAGAGTTTGGTAATAATAATTTAAGATTGCTGTGATTAAATCAATTACAAACAGCATAAAATTTTTTTTTTGCAAAAAATGTGAAAATTTTTTTAAGAACAACCGATAAATATATTATTGAAGGAAAATAAAAGGAGGGGATGCAGATGAAAAGTGAAAGATTAATACTTGTATTGCTATGTGCTGCGGTTGTTATTATTGGATGTGGCGGAAATGGCAAAGGAAACAATCCGCCAATTGCTGATGCTGGCAGCGACGCTGTGCTGTCCATTAATGATTTATACAGTCTTGACGGTTCCGGAAGTTCTGATCCTGACGGCGACGCTCTGGGCTATATATGGTCAATTGTATCGGCAGTTCAGGGAGACGAGCCCATATTTGTGGACAGGGATAGGGTTGACCCCATTTTCATTCCATACGAAAAGGGTGAATTCAGGCTTCAACTCAGGGTAACGGACGGCAAGAAGTGGAGCGAGCCGGACGAGGTGGTTCTGACAGCCGTTGCGGACAGATACGAACCGGTTGCGAAGATTGCATTCACTCCGGAGAATCCAAAATACGGCGATATGCTCTGTGTTTCCGGCAGCGGAAGCATTGACCCAAATAACGACCCGCTGGGTTTCGGGTGGGAAATCCTGCTCTCTCCCCATACAATAGACCTTAATCCTGTTTCTCGCGCATTCTCATTCCCTGCGCAGAGCATTAGTGGCAGTCAGTACAGATTCAGGCTTACAGTGGATGACTCGGTCTTTGCCAGCGCACCGGCAGAGGCAGGGGTGACCATTGCGAATACACCGCCCGAGGCGGATGCAGGCGCGGATGTTGTGCTGAATGGTAGTGCGCCTCCATACGATTATCGCCTAACTGGCTCTGCTACGGATGCTGATGGGGACGCTCTAAGCTATGAATGGCTTATCTACCGGAGCCCATCCGGCAGCGTTACGAATATCTCCAATTCCTCTGTCATAGATCCGCTGTTTACCGCAAATTCAGAGGGCTTTTATGTGCTGAGATTAAGGGCTTTTGATGGGAATGCGTGGTCTCAGCCGGATTACATAACCCTGTGCAAGGGCGCAGGATGCCCTGATTCCGAGGCGGTCAGTATTTCGCCCGTATCAATAAACCTTCATCCTGTTCCAGACCCGAATACCGGGAAATACACAGCGCAGTTCAACCCGAGCAGCGTTCTTACAATCCTGAGCCCGGCAGTAGGCTCCTCAGGGGCAACCAGATGGGTAACGCTCTGGAGCCCCGCAGATGCGGATATTAGCGTATTGGATCCCTCTTCCCCGCTCAATACAACGCTTATGTTTGAGGGAAACATTAACCTTGTGCATTCAGAATTTATCCTCAGACTGGAAGCGGATTACGGGAATTACGAAGCACCAAGCAATTTCACTTTCATTAAAAGTTCATCGGATACATCAAGCGACCTCATTGTAAACTTTGTAAATGATGCACCGGCAGTTGATGTGAACAATATAGTGCATACACTGGATCCATCCCGCGTATATCAGCGGATTCCCATCTCCATAACTGCCGCAGATCCGGATGGAGATTTGTTGGATTTCCATTGGTCAGTGGTGTCAAAACCCGCAAACAGCGAGGCATTCTTCTCCGTGGATACAAACAGGGCTGATCCTGTATTCTATGCGGGAAAGGGAAGGGATGCCGTCGGAGAGTATGTTCTGAGAATAATTGCTGAGGATTTGCTTGGGGATTCAACGGTTAAGCAATTTTCTGTGAAGATTCAGGAGTGAAAAATATGAAAGGATGCAATGCCAAATTTTTACTGTTTATAATTTCTGCGCTTATTTTGAGTTGCGGTAGCAGAAACAGCAACATTCCGCCGGTAGCGGTTATTGATCCGGAATTAATGACATTTATAGGGCAGCCTGTCCGGCTTGACGGAACGAAGAGCATGGATCCAAACGGCGACAATATTTCATTCTCATGGGAGATAAGATCGGCGCCGTCCGGAAGCAATCCGGTTCTCGGTGATGCAGAAACTCCGTTTCCGGTTTTTGTCAGCGATAAGGATGGTGTTTACAGGGTGCTTCTGGTTGTGTCCGATGGAACCGAAGAGAGCAAGCCGGCAGAGGGGACGATAAAGGTTTTTGCGGATAATTATGTCCCGATCGCCGATGCAGGCGAGGACATGGATGTTTACATAACGGATGAGGTGGAATTAAATGGCTCAATGAGCGCAGATCCGGTGAACAGGACGCTCAATTTTTTATGGTCATTTGAATCAAAGCCCGATGGAAGCATCATAGGCATTGTCCAAAACAATTCACCTGTTGCGAAATTTAAACCCGATGTTCCGCATTCTTCTTATGTAGTTAAACTTGTTGTAAATAATGGAATGTTCAGTTCGGTTCCTGATCTTGTTAATGTGAGGATATTAAACAGTCTCCCTGTGGCAGATGCAGGCGCTGACGCTTTAGTGCATCCGGGTCAGGAGATTCGGCTTCACGGAATTGGCAGCGATGCGGACAACGATGAAATTAAAATGTTTTCATGGAGCATCATTTCGCATCCCGGCGCATCAGAAACGGTTTTTCTTGAAAATTCAGATGCCCCGAATCCCATCCTTTATACAGATCCCGATGTTCTCGGAGATTATGTGATTGAACTGAAGGTTTACGATGGATATGACTGGAGCGAACCGGATGCGGTTGTTGTTTCCATGAAGGATCTACCCCCGGACATAATCTTAGAGACTACAAAAACAGTAGGGCACTGTTTTAGAAAGAACGCCAGCGGTCAATGGGAATTTTTTACCGCAAACACAAATGAACCATCCTGCCCCTGGGCTGACAGGCTGTTTCTGCCGGGGGTTGTCTCGGATCCGGAGGGAGACCCGTTTAACTGCCAGTGGACTGTTGTCGGCAAACCACCGGAAGCGCCCATGCCTGTTTTTCAAAATGAATTCCAGTGTTCAACCTATGCGGATATAAAGAGTCAAGCTGCTAAAATTCTAGGGAAATACACATTCCGGCTGACTGCAACCGATAAATACGGCGTATCAGCCTCTAAGGACATTGTGGTTACGGTGACGAACCGCCCGCCCATGAGCGGCGGCTGTATCTCAAATTGCAATCAGAGCATAATCTATAATATGTGTTATGCCAAATTATTTTTTCAGTGTTATACAAATCAAGCAATCCAGTTTTTTCTGTCCACAGCCGGAGCCGATCCGGATAACGATCCGGTATTCAATAAATTCTTTTTTTCCTCGGGTAAATTAAACTGTGTCGCATCAAATGGAGTATGGTGCGATAACTGGCAGACTTGCGGTTCGTCGCTTATCCTTAATGCTCAGATATCAGGTCAATGCAGTAATAACGCCACATGGGAAGGGACGACCAAGGTGAAGATTAGTTTTCGCGACCCATTTTGGGCGGAATACAATACCCCGAATGAAGCCGCCAGTTTTACTGTAGATTGTTCAAGTTTACTATGTCCACTGTAAGTTGAAGAGGCTTGGTATGCATGTAGAAAAGGTTTGCAGGGAGGTGTCTGTATGATAAATGGTGTTTCAGGAGCAAAGGGCTGTCAGGGGCTGAGCGGCGCCAAGGTTGCAAAGACGAAGGACAGCGGTTTCAAATCCAGGATGCAGATGGTGTCTGGGTTGAATGACACAACTGTGGGAGAAAGCAGGGGCGCGGAACCGAACCGGATAGAAAGTGGAGTTATTGATAAAAGCCGGCAGGTGCGAAGCCCGCTGGACAGTGGACGGGTGCTCAGCGATATATTCAAAAATCTTGAGACAGGGCAGAAGAAGATGGATGACATTCTAAAAATCTCTATGAGCGGGGTGAAACTTTCGCAGGAAGAATTGCTTGCTCTTCAGGTAAGGGTCTACAAATTTACACGGGAAGTGGAATTGATAAGCAAACTTGTGGAGAAGGGAACATCCGGCATGAAACAGGTTGTAAATACCCAGATATAAATTGGGAATTATGAGGGCATTGCTTTCCATCATTCTTTTGGCTGTAATTCTTTTTGCGACAGGTTGCAGATCGGAGCTTTTTACGGATCTTGATGAGAGAGAGGCGAACAGGATTATCGTTGCGCTGAACAGGGGAAGCATTAATGCCCGGAAAGAGAAAGTGGACTCTGATTCCGGAACAAGGTGGAGGATAATTGTAAAGAATAAAAATTTTCAGAAAGCATTGGAAATTACCGAGAAGAATAATTTGCCGTCAATAAAGGCAAACGGGGTGATGGAGATATTCGGGAAAAGCGGATTCCTTCCGACTCATACCGCGGAGAAGGCCCTTGAAGCCTATTCGTTGAATGCTGAACTGGCAAGGACGATTGAGGAGATCCAGGGCGTGGTAAAAGCGCGGGTGCATGTAGTAATGAGGAAGAACGGAGTCTTTGAAAAAGAACTTGCGCCCTCAACAGCCTCTGTTCTGATTAATTACATTTCCGAAGGAGATGGTGAACTTGCTTTTGGGATAGATGACATAAAGAAAATTGTATCGGGCGGGGTTGAGGGATTGACTGAGGATAATGTCAAGGTTGTGGTGGTTCCTGTAAAACAAGAGGTCTCTGTGATCTCGGAACGGAGGCAAAAGACAAGCATTCTTCTTCTGGCAATGGCGCCGCTTTTTCTTTTCTCAGGTGCGTTGAATATCCTGTTATGGATAAAGTTTGGAGGGGGGAAGATAGAGGAATACAAAGATGGAGCAGTTTCTGAAAAGGAAAAAGATATTGGCACTTCTTCTTCATCTGGACAGTGAGTTTGACGCGCTATCCGAGCATTATCAATGGGCGATACCGGAAGGCGGAGAGGTTCCCTCAGTTGATTCCCTTGAAGACAATCTGCCTTGGTTTTTCAACTATGCTCACCCCGCACAGATTGCAGAGTTACTCCTGATGGAAAGGTCCGGCGTGATCACAGCCATTATGGATATCCTGCCTGATTTGATTGTTTCAGAAATAAGGGAATTTCTTCCCCCTGAGATTTTGGCGATATCTTCTCAATATTGGAATCATACTGAGCCTGTTTTTGGTGCGGTCCTGTTCAGAGAATTTATCAAGGGATTGCCAGTCCCGCAGGAGGAGAGCGAATTTAAATATCTGCTGGGTCTGCATCCCGGGGAATTTTTGAGAAAGATCTGGCAGGCGGGGG
>DATBWZ010000047.1:0-14527 GCA_036514535.1 bacterium
CAGGACACAAGGCTCTTTGATTCAAAGAAAGGGGTAACCTACTCTATGCGCACAAAGGAATATGCTCATGATTACCGCTATTTCCCGGAACCGGACCTTTTGCCGCTTATAATGGATGAAAAATGGATAGAGGAGATAAAATCAACCCTTCCGGAGCTTCCAGATGATAAATACGGGAGGTTTATAAAGGAGTACCAGTTGCCGGATTATGATGTGGGCATTATTACTTCAACGAGGGTTCTTGCCGATTATTTTGAGGAGTGTGTAAAATTATTCCCAAAACCCAAAATGGTCTCCAACTGGATTATGACCGAGGTTTTAAGGGTAGCTAAAAAAGAAAATGATATCGGTGAAATTTCGATTGAGCCTCGGGATCTTATTGAACTATTTAAACTTATAGACAATGGCGCGATAAGTTTAAATATGGCAAAAGAGGTTTTTGAGGAAGCGTACAATACCGGAACGAAACCATTGCAGATTGTGGAGCGGAAGGGCGTTTCGCAGATTTCCGACGCGGACTCATTAAAGACAATAATTGCAGAAGTGGTAAAGAACCATCCGGATCAGGTAAATCAATATCTTTCCGGAAAAGATAAAGTTCTAGGATTTCTTGTAGGCCGGGTAATGAAGGCTTCTGGCGGCAGGGCTAACCCGCAAAAGGTCAACGAACTGTTACAGAAATATCTAAAAGGAGGGCAGCAGGCATGAATGTAAAAAAGATTGCTCTTTATACTGTATTACCCATTTTTCTTGTAATTCTTTTACTCGTTGTAGTGCCGGTTTTCGTAAGTATGGACAGGTTTAAAGAACCACTGTTTCAGCAGATCAAAAAAGCGACAGGGAGGGATGCTAAATTGTCATCAATTAATCTTTCCCTCTTTCCATGGATAGGCGTCCGCCTGTCAGGGCTTGTTCTGAAAAATGCTGAGGGATTTTCCGGAGTACCGCAATTGACTGTTGACAGCATGAAAATAAAGGTCAAAATATTTCCTCTCATTTTCAAGAAGGTTAAGATAAAGGAAATCAGTGTTGTTTCGCCTTCCATTCTTATTGAGAAGAAATCTAATGTTTTTAATTTCTCCGATCTGACTGGAAAACAGGAAGTAAAACCGGAAAAAAAGAAAAAACCGGAGGGAAAGCCTGAAAGCAACTTCCTTAAAATGGTAACCATGGATTTACTTTCTGTTTCAAGGGGTTCAATTGCGTTTCAGGAGTTAAGCTCTAATGGCAAGGTGAAAACCAGTCTGGAGATAAAAGACCTGGATATAAGTGTTAAGGATCTTTCGCCCGACAGCACTGCCAAGTTCTCCCTCTCCTTTAAGGTTCCCGATGCAAAGGACCAAAGTGTTAAACTGGTCGGCAGCATTGGCCGGGGGTGGGCAGATGATTTCGGGCAGGCTCTTCTGGATATCTCCCTGCAGATCAGCAATCTGAATATTAAAAATCTGGCGTCACTTGCCGGGGTTAAATCAGCGCAAGGAGTACTCAGCACCAACCTCTTTTTAAAAGGAAAGATTGCTGAATCTGTAGAGAGCGGAGGCGAGATTATTTTTTCGGAGTTTTTAGAGGGAGTAGCGGATAAGTTAATTGTATCAGAGGACATTCTGGCTGACTTCAGAGATAATACGGTTACTGTAAGAAAAATAAAGGTTGAACTGGGAACCCCGCTCCTTTCAATAACTGGCAGAATTTCAAACTTCAGAAAATCCCCCGAACTGGATCTTTCTGCAAAATCCTCCGAGATTTTTTTGAAGAAGATTTCCGAATTACAGGTTTTCGCAAAGAAAACGCCAAAGAATATGAGCCTTGACGGAACCGCATTATTAAACGCGGATATAAAGGGCGGCATGGATAATCTTTCGCTAAAATCAGCCATTGATTTTACCGGTGCCCAGATTTTCTACGCGGATATTTTTAAAAAGCAGAAGGGGGAAAAGTTGGAGATTTCCGCTGATGTGATCAAAGAAAGTAAATTTTTAAAGATCCGCGCCCTGGCGCTTGCTGTAAAAGACTCCAGGTTTAATATTGAAGGCACTCTCCGGCTTGAGAAACCCCATCCTTCTGAAATCCGTCTGGCTACAACAGAAATATCCCTTAATTCCATCGGGGATCTTGTTCCAAAATCAAAAGGTTACAGCCCATCGGGAAAATTGCAGTTAAGCACTGCCCTTTCGGGTCCCCTGCTGAATAAGGATCAACTTCAGGTCAAGGGTTCGCTGCGGTTGACTGATTTGGGCGCAGGTGTGCCGGGCATTGCAAAAAGAGTGGAGGGAGTGGATGGAAAAATTTCGTTTACAAGGAATAGCATCAATGTTCAGTCCTTAAAAGCCAGCGCAGGAGAAACTTCCTTTGTAATTGACACTCTGATTAAGGGACTGGATATCATTGCTGGAAATTTTGAAAAACCTGATATTGATTTTGTTCTTTTTATGCCAAGGTTAAACCTTGATGAGATTCTGCCAAAATCAAATGTTTCCAAAAAAGAACCGGTAAAAGGAGAACCACAGCCGTTATTCCCTGAAGAATTTAAAAAGGTTAAAGCAAAGGGAAAGGTGAAAATAGACTATTCAAAAATGATGAATTCGGAAATGAAGAATTTACGCGCTGAAATATCTTTGAAGAATAGCAAACTTGAGGTCGGCAATTTATCACTGGAGGCTTTCAACGGTGTGTGTACGGCAGATCTGAAGGTTGATGGTTCTGCCAAAAAACCTGTTATAGCAAGCGAAGTGCATATTAAAAACATGGATTCAAATGCGCTGATTTCTACGTTCAATAATAAGACTAAGGATACAATATATGGCAATCTCTTTACCGATCTGAATTTCAACGGCAGCGGGAATAATGGCGAGGAGATTAAGAAGAGCCTATCCGGCTCCGGAATGGTGGTTGTAAGGGACGGTAAAATAACCTCATTTTCCATGCTCCAACAGCTATTAGGTGTTTCTAAACTTCCGGCAGACAAGATTAAAAAAACGCCAGAAACAAGGTTTAAGGAATTGAAGTCCAGCGTAAAAATAGAAAATTCCAGGATCCAAACCAACGATATGACAATAACAAGCGATGATTTTAATGTCAGGGCAGGCGGATCCGCAGGGTTTGATACCTCCCTTGATTATAAGGGCGAGGCTGTTCTTTCAAAGGATGTTTCGGATAAGGTTCTTACCGGCGTTTCCACATCTGGAATAGGTATCAGTGAAATTGGCGGAGTTTTAAAGGACGAACAAGGAAGGGTAAATGTTCCATTTATAGTCGGCGGGACAATAAAATCCCCCAAGGTTTCCCTTGATATGGCAGTTGCGAAGGAAAAGGCAAAGGCGCTCGTGAAGAAAAAGGTTGAGGCCGAGATAAACAAAAAAATAAAGAAAAACCTTGAGAGTGATAAAGGGAAAGAACTGAAAAAGAAGGGAACAGAAAAGCTGAAAAAAATATTTAAATGAAGTTCTATACAATAAAATGGCTTAGAAACAGAGTCAGCATTATTGATCAAAGAATGCTTCCTGAAAAGGAGGTTTATCTTACCCTCCGTACATACAGGGAAGTCAGGGATGCGGTAAAAAATATGGCTATCAGAGGTGCTCCGGCTATTGGAGCAGCGGCAGCCTTTGGAGCCGCTTTGGGAGCCCTGCAGATCAATACGGCGGACATAAAAAGGTTTAAGGCTAAATTTTTCAAAATATGCAGCGAAATTGCCGGTGCGCGTCCAACAGCCAGGAACCTATTCTGGGCCCTTGAGAGGATGAAAGCAGTTGTCCAAAATAATACTGTCTCTACATCCCAATTAACCAGATTGCTGGTAAGAGAGGCAGTGAGTATAGCAGATGAGGATGTTCTGATTAATAAAAAGATGGGTTATTACGGCCAGTCCCTTGTACCGGCACAGGCGAACATTCTTACCCACTGTAATGCCGGCGCCCTTGCTACGGTGGGGTACGGGACCGCTCTTGGAGTAATGCGTGCTGCCGTGGCAAAAGGGAAAAAAATACATGTATATGCTGATGAGACAAGGCCCTTTTTACAGGGAGCGAGACTTACTGCATGGGAACTTCATAAAGACGGAATCCCTGTAACCCTGATCACGGATAGTATGGCTGGCGCGTTGATGAATAAAGGCAAGATTGATCTTGTAATTGTTGGAGCAGACAGGATAGCGTTGAATGGCGATTTTGCCAATAAAATAGGCACATATTCCTTATCTGTTTTGTGCCGTCACCATGATATCCCATTTTATGTGGCTGCACCATCCTCCACCTTTGACTTAAAACTGCGGAAGGGAAGTGATATAATTATTGAGATGAGGGATATTTCTGAGGTTGTAAAAATACGGGCTATAAGAATTGCTCCAGATGGGATCGGGGTCTGGAACCCGGCTTTTGATGTAACCCCAGGTCGGCATGTTACCGCCTTCGTTACTGAAAATGGCATTATCAGCCCTCCGTATTTCAAGAATATTAAGCGATATGTTTCCCCGGCCTAATTGTTGAAAATGGACGTAAAGGATGCAGTAGTCAGATTGCGGTTCAGAAATAAGGCGCAAATTCTGAACGATGCCGGAATTCTGGCAAAATTGCTGCCTGCGGGAATAAATCTTATTGATATACTGGAATATGCCGGCTTGTCGCCTGATCCAGACCTTGCGATTACCACGCTCCTCAAGTTTTTGGAGAAAGAGGAATATGATACCTCAATCCCTGAACGGGCACGGGAGTTTATCTGGGTTCTTGGGGCAAGTGAGTATCTTGGCAAAATAGTGCTGAAATTTCCAGAAATTACAGAATTATTTAAAAAGTTTTCAGACTACACCATGTCCAAAACCAAAGATCAATTTGCAAAGGAGTTGGAATACGCATGCGAAGGGGCTAAGGATATTAAATCTTTGATGTCAGCGCTTCGGCATTATCGTGCAAGGGAGTTTTTCCGGATAGGGGTTAAAGATCTTCTCGGGATATCCGGTGTAAGAAATATTATAGAGGAGCTTTCCGATCTTGCAGATTCTTCTCTTGATTTAGGATTGAGGAAGTTAAAACAATATTCTGATTCAAAACATCAAAACAGGTTCGTTGTTATAGGATTTGGGAAACTTGGGGGATACGAACTTAATTTTCTCTCTGACATTGATATCATGTATCTCTATATGCAGGAAGAAGGCGTATCTTCTGAAGAGTACTATACATCTTTGGCTGAGAATCTGACAAAGGTTATCGGTGAGGTGACGGAATCCGGATTTGTCTTTCGGACCGATCTGAGGCTCAGGCCAGATGGCATTGCCGGTCCAATTGCTGTTTCACTGCCTGCAGCTATTGATTATTATTGGGGATACGGTCAAACATGGGAGAGGGCTGCTCTTATAAAAGCAAGGCCGGTGGCTGGCGATATCGCTCTTGGCTGGGAATTTATCAAAGGAATTGAATCTTTTGTCTACCGTAAATATCTTGATTATACAACGGTAGAAGAATTGCGGGAAATGAAGCAGAAGATTAATCTGACAATGAAGCATCTCTCCGGCGGCAGGTGGAATGTAAAAACAGGGAACGGCGGTATCCGGGCCATAGAGTTTTTTGTGCAGACATTGCAGCTGATTAACGGAGGGAAGTTTAAAAATATAAGGGAAAGGAATACCCTTTTTGCAATTGATCTTCTTGCTGGGGAGGGGCTGATCAGCCATGAGGATGCAGGGGTTTTGAAAGAGGCGTATCTGTTCTTCCGCGATCTTGAGCATAAAATCCAGATCTCAGATGGCAGGCAGACTCAGTTGTTGCCAGAGGATGAGGAATTGATCCACCTTGCCCGCAGGATGGGATACAACGGCGACGATCCGCGTGTTGTTGAAAGATTGACAACGGATATTGAAAAATTCCGGACCAGGGTTGAAAATATTTTTTCAAGTCTCTTTTACAAAGAGGAAAATATTAATCAACAGAATATATCCCGGCCGATTTCAATATTTCTTCAGGACGATATGGGGGAGACTGAAGCAAGGGAGTACTTAAAAAAAATTGGCTTTGAAGACGAAGAATCTGTATATAAAAATATTTTAAAACTGAAGAATTCATTTCGGATAAATACCAGCAGGAAAGCAAAGCGGATGTTTGAAAAATTATTTCCGGTTTTCATACAGGAATCCCTGAAAAGCTCTGATCCTGACAGGGCTGTGTTTTTCCTGACTGAATTTTTAACCTCCATTGGCGCAAGAATTGTGCCGTATTATCAACTTGCTGAAAATCCGGAGACGCTCCGGTTCCTGATCTCCCTTTTTGCGAATAGTGAATTTCTGTCCAAATTCCTGATAAACCATCCGGAATTAATTGATTACCTTATATTAAAAACCCACGCGTCACCTGTTAAGACAAAGGAAGAGATAAAGAGAGAACTCAGCGGGTTGCTTGGCGAATCAATGGATTATGAAGAGAAAATGAATATTATGCGAAGATACCGCAACTCCGAGATATTGAGGATTGCGACCAATGACCTGTATGGCGGACTGAATCTTGAAGAAGTCTCCGTGCAATTCACATCTCTGGCGGAGGTCTTCCTTGACGAATGTCTGTCTATGGCAATTGATAATCTTAGCAGGAAGTACGGAATGCCGGGGAATGCCGGTATGGCGGTAATCGGACTCGGAAAACTTGGAGGCAGTGAACTCGGATATAATTCTGATCTGGATATAATATTTCTGTACTCCGGAGACGCGGAAAACAAACTGAAAAATATAACACTGGGCGAATTTTTTACTTATGTTGCCCAGCGCGTCATATCCCTTCTTTCTACATACACATCGGAAGGGTACATATTCAAAGTTGATACACGCCTCCGACCCTCCGGCAATGCCGGAGCGATGGTTTCATCGCTGGATGCATTCAAGGAATATCATAAAAACTCTGCATGGTTGTGGGAGAGGCAGGCGTTGGTTAAAGCGAGGTTTGTTGCGGGGAACAAGGAGATAGGGAAGAAGGTGGAGGAATTGATAAAAGATATTGTCTATGGCGAGCCTTTAAACGCGGAAGGAAAACAGGAAATGATGCAAATGAGGGAAAAAATGGCGGCGGAATTGATCCGGCCGCAACAGGGCGATATAAATATAAAGTTTGACAGAGGCGGAATAGTTGATATTGAATTCATGGTTCAGGCTATACAGATTGAACATGGTTTTAGAAATAACCGGATATGCAGGCAGAATACCGTAGAGGCAATAAAATCCTTTGAAGAGGCAAAAATTTTAACAAGTGATCAAAAAGATGTTCTGCTTAACGGATATGTTTTTCTGAGGCAGATTGAAAACAGGCTCAGATTACTATACGATTACACCAATGACAAATTACCTGTCCAAGGCGGAAAGGATATGGACAGACTGACAAAAAGCCTGAGACTGTCTAAGAGCGGTGCTGATACTTCAAGCCAATCACTTCTGAATGAGTATTTTTATTGGACAAAAGAGATAAGGTGTGCATATAATTTATACTTTGAATAAATAAGATGAATGGGAAAAAAATACTAATTGTGGATGACGATCCTAATACCCATTCCCAAATGTTGCCCAAATTGGAGAAAATGGGGTATAAGGTTATTAGTGCACGGGATGGCGAAGAGGGATTAACCCTGCTGAAAGATTCCCCGGATATTGTTATTACCGACCTTCTTCTTCCAAAAATAAGCGGTCTTGAACTTCTGCGCAGGTTGAGAGTCAAGAGCGCAGATTCCCATGTTTTGGTTTTCAGCGCAGTGCACAGAGATGCGGCATTTTTTGAAGACCTCAAGAACAGATATTCCATTTCCGGCTATTTCATAAAACCTATTCTTGCAGATAAAGTTGTTCAGGCAGTAAACGATCTCCTGAAGGTCTCTGCTGTCGAGCATATTCAAGAAGAAAAGGATTCAACAGGTACGAAAAAGATTAGCGGGAAGATTGAGCCGTTTGTTTTCCCGCTGTTGCTCCACAGGTTGTTTAAAAATCGTGCAACAGGCAGTCTAAGGCTTAAATCCGGAAACATGATTAAAGAATTTTATATAAAGAAAGGCTTACCTGTTTTTTCAAAAAGCAACTTGATAAAGGAGACGCTTGGCAGGGTTTTGCTTGATGCTGGATTGATTACGAGAAACGATTATGAACTTTCAATGCAGCAAATGCTTGCAAGGAAAAAGAGGCATGGAGAGATTCTTCTGGATATGGGGGTTCTGTCGGTAAATCTTAAGGAGGTTTTAAGTCTCCAATTAAAGCATAAGCTTATCAATTCTTTTGACTGGAAAGATGGGGCTTATACATTTCTGCCGCAGGAAGGGATAAACTTCGAAATTGAAAGCGAAATCCAGCCGGGAGAAGTGATTTGGGAAGGGATTAAAAACAAAATTGATGATGAACTATCAAGCAGATATCTTTCTGGTATGGCTGATTCCGTGGTGGAAGAAGGAAAAGCGTATTATACCCTTAAGGAAATAATGCTTAATAAAGATGAAGAAAAATTTTTCTTGGAAATTAAATGGGGAAGAACAATTAGTGATCTTGTAGATGCAGCAAAGATTTCCAAGAGTATTGCTAAAAAACTCATGATAACACTCTTAATTCTTGAAATGGTAAAAACTAAGCAAATGGCAATCAGCAAACACAGGGAAGAAAACAGTATTGGTCTTTCGGCCGAAGAGGAAAAACTCAGAAAGCATTTAAGCGACTACCTTAGTGAAATAAAAGGGAAAAATTACTTCCAGGTTCTTGGAGTTCAGGATAGTGCATCGGGCAGCGATGTGAAGAAGGCGTATTTTTTGCTCGCCAAGGAGTATCATCCTGATAGGTACTACAACAAGCACAAAGAGATAAAAGATATAGTAGAGGATATTTTCACTGTTTTCACGCATGCCTTTAACACTATTGGTTCCGAAGACAGCAGAAAGGAATATTTGGAGTCATTGAAGAAACCGAAGGATGAAAAGATACTTGATAATGCTCAGAATATTGTTAATGCTGAGATCCAGTTCCAAAAGGGCATGGTTTACTACAAAAGCAAAGATTATGTAACTGCTGAAGAGTGCCTGCGATGGGCGGTTAAGTTGAATCCGCAGGAATGTGAATATAGCGGTTGGCTGGGATGGGTGCTTTACAAAAAGGCGCCAGAAGATAAACAGATTCAGAAAAAAGCATGGGATGCAATAAAGCATGCTCTGGAAATGTGTCCAAAGTGGGATCAGGGATACATGTTT
The DNA here is from genome assembly GCA_036514535.1 of bacterium. Classification (GTDB taxonomy): domain Bacteria; phylum JAMCPX01; class JAMCPX01; order DATBWZ01; family DATBWZ01; genus DATBWZ01. The sequence continues at coordinate 9,190 of DATBWZ010000047.1, forward strand.
CTCGGCTATCTTTCCCGTATAATAGGGAATCAGAAGGATGTTGAAGATAATTTTCAGAAAGCCCTCAAATATAATCCATCCAATGTTGAGGCTCTTAGGGAGATAAGGTTGATTAATATGAGAAAAGACAAGGATTCCGAAGGACTTTTAGGAAAGTTATTCAAAAAAAGAAAGGAGTGAAATAAAGGATTATGATTACCAAAGGGAAAATCTGGTTTGACGGTAAGATTGTGGGATGGGAGGATGCTACTGTCCATGTGCTTACACATACACTGCACTACGGACTTGGCGTGTTTGAAGGTATCAGATTTTATAAATGCGATGACGAAAGAACGTCGGTTTTCAGGTTGGACGAGCATATTGAAAGATTATATAATTCCGCAAAGATTGTTTGCATGGAGATACCCTTTAAAAGGGATGAATTGACCAAAGGCATTATGCAAACAATAGTTGCGAACAGGCTTAAAGAGGGATATATACGGCCTATTGCATTCATTGGCGACGGAGCAATGGGATTATATGTTAAGGATAACCCGGTGAGGGTTGCAGTTGCAGCATGGGAATGGGGACCATATTTAGGCGATAAAGGGATAAGCGAAGGGATCCGTGCCAAGGTTTCTTCATTTATGAGACATCATGTAAATGCTGCAATGACGAAGGCAAAGGTATGCGGGTTTTATGTTAATTCAATCCTTGCCAAAAGGGAGGTTGTTGCCGCAGGATACGATGAAGCTATCATGCTGGACAGCGAGGGATATGTTGCAGAAGCAAGCGGTGAGAATATATTCATGGTTTCAAAAAAAGTTTTAAAGACAACGCCCCTAACCTCTGTGCTTGCAGGAATTACAAGAGATTCAGTCATGCAGATTGCAAAAAATAACAATATTGAAGTGCAGGAATCAAGGTTTACCAGGGATGAACTTTATACTGCCGATGAGGCTTTTCTTACAGGAACAGCAGCAGAGATTACGCCTATTGCGAGTGTGGATGACAGAAAGATCGGGGAGGGAAAGCCAGGGCCAATTACAAAAAAGCTTCAGAAATCATTTTTTGATATCATTCGCGGCAGGGATAAAAAATATTTTCACTGGCTGAGTTACGTAAAGGGTGAATAAGCAATCTTTTATAACATATTTTTTAATCGCAATATTTATTTTCACTTCATTTGTTCTTTCTCTCCAGAAGGTTTATGAACCAGACTGTTTTTGGCAGCTTAAGACCGGCGAACTTATTCTAAAAACGCATTCTATTCCCAGCACAGACCCTTTTGCTCTGGTTACTGAAGGAGTGAAATGGGTCAACACTGAATGGCTTTTTCAGGTTTTCTTTTATTTGCTTCATCAAATAGGCGGATTTAATCTTATTGAGATAGTTTCCTCTCTCTTTTTTGTTTCCGGGTTTTTTTTGCTGCTTTCGCTGATGTTAAGGAAAAACATTAACCCTTACCTTGCCTTGGCGCTTGCGTTTACCGGAGTTTTTATATCATATGCGCGTGTCCAGCCACGGCCACAGGTTATTTCATATTTTTTAATGCCGTTGATGCTTTTTATAATTAACGAGTACAGGTTATACAGCAGAAAGTATATATACTTTCTGCCCATTCTTTTTTTAATATGGGTTAATTTTCACGCCGGCGCGGTGATCGGACTTGGTATATTTGCATCATTTGTGGTTATGGAGGCAATAAAGATTTACATCTCCAGGATGTTGCCATCTGACTATTCCTATTTAATACCAGAGGATATACAGAAGAAAGAAAAGTTGACAATTATGGTAATTATAATTCTGTTATGCTTTATAGCTGTCAGTTTTTTGAGTCCTAATACAATCCATATTTATGATTTTCTGTTCAGGCACCAGGATGTGGTGGCAAAAATAGATATACATGAGTTCCAGCGCCTGGATGTTAAGAAATATCCGGTTGGTTACTATTTAGTTATAATGACATTGTTAATATCATTTTTGGGATTCCGGAGAAATTTTCAGGAACTGCCGGCTGTACTGCTGATGTGTGTTATGGTTTTCAGAATGCACAGGTTTTTGCCGGAATATGCAATGATTGCTTTTCCTGCGGCCGGATTAACTATACAATCTTATATTACACATTTAGTTAAAACCATTGAAAGAAAAAAAATAGGCAGACCATCTTTGTACATGACTGTAAATGTAATTTCATTTCTTGCCGTTGTTTATTATTTTATCTATGCTCCGGCTTATGCATATTCAAGGGATTATTATGATTATTTTGGATTTGGCAGGGGCTGGAAGTATTTCCCAGAAAATGCAATGGAATTTATTGAGAAAAACAATCTCAGTCCGAACATGTATAATTCAGCGAATTTTGGAGGAGCGCTCATATATAATTTTTATCCAAGACAAAAAGTTTTTCAGGATACAAGGCTTATCTCTTATGAACAGTTTATCCGGTTTACTAATCGCGGGGTGAGCAAACCTACGTTTCAGATGCTGCTTGATTATTATGATGTGAATTATTTAATCCTTGACAGGGATCTCAATAATCTGACAAAAACTCCAGATTCGTTTCAAAGAGATAAATGGGCGCTTGTGTATTTTGATGATACAGCAGAGATTCTTGTCAGAAAAATACCGGAAAATGAGCGGATCTACAAGGGTAAGGAATATTTATTTATAAATCCTGAAACAATAGAAACAGTTGCGAATCAGATAGCAGAGGATAATATTCTGGCTATTTCCGTAATAGTGGAACTGCGGCGTGCGCTGAAAGATGCCCCTGATTCATTTATTATACATTACGCACTGGGAACAATGCTGGCTGTTAACATTTCAGATCCGGTATCTCAGCATGAAGCAGAGCTGGAGCTCAGGGAATCGTTGAGGATCATGTCGGACTATCCCATGGCTAATAAGAATCTTGCAGAGCTTCTTTTTTCCCAGGGCAGATATGGAGAGGCTGTTAAATATTACGAAAAGTTTGTAACAACGGAACTTTTAATGAAAAGCAATCTTATCCCGGATCGTTTAAATGAACTGGGTACGCTCTATGTTAGGACCGGGATGTTTTCTAAAGCGAGAAAAGCCTTTAAGAAGGCATTGAAGTTTGAACCCGATTTCCCCGCCGCAAAAGAGAATCTTAACAACTTAAAAAATAAAAGATAATTTTTCTACCAGAAAACACTTGACAAAATTTTGAAATCTAATTAAAATCATAAGTTGGTTTTAAAGCATGTTCTTTGAAAATTAAATATGTATGAAACAAGGGATTTTTTCCTGCCTTTAAGTTTTCGGTCAAGCTACTAAGGGTCCATGGTGGATGACTTGGTATCGGTAGGCGATGAAGGCCGTAGTAAGCTGCGATAAGCTTCGGGGAGCCGCTAACAGGCTTTGATCCGGAGATCGCCGAATGGGATAACCCATTCCGGTAAAACCGGAATATCCCCGAGCAATCGGGGAGGCAGACGCGGAGAAGTGAAACATCTCAGTACCCGCAGGAAAATAAATCAAACGAGATTCCCCTAGTAGTGGCGAGCGAAAGGGGAATAGCCAAAACCTTGCAGAAGTGATAGCCCGGAGGCGTTTTCTGTGAGGTGTTGTAGGATTTTGCCTGAGTCTGCTCCGGTGGACTTGGAGAGTTACAAATTTCTGGTGTAGTTGAAGCACCTGGAAAGGTGCGCCACAGAAGGTGACAGCCCTGTAGATAAAATATCAGAGACTCTTTCGGCAGAATTCCTTAGTACTACGAGGCACGAGCAACCTCGTGGGAATCTGGGGGGACCATCCTCCAAGGCTAAATACTAACCGATAACCGATAGCGCATAGTACCGTGAGGGAAAGGTGAAAAGAACCCGGAGACGGGAGTGAAATAGAACCTGAAACCATGAGACCTACAATCAGTCGGAGCCCTATGCTCATCGTAAGATGGGAATGGGTGACGGCGTGCCTTTTGCTTAATGAGTCAGCGACTTACTCTTTGTAGCAAGATTAATCCGCATAAGCGGAGGAGTCGTAGCGAAAGCGAGTCTGAATAGGGCGTTTAGTTACAGGGAGCAGACCCGAAGCCGGACGATCTATCCATGGCCAGGATGAATCAACCTTAACAGGTTGAGGAGGTCCGAACCGTTGTGGGTTGAAAACCGCTCGGATGAGCTGTGGATGGGAGTGAAAAGCTAATCGAGTTCGGTGATAGCTGGTTCTCCCCGAAACATATTGAGGTATGACCTCTGAATTTAGGAGAGTGGAGGTAGAGCACTGGATGGGCTAGGGGTCCGTAAGGGCTTCCAAACCTAACCAAACTCCGAATGCCATTCTTTCATGTCAGGGAGTCAGACTGTGGGTGATAAGATCCATGGTCGAGAGGGAAATAGCCCAGACCGCCAGCTAAGGTCCCAAAATTCGGGCTAAGTGGTAAAGGATGTAGATTAGCTTAGACAGCCAGGAGGTTGGCTTAGAAGCAGCCACCCTTTAAAGAAAGCGTAACAGCTCACTGGTCAAGCCGATCTGCGCCGAAAATATACCGGGGCTCAAGCCCGATACCGAAGCTGCGGGTGAATGGAGCAATCCATTCGCGGTAGGGGAGCATTCTCTGTGCTGTGAAGGCATACTGTCAGGAGTGCTGGAGCGCAGAGAAGAGATTATGCTGACATAAGTAGCGATAATTCCGATGAGAAATCGGAACGCCGAAAACCTAAGGTTTCCTGGGGAAGGTTAATCCGCCCAGGGTTAGTCGGTTCCTTAGCCGAGGCTGAAAGGCGTAGGTGATGGGAAAGCCGTTAATATTCGGCTACCACCGCAGTGGTGTTTGAGCGATGGGGTGACGAAGAAAGGTAGGTACCGCTCCGTGATGGATTACGGAGTCCAAGCTTCCAAGGAGATGGTGTAGGCAAATCCGCACCATATCCCCGCAAGGGGAACTCTGAGGGGTGATAGGGACCCGCCGTAAGGCGGGGAACGGGCCGATCCTAAACTTCCGAGAAAAACCTCGCAGTGAATCATTGTGGTGACCGTACCGTAAACCGACGCAGGTAGGTGAGGAGAAAATCCTAAGGCGATCGAGTGAAATCTGGTCAAGGAACTAGGCAAAATTACCCCGTAACTTCGGGAGAAGGGGTGCCTGCCGAAAGGCAGGTCTCAGTAAAGAGGCTCTAGCGACTGTTTATCAAAAACACAGGACTATGCGAAGGCGCAAGCCTATGTATATGGTCTGACGCCTGCCCAGTGCCGGAAGGTTAAGGTGAGAAGTCATTCCCTAAGCAATTGGGGGAGAAGCTTCGATCTGAAGCCCCGGTAAACGGCGGCCGTAACTATAACGGTCCTAAGGTAGCGAAATTCCTTGTCGGGTAAGTTCCGACCTGCACGAATG
>DATBWZ010000048.1:0-17658 GCA_036514535.1 bacterium
TACCAGCTTTCCGCGGGTGTTGCTGCTGCGGGATTCGTTCAGATAAACCGGGAATTTGACAAGGCATTTATCATTGCGGCAAACCACAATGGAAAAGCAATCTATAAAGGCGCATCCCTGGACACGGACACACACTACGGGATACCCGGCGGAGAGATAACGGTATCAACAAAAATAGTCCGCCAATTGCTCAACAAACCCATTTATAAGGAAATTATACCTGCGAACGCCCTGCACATGATTGAGGTGGAGCTGCCATTTCTGAAGAAGACCGCAGAACTCCAGGGTGGCAGAAAATTTAAAATAATTCCGGAAATTCTTGGTGTTCTGGACGATAAAGACGCTGAGGAAATCACAAAAGACATAAATTATTATTACGATGATAACACCCTCCTGATTGCAAGCATGGATTTTTCTCATTATTTCCCCTACGAAAAGGCCGTGGAAAAGGACAGATACTGCATAAATGCAGTGCTCACGATGGATGAGGCTGCTGTGAAAAATTGCGAAACCGACAGCAATCAGGTACTGAAAGTGATTCTGAGATTTGCCAAACTTAACAATCTTACTCCTAAACTGCTCGCATACAGAAATTCGGGTGATATTACCGGCGACAGAAAAAGCGTTGTGGGCTATACATCAATAGTATTCATTAAGAATTTTAACCTGTCAAAAAACGAGAAAAAGATCCTGCTGGACATTGCAAAAAAATCCATTGAGGAATATGTAAAAACCGGCGGTATCTTTGCTCCTCCGGTATTTCCAAGGCTTACCGCAAAAAGGGCTTCGTTTGTGACCCTGAAAAAAGACGGAAAGATCAGGGGACGCATGGGACAACTCATTCCACAGGAAGAAATCCACCTGTCAATCAGAAACAACGCCATTGCTGCAGCCACAAAGGATATAAGATTTCCTCCGGTAACGAGGGAAGAACTGAACTCTGTCACAATAGAGGTTTCAATACTTGATTACCCGCAGCAGATGATCCTGAAGGAACCGGCAGAGGTCGTTCAGTTCCTGAAGCCTGGCACAGGGCTGATACTAAACTACCATGGACAGCAGGCAGCCCTTCAGCCGGATGAATGGGCGGAATTGGCATCCCCCGGAGCTTTCGTAAGCGCCCTCTGCAAGAAAATGAGCGCACCAAAAGATTGCTGGAAACAATCCGGAGCCTCGTTTTACACTTATAACACAATAAGTTTTAGCGATAAATAATTATTGCCGGGTTAATCCAGCATCCTGAAATGCTTAATATCCGTTATTAATCCCTTCCGGGATTCCTTAGGCTCAAAAACAGCCTCCACTTTTGCACCGATCCGAATGTTGCCATTATCATTTGATTTAATGTAATGCAGAACCCCTCCCGCAGCATTTTCAAACTGCACCAGTCCGAGGATCCTGGGTTCTGCAAGATGTTTCCCGCGAGCATCCATGTTAACCGTTGTAAACACAATCAATGTACCAACCCTGCCCACATCAGTGAATTCCGTCAGCTCATCCATGCATCTTTCGCAGAACAGCCTTGCGGGAACATAGGTAGTCCGGCATTTTTTGCATGTACTGCCGAGTATTTTGCCTGAATCTCTGAGTGCCCTGAAAAATTTTTCCCCGGCTGTGCCGGTTGTATAAACAAACTCAACAGGAATATTGCCTTTCCATGCCTTAATCTTCTGATTGTTTTCTATTCTTTCTATAAATCCCATATCTCCTCTTATTTGACAGGTTTAAAATATTTTATATCAGTAATAGATCCGATTCTTTCCTCGGGTTTTTTCCAGACAGCCTTTACGCGCATTTCTATCTTTACCTGCTCTGGATTCACCTCGCCCAGAAGATGCATTATGCCCATTTTTGGCGATGCGCCGTCAATCGCAATCACAGCAGGGATCTCGGGATCCTTGCTCCTCTTCATATCCCATGTTATGTAGCACAATGAGAACGTCTGGACAACACCCGTATCCTTCAGATCAACAAATCCATCAACAGGACGAAAGCACCACTCGCAGAATGACCTGGGTGGAACCATTATTCTCCTGCATTTTCTGCACTTCACCCCGGTCAGTTTTCCTTCTCTCAATCCTTCAAGGTACCTGCCGATCGCAATTCCAGTATCATAAAAATAATCAAGAGCGGGCTTCCATTGGACGGTCAATATCCTGCCTTTTTTGAAGTCCTCTGTCTCAAGAGATGTTCCAAAAAATTTTTGTTTTTCCCAATCCATTTCTCAAATCCCCATTACTACAACTGTCCCAACCTGCATCAGATCCCCCCATGCTTGCGCAAGCCCCCTTCTCGGCTTTCCGGGCACCTGGCGTTTGCCCGCCTCGCCGCGCAATTGCCAGAATATCTCGGCAATCTTCATCAATCCGGCAGCAGCAATGGGATTGCCAACGCCCAATAGCCCGCCCGAGGGGCACACAGGCATGTTGCCGTTGCGCTGAGTAACACCGAGGGCGGTCAATTTCGGCGCTTCACCCTTATCCGCAAGCAGCAATCCCTCCAGATGATGGAGCTCTTTGTAATCAAACGGGTCATAGGGTTCAACAATATTTATTTCTTTGCGCGGCTCCCTGATCCCTGCCATTTTGTATGCCATCCTTGCCGCGTATTCAACATATTTCGGGTAATAAAGGTCCCTGTCCGTCCAATAGGCTGAATCAAGGCACCAGCCAACGCCTTCAATCCATACAGGTTTATCGGTTATTCTCTTTGCGTAATGTTCGGATGAAAGCACAAGCGCAACCGCTCCATCGCTGGGCGGGCTTACATCAAGCCTCTGGACAGGCCAGGCAAGAACCTCGGAATTGAGAACATCCTGAACAGTAATATTCTCCGCAATCTGAGCGCATGGGTGATCAAGAGCATTCTTCTTGTTTTTCACAGAAACCAGGGCAATGTCTTTCTTGTTTAGTCCATGAACAGTCATATACCTGTTCATCTCCAGGGCGAATATCCAGAGGAGGTTTGGGCCAAGAGGCCTTTCTGTTGTATGATCAAATATCGTGATAAACGCACCCTGCGGATGCGGCTGGCAGGACGACATTTTTTCCTCGCATACGACAAGCACATTATTAAACATTCCGGAAGCAATATGATACCAGCCCTGAATAGGAGTAAATACTCCGGTTCCGCCGCCAACATAGGAACGCATCACTGGCTTTCTCCAGCCGCCGCTCCCATCCAGCAGGTATTCGCCCTTCATGTGGACGCCGTCAAAGGCATCCGGAGCGCTTCCGATGCAGACCGCATCTATGTCATCAATTGTCAAATTGCAGGAATCAAGAGCCATTTTCACAGCAGCCCAGGAAAGTTCCTTGGGCGTTTCAAGACTTCGGCGCACAAATTTTGTCATTCCAGCGCCAACAACCGCAACCTTTCCGAGTCCCATCCGTTCCCCTCTATTTGTTCAAAATAAGGACAGCGCCGGTGGCTGTGGGAATACCACGCCATACCTGCACAAGCGCTGTCTTAACGCAATCTATCTGCATTTCCCCTGCTGTTTCCCGCATCTGCTTTACCGCACTCAGAATTTTAATACCACCCTTTGCCTCAAACATATCCCCTATACCGAGAGCGCCTCCTGAAACATTTACTGGAAATTTTCCATTCTTCAGGGTGTATCCTGACATTGTCAACTCCCCCGATCTGCCTTTCCCGGACAGGCCCATAGCTTCCATATGCTGAAGCTCCTTGTAGGATGCGGTATCATCAATCTCGGCAAAACATATCTCTTTTTGAGGATTCGTTATTCCTGCCATCCTGTAAGCCATCTCCGCAGACTTTCTTGCGTAATACGCCTCACCGAAGGATCTTGACTCCAGGGCAATTGCATCGGAGCACCAGCCCATGCCATCAATCCATACAGGATTTCTCGCCTTTGCTATATCCTCTGAAGCAAGCACAATAACAACCGCGCCATCGGCAGTCTGGCTCAGATCAAGTTTTTTTAACGGCAAGGCTACTGCATCAGAATTCAGAACATCGTCAATTGAAATATCCGCGCCACTGGAAGCAAGTGGATTTTTCAGCGCATTTCTCCTGTTTTTAGAAGCAACCGCAGCACAGTGTTCAGATGTATTTCCGCTCTCGTAAAGAAAACGGGCCATTTCCAGTCCCAGGATAGCGTGTGGATCAAAATCAAGCGGCCGGTTCAGAACCGGGTCAACAGCCATTGTTAGAACTTCATGCAGATTGACAATATTTGATGCCTTGCTGTGGGCTTCAACAACTGCAATGTCAAACAACCCCGTATGTATCTGCATTGCTGCGGAAATAACCCCAAAGACAGCGTCAGCGGATATGGTGTGGACAGGCTTTAACACTGCCCCGATCTGATCGGGGACATATTCGTCAAATATGCTTGTTCCCTCAGTGAGATCTTCGGAACAGCAGATAAATGTATCCACATCTTTCGGGTCAATTCCGCCATCCCGGTAAGCCTTTACTGCCGCATCAAAGGCTAATTCCTTATAGGATAGTTCAGGACTGATTGAATTTATTTTTGAGCACCCGATTCCTATTACACCAACACGCCTTGGCAACAGATCCTCCAGGTTCGTTATTATTACCACGCGAAAGAAATTATTGCAAGAAGAATTTAATTAGCAGAATTTTCTGTCATTTTATTGCCCTTGGCAATTCAACAAGGGTGTAAAAAGGCTCTTCGCGACCCGAAGAATCAGACAGCACAAGAGTAGATTTTACCATTATAGGAAGCCTGTTGTTTTTTGTTGAGTCCCATTCATTTTTCCAATCCTTCATAACCCAGTCAAAATATTGGACACTGAATTCTACAACCCCGTCCATAACAGGAAACCGGTACTTGTTCAGATCGCCCAGCAATCCTGCAACAAGATCGCTGAATGGAACATTCGCAAAAAACGGAGCATCAAAAAGATAAATTACCCCGGGATAGTCTGATAATGCAAAAAAACCTGCAACAGCATGCTCACTCTGACCAATGGGGACTTCCCCCTCACCGTGATACCTGCCTGAAACAACTATCATATGCCCCAGAGAAGTAAACAGCAGTCTATCCATATCCCTGCCATTATAAGTATCATGAATTCCTATGAAAAATGTATTTGGCTGGAACTGCTGTCCCTGCTTTGGAACATAGGATTGGGCTGAAAGATATGCCGCAGAGACATTCCTCTGGAAGATCCTCATGAATGCGCGGCCCTCCTGCCTAAGATTGGAGATCTCCTCCACATATGTTTTTGATTTGAGCGTTGAAGTGAAGGTCATGTAAACTGAAGACATAATCAACGCAAGGATTGCAACCACAAGAAGAACCTCAATCAGAGTAAACCCTTTTTTTCTCATCTGATCTGTTCCAGTTTAATTATCTCTTTATCGCTCTGTGCGTCCTTAACGGTAACTGCCTCATACAATAAAGTTGTATCGCCCACAACCTCGTTGCTCTCCTCGTTTTCAAACTTAAACTGCTTAAAAGCTTCCTCAACCGAATAGGAAGAACCTTTTACGATAAAGTGCGCCTCAAAAGCATCATAATCGCTTATCGAGATCAATGAAAGCATCTTAATTCTGCCTGCCATCGCCGCATCGGTCTGGTTATTGATCTCGGCTGACATTCTTATGCTCTGGTTGTGCAAAGAGAGAATTGAGAGCATGCCCAATGCCAGAATTGCAACTGCTACAAGCACTTCCAGCAGGGTGAACCCTTCAGGATTTTTTGTACAAATCATCCGGCACAACTTCTTTGTCAAAAATTTTTGTAATACCAGTTAGAGAATTTATGGTTACCGTATAAATCCCGCCGTTTGTATCTTTCAGATAAACAAACAATAAAGGGACATAACCAGAGGGCATAAAATTTATATATGCCGTTTCTGTAATTTCAGGGGATATGCGTTCACCATCAAGTAAAAGGTCGCGAAACTCCACACCCTTTGGCAGAGATAATCCGCTGCCATAGGAGGATTTATCCTCAACATACTCAACAACCCCCTGGGATAATTTAGCGTTATCCATGCGTTCAATAGCCCATTTCCCTTTTCCTATCTTTATACTTATACGGTACAGGTTTGACCGGTCCATAGCTGCAAGATTAAACACATATCTCAGTGAACTGGATAATCTCAGCGCCCCGGTTTTTAGATTCAGACCGGTAACACTGCGAATAACAGGGAGAGAAATCGTTGCAATAAGAGAAAGAACAAAAATTACGGCTGCAAGTTCAATTAAAGTAAAGCCGCGACTTTTATCTTGATTCTTCCTCAATCGTAAAATTGGTAATATCAGCATCACACTTAGCTCCGCCTGTCACCCCGTCCTCGCCAAGAGTTATAATATCATAATCGGATTGCGAACCTGGATATCTGTATAGATACGGCCTGCTCCATGGATCTTTTGGAACATCCCTTTTTTTCAGATACGGGCCATTCCAGCAGCAGGGAATCTGCCCGGTTGACGGCGTTTCAATAAGAGCCTTTATTCCCTGCTCCATATCCGGATAAGAATGATTGTCCAGTTTATACAACTCCAGAGAATCCTCCAATGCCCTTATGTCCACCATTGCAATTCTGCGCTCCGCATCGCATTTTTTAGCTACCACATTTATTGCCACCATTGTTGCGAGCAGGCCTATAATTATCACCACAACCATTATTTCAAGCAATGTAAATCCTTTTTCACCTTTTAATATCATATCTCCTCACTTTACAATTTGATTTATTTGGAAAATAGGCATTAAAACTGAAAGTATTATAAACAGAACCATACCGGCAAGAACAAGAATTATTAATGGTTCAAGCAATGATGTAAGCGTCGTAATGTACGTATCAATCTCATTCTCGGTGATATCTGCTATCTTTTCAAGCATGCCCTCAAGTTCTCCGCTGTGTTCTCCTGCGGATATCATCTTAATAACCATAGGCGTAAACACGCCGCTTGCCTTAAGAGGCTCTGCTATGGTTGATCCCTCTGAAATCCGCTCCATTGCCTTATCTATAGCCTTTTCAAGAACAGAATTATTTACTATATGTTTTACGATATCCATTGATTGCAAAACAGGAATTCCGCTTTTCAGAAGAGTGGCAAGCGTCCTTGAAAACCTTGCTATGGCCCTCAGTCTTATAATCTTGCCAATGGCCGGTATAGAAAGGGCAAATATATCAAGCCGCTCCTTGCCGGCTGGTGTCGCCGCATACCTTCTGAAAACATACCAGGAGAATACACCTGCCGCTATAAAGAGATACCAGTAATTGCTCGCTATATTGCTTGTAAATATCAGTACCCGCGTATAAATCGGCAGGGCTTTGCCAATATCGCTGAAAATAAGAGCAACCTTTGGAATGACATTTATCATCAAAAAAGAAATTACGCCTATTGACAGAAGGATCATGATTGCGGGATAGACCATGGTAGAAATCAATTTATTTTTCAATTTAACCTGCCCATCAAGGTATTCTGCAAGCCTCATCAGGACAACCTCAAGCACCCCTCCTGCCTCACCTGCACTGATCATATTAACATAGAGAGGATTGAACACCTCTGACACACTCTTAAGCGAATCAGCAAGGGTCATACCCTCATTTAATTTTTCTTTTGCCTGAGTTAATATCTTTTTAAACTTGAGATTATCCTGTTGTTCTATAATCGCGGTTATGGATTCCAGTAAGGGCAGGCCCGAATTCAGAAGCGTTCCAAGTTGTCTTGTGAAAATTGAGATGTCCTGAATGGTAATCCTTTTTAAAAAATCGGAAATGTTCAATTCGCTTGACGCCTGGGGTTTAGCTGCTATATCCTCACCAGAGACAAGGTCAACAGCAATTATGCCATCCTTTTTCAGCTTTGCCCTTGCAGTCCTTATGTTCTCTGCATCAACAACACCCTTTATATTTTTTCCCCGAAGATTAAACCCTTTGTATTCAAAAACTGCCATAGATCTATACTCCTCAGATTACCTCTTCCTGCGTAACCCTTAATACCTCCTCTACCGTTGTCACTCCAGCCATTACTTTGTTAATGCCATCCAATTTAAGCGTATCCATTCCATGTTTAATGGCAAGATTCTTTATAGCGTTAGAATCACCTCTTTTCATGATTTGATCTCTGATATCATCGTCAATGGTAAGTATCTCATAAATTCCAGACCGTCCTTTGTAACCGGTATGCATGCATTCTTCGCAGCCACGCCCCTTTGCAATTTTAATATGTTTTTTGACATCTGCCGGTGGTAAAATTTTTAACAACTCCTCCTGACCGGGGATGTATTCCTCCTTGCAATTGGGGCAAATAACCCTTACAAGCCTCTGAGCAACCACTGCAACCAGGGAGGATGAAATAAGGAACGACTCTATACCCATATCAATAAGCCTGGTTACAGCGCCAGCAGCATCATTGGTGTGAAGCGTGGAAAAGACAAGGTGGCCGGTAAGCGAGGCATGAATTGCGATATCAGCGGTCTCCACATCCCTGATCTCTCCCACAAGAATAACATCCGGATCCTGTCTCAGTATTGAGCGGAGGCCGTTAGCAAAGGTGAGAGCAATCTTCGGATTAACCTGTATCTGGCTTATCCCCTTCAACTGGTATTCCACCGGATCCTCAATCGTTATAATATTTATATCCGGAGAATTAATCTTGCTGATGCACCCATAAAGGGTGGTAGTTTTTCCGCTTCCGGTAGGCCCGGTCACAAGAACAATGCCGTCATTCCTTTGGATCAACCGCTCCATTGTAGCAATCTTTTCCCCGCTTAGCCCAATCTCATTAAGCCCGAGTAGAACATTCGTTCTGTCCAGGAGACGCATAACCACTCGTTCTCCGTGCGTAGTCGGAACAACCGATATTCTGATATCTATGTCCTTGCCGGCAATCTTCAGACGAATTCTCCCATCCTGCGGCAATCTCTTTTCGGCAATATTCAATTTGGACATAATCTTAATCCTTGAAATAATGCTGTTTTGCACCCTCTTTGGCGGACGAATGATCTCATGAAGTATACCATCAACCCGGAACCTTACAGACAGATCCTTTTCAGATGGTTCAATATGTATATCGCTTACCCGCTCCTTCAATGCCTGGGAGAACAGGGAGTTCACCAGTCTGATAATGGGTGCTTCATCCGTTGATTCAAGAATGTCCGTTGGCTCTTCAAGTTCATGAGCAATCTGATTAAGATTCTCATCAAGATTGTCCATCATCTTTTCAGCAGTTACCACGGTTTTGTCATAAACCCTGTTTATAGCATCCTCAATAGCCTTTGAAGTAGAGAGCACCGGTTTCAGGGGTTTACCGAGCATTGCGGACAAATCATCCAAAACAGAGACATTAAACGGATCAACCGTTGCAACTATAACTGAATGGTCTTCGGATCTAAATGGAAGCACATAGTTTTTTTTAGCATAATTTATTGAAATTTTTCCGACAATTGTTTCATCAATCTCATCGGAAGGAATACTTTCAATAAAGGGAATTCCCCATTGTTCAGCAAGGGCACGATAAATATCCTTTTCTTTTGCAAACTTTAACCTTAAAAGGCTCTCGCCTATTTTCAATTTCTTTTCTTTCTGATAAAGAATTGCCTCTTCAATTTGTTCCTTTGTAACAATTCCGCTTTTAACTAAAATTTCTCCAAGGAGCAATTTGCCTAAAATTTCCCCCAGAAGCAATTTGCCCGAGTTTTCTTTGTTCTGCATGGTTTTATTATATCATCTGCACAAAAAAGAGCAAGATTTCAGGGCTGCGGCTCTGGAACAACATCCGGAATATCGTACGACTCTACTGGTTGTTCGGATTCAACCTTTTCTTCTCCGGTTTTGTCCGCAGGCAAGGGTGGTTCTGCTTCACGCGGTGATATTATCTCCGGAGTTTCTTCTATCTTTGTCTCCGTTGGTTTATCGGCAGGGACGGCGTTTTCCTGCGGAGATTTCTCTATCTGTGGAATATTTTCCGGTTCGGGTTCCTCTTTTTTCTTCTCAACAGGTTGCGCTTCTTTTTCAGGAAGCATTTCTTTTATTCCCTCTGAAGGCTGGGGAGTAACCGTCTCTGACGGAGATTCCGTCTTTTTGCCTTTGAGTGAATTATCCATCCATTTACGAGCGTTGCTTTCGTATCCGAGATTTTCTTCTTCAAATTTTTCCCATTCTTTTTTCTTCTGTTCCTTTACATCCTCCATATCCTTATCCGATCTTACAATATACGGTGTAAGGAATATAATAAGATCGGTTTTTTCATTCCTCTTTGAGGTGGAGCGGAAAAGCATTCCCAGCACAGGAATATCCCCCAAAATTGGCACTTTGGACTGAACCTCTTTGATATCATCCCTGATTAATCCGCCTATCACTGCTGTCTGCTTGTCTTTTACAACAATAGTGGTATCTGCAGAGCGTTTGGAAGTAGTAACCCCAAGGACATTCACATCTATTCCCTGCGGCCCCTGTGCCACATCTGAAATCTCAGTGTGAATTTTCATAGTAATATAATCGCTCTCATTAATCTGCGGAGTAACCTTAAGAGCAATTCCAACATCCCGTCTGTCCACTGAGGTCTGGACAGTCCCGCCAATACCGGTAACCTGACCCGTCGGCAGGGGAATATTCTGTCCAACGGTTATCTGCGCCTCTTCGTTATCGGTCGTAAGAAGGTGCGGGGTGGAAAGCACATTTATATCGGTTGTGGTCTGAAGTGCGCGTATAAAAGCGCCAAAACTCGGAACCTGGATGGTTGTCCCGGCAGCAGTCTTCATCTCTACAGGTTTTCCTACCACTCCGCCAAAGAGTCCTGAGAGCGCTGCAATCGCAGTTGGATCAAGAACAAATGTACTCACAGGACCAAGGGTCATACCCTCAAATCCGACCCCCCCCTCTTTCATTACCTGCCCGCCATGCAGGGAAATTCCCAAATCCCTTAACTTTGTGAGCGATACCTCTATAATCGCAGCCTCCACAAATACCTGTCTTCTTGGAATATCCAATTTATCAATTATATCCTTCATGGTAAGATAATCCTGGTATGACGAAATTATTACGAGAGCATTTACATTTTTATCCGCTGCAATTTTTATTCCGCTTTCAAACTCGGCAACTGCTGACACCGCAGGCTGAACCGATGGCTGCCCTGGAGGCATAGGAACAGCAGCCTTCCTTGCACCACCAGCACCGCTGGTGAGGTTGGCAAGTGTCTGGGCAATATCTTCAGCCTTTGCATTTTTGAGATAATGAACATGGATCTGTCCAGTCCCGGGAAGTTTTATATCCAGTTTTTCAATAAGATCCTTAAGGTCATGTAACTCCGGCCGGTTTGCCACCACGATAATGGAATTTGTCCTCTCATCCGGTATAATCTTGGAAATTGCTGGTTGTGCCTGCCCCGCTGGCACAGCAGCCTTTGGCGTCCTTATCCGCCGCAACGATCCTCCGGCGCTCTGATAAAGATTTGTCAGTATGCTGGCAACAGATACAGCGCTTGCATTTTTTAATTTTATAACCTCAACAGTCTCTTTATAAATATCTATATCCAGTTCGTCTATAATTTTTATCAATCTTGAAATATTTGATGCGGTATCCGTAACAATAATAGTATTTGTAGGCTGATAAAGCTGCAGATTTCCAAACTTTGACATAAGATTCTTAATAACCTCGGAAATGTCCTGAGCATCAATATATCTGAGCCTTATCAGTCTGGTTATGAACAGGTCGCCTGAAGGAGCCCTTTCGCTGGTCACAATAGTTGATATATTCTGTTCTTTTGCGTCCCTCTGCGGGATAATTCTGTAAACCTTGCCCGCCTGAAGAATGGTCAACTCATTTGCTGCAAGCACGGAAAGAAATATTTTGTATGCTTCATCAACAGTAACCTTTGTAGGAGAAATAATGGTAACCTTGCCCCTGACCTTTTCATCAAGTATAAAATTTTTCTTTGTAAGTTCACTGACTGTTTTAACAAGGTCTTTCAACTCTATATTGTTGAAATCCATGCTGACCGTCCCGGATTCAAGTTTCAGAGTCTTCACCTTCTGTGGCGCTTCCTCCTGAGACAGCCCTGCGCTGCCAACGAACAACACAATGATTAACGAAATAAATCCCCTGAAAACCACATTCACCATATCAGACTCCTCTGCCTGTAATTCTGCGATCTTTACTGAACATTGTAAACCAGCGTCTGTCTTGCATTACTCCTTACGATCTCAACCTGAAAATATTTTTCATTTTTCAACTGCTGAAACAATTGAAGCGCTTTTTCCGGATCGCTTATATCTATTCCATTAATCCTCTGTATAACATCTCCATTCTGCAACCCGATTTTAGTATACAGACTGTCCGGTTTTATTGCAAAGATTTTGTATCCTTTAATTGATCCGCCATCAAGGTTAGGAATAAGGCGGGCTTCTGTCATAAGTTTCCCGAGGTTCTGGGTTGACCGTTCCATTTCTTCCTTTGCAATGGTAAACCTGTTCTCCGTAATCTGTTTGATATTATAGTCGGAATGTAACGCTGCCTCCGATACTGATTCCCCCGAAGAAGCATATTCAGCCTCGTAGATCACGAGGGATTCCTGTTTGCCATTTCTGTAAAGAATAACCCTGCTCCTTTCTATTTTCATTATGCGCGCCTCGTTCATCAGCATATCATTCACTTTATAGATCCCGACATCCTGAGAATCTGAATTAATAATTACTGCAAACGATACATCTTCGGATCCAACAACAGTGCCTATGAGCTTGGCTCTCAGCTCGCTTAACGGAGCAGGTCCCTCGCCCGGTTTAATCCCGGAGAAAGGCGACGCTTTGGAATTAAATATATTTCTTTCGTATATGATTGAATAATAGCCTATGTCTCTAACCTCCGGAAAATCATTGCGCTGGCGCGATGTTTTTCCATTTTCCGCAACGGATATGCTATTCAGCGGCAATTCTATTGCCCCCCTGATAATATTGTTAACTATATCAGCGGATATCAGCGCAGCGAACATCAGTAAAATTAAGGTGATTATCCAGAAATATTTTTTAAACAGGTCAAGATACATCGGGTTTCTCTCTATCTATTTATTTATTTTTATGCCAAGGTGTTTTATTTTCCTGGAAAGGTTTTCACGGGAAATCTCAAGCAGTTCTGCCGTCCTTGTAATATTCAAGCCGCATTCAACCAATTTATTCATTATATAATACTTTTCAAATTCCTGTCTTGCCTTTTCCAATGAGCCATTGTAAATCTTTACATCATCCACGCCTGTCGCCGGACTGCTTTTAAACTCAGAAAACAGATCATCAACCTCTATTGTAATACCTTCGCTCATTATTACAAGCCTTTCCATAACATTCTTTAACTCGCGGACATTACCCTGCCAAGCATAAGCCTTCATGGCTTCTATTGCTTCAGCAGAGCACTGCTTTACGGGTTTTTTGTATATCTTTGAAAACTGGGCAAGGAAATGATTTATCAAAATAGGAATGTCGTCCTTCCTCGCCCTGAGCGGGGGCATCTCAATTGGAAGAACCTTAAGACGAAAATACAGGTCCCGGCGGAAATGTTCATTCTGTATTTCCTCTTCAAGATTTTTGTTCGTCGCCGCAATTATCCTCACATTAACACTTATTGGTTCCGTGCCCCCCACCCGTTCAAAAGTTTGTTCCTGCAGGATTCTTAATATTTTTGCTTGGGTCCTGAGGCTCATGTCTCCAATTTCATCAAGGAACAGAGTACCATTGTGCGCAAGGTCAAATTTACCCTTTTTCCTTCCCATAGCGCCTGTAAAGGCTCCCTTTTCATATCCAAAGAGTTCGCTCTCTATAAGTTCCTCTGGTATTGCCGCACAATTCACAGGCACAAAGGGCTTGCTGCTCCTTGGGCTTTTATAGTGTATCAGCCTTGCAGCCACTTCCTTGCCTGTGCCGCTCTCACCATAAATAATAACAGGACTGCCGGACTGGGAAAATATATCAATCTTCTTTTTAACTTCCTCAAGCAGACTACTGCTCCCCTGAAGTTTAATATTTTCTTCTATCTGTCCCCTCAATAGTGTATTCTCAACCTTAAGGGCCGAAATTTCCGCTGCCCTGTTTATTGCAACCAGAACTTTTTCAATGGACAATGGCTTTTCAAGAAAATCATTCGCCCCTAATTTTATCGCTCTGACAGCGGTCTCAATACTGCCATGTCCGGAGATCATTATTATCTGACTCTCGGGGGATTTTTCCTTAACTTTTTTGATAAAATTGACACCATCGCCATCTGGAAGCCATACATCAAGTAAAATTATATCCGGCTGCTTGTCGCTCAATAATTTTTCCGCTTCAATGCAACTTCCTGCAGAAACAATGCCATACCCCTCGTCAGAAAGAATTCCGCTCAAACTGCTTCTAATATCGATCGCATCATCAACTATAAGCACAATCTCATTCATCGCTAAACAACATTCCTCTCAAATAATACCACGTTTTTTCCCTCTCTATGCCGTGGTAATTCCACAATAAATTTCGCTCCGACAGGGGAATTATCCTCTATCCTGATTCTGCCATTATGTTCCCGCACAATGCTGTGAACAATAGCAAGGCCAAGACCCATTCCGCCCTTTCTTGAAGAGAAATATGGTTCAAAGAGATGGGGCTTTATATCTTTGGACACTCCGCAACCTGTATCCGCAACCTCAAGAACAGCACAATCTTCCTTTCCGTTAAACAGCGTTCGAACCATTATTTCTCCCTTCTCGTTGACAGCGTTAACCGCGTTGTCCAGAAGGTTAATCAAAAGCCTGTTTATCTGATCTTTATCAAACTCAAAAAAAGGCAGACTGCTGTCTGGAAACACGGTAAAATTAATATTTTTGTGTGCTGTTTTGTACAGAGCAATCACATTATTTACTGTTTCATTAAGATTGCCAAGTGTGGGTTTTAAGATGGGCAATCTTTCAAAATTTGAAAATTCATTTACAAGGGTCTTCAATGTTTCTGTTTGCCTGATTATGGTATGAATACAATCTTCAAAAATCTGGAAATCTTCGGTAATATATTTTGAATATTTTCTCTTAAGACGCTGTGCTGACAACTGAATGGGGGTTAACGGGTTTTTTATTTCATGAGTTACTCTTTTCGCAACATCCTTCCATGCCGCAAGCTTCTGAACTTTCAACAATTCTGTAATATCCTCAAACACAACAACAACACCCATGTATTTATTATCATCCCTGAGAATAGTAAGGTTCAGGAGCAGAGACACGATGGATTCCCCATTATCAAATTCCATTTCACCCTGAACAGAATCCCTGTTCAATCGCTCTACCTTATCCATCATAGTCTTTACTATGGTCATGTGGTTGGAACCAAAAACATTCTTGTATTTTTTCCCTATAACATCAATCGCATTCAGCCTGAGTATGTTTTCAGCCCTGCTGTTTACCATGGTGATAATCCCTTCTGCATCAAGAGAGACAACCCCGGAAGCGACATTTTTAAGCACAGCCTCCATATATTTTTTCCTCTGCTCAAGTTCCAAGTTGCTTTGCTCAAGTTTTTGATATGCTGACCCCAATTGCGTCTGATTTAATTTCAGATCCTTTGTCATCTTGTTAAAGGAATCCACAAGATTCCTTATCTCCTCCTCCTGCGGGGGCGTTATGTGAACATTAAGTTCCCCCCTGGCTATTCTTGAAGCGGCGACAGCAACCTCCCTTATTGGCACGGTAATGGAATTAGCAATCTGAACGCCAAGCCACGATGCCGAGAATATTACGAGCAATGTAATTACAAGAAGGAAGACTATATATGTTCCTTTGATCGTCGTTTTCATTATTTCGGTAGATTTAAAATTATCATAATCCCTCACAACCGAAGCCATTTTATCCACAAGACTTCTGGGCAGAAAATAATTTACCGCTATTACACCGTTTATCTTTTTGTTGCTGTCAAAAACAGGCAGAACTGCCCAGACAATATCTCCTGATTCCAGAGATGCAACTGAGATGTCCTCCTTACCCTGGTAAGCATTTATAAGGATATCAGCATTTTCTGAAACAAGACTGCCAAATTCAGCATTTTCATTTACAATAGTCGCAAAAACTTTACCTTTTGTATCAAAAATCTCGACCACGCTCAGATTATTCTCTTTGATTCTCCGCTTTATATACCGTTTCAGAACCGCAGGATTATCAAGCATCCCCTGGACAATAATTTCATCCCTCATGTTCCTTGCAAAACTCAGGGAGAGATCCCCCATGTTTTTGTAATAAGTATCCACTATATCTTTTGCTCTTTGCAGCGAAGATTCTATCTGCACACCAAACCAGTTATCAATGCTCTTTGTAATAAAATTTGTAGCAACTGCAAAGAAGATAAGCGCTGGAAGAATTGAGAACCCGATCATAGTAAGTATAAGCTTTGTCCTCAGGGTTGATGCCGTAATCCTCTGCCGTCTTCCCATTACCACCTTGGTTATATTCCTGATAAGAAAAAACAACAGCAATGTCAACAGGATTATATTGAGATTTATCAATCCAAATAATGCTATATTGTTAGAAAGCGGTATTGCACTTGAAAATGATGTAAGCTTTCTCATGAAATAGGTAAGAAACACAAGGATACCGGCTGTCAAAATAATTATTACAGTATCCCTTCGCCTTCTTTGCTTTTCTTTAATGCGGTTGTATACGGAATTTAAATCTTCTGGCATTTTATCGTTTTATTTTATATTTTTTGCCAATTAAATGCAAGTGTAATCGAGATGATACCTTTAGATAACTCATTCTATATCAGGAAACAACTAATTTTTATTCTTTTTTCGTTTTTTAAGGAAAAAATCCCTCAGAACCGCGATACATTCGTCCTCCTTAATCCCCCGGACCACCTCAAGCATGTGATTGAATTTTCTGTTTCTCAGAATATTCACGACTGAACCGTCAGATCCTGATTTGGGATCCCGCGCACCATAAACAACACGTTTTATGCGGGAATTGAGAATTGCTCCTGCACACATTGGGCATGGCTCTATGGTAGCAAAAAGGGTTATACCGGGCAGACGGTAATTTTTAATTTTTTCCCCGGCATACCTCAACGCGAGAATCTCTGCATGAGCAGTAGGATCGTTTTTCTGTATGCACCTGTTATGCTCTCTGGCAATAACCTTTCCTTCCTGCACAAGAACCGCACCTACAGGCACTTCCCCCTCTTCTTCGGCACGAATTGCTTCTTTCAATGCCTCCATCATAAATCCTGCATCAAGACTGATTCCCTTCATTATTGACAAAATACCATAATATTTAGAGCAGGTTAATCATCGTCCATATCTCCCTAATGGCAGAGTTTACATGTAGGATGCTCATCCTTATCCAGCGAACTTTTGAATCCCGGAGGATGAATTTTAACGCCCTTTCCCGCCCGATGGCAGGCAATGCAGTTTGTATTGGGACCTGCATCATGACAGCTCGCGCACAGGGTTATATCCCTCCGCGCAATCCTGCCGTGGAAATTCCGCGAACCAGGGACCAGCCAATCCGATGGATGGCCTGGTTGCTCCAACCTTGAGGGTTTTGCCCCGGAAATCTCATGGCATTTACTGCACATCTTAACATCGTGGCATTTCAAACAGCTGTTCTGGTCAGCCCTTGCTTCCAGCGGATGCCTTGAAATCCAGTCCCCCCTGTGAATGAACGAGCGGTGTTCTAATTCAGGAAACTTTATGCTGGGTTTCACCCCCTCTG
>DATBWZ010000049.1:0-9014 GCA_036514535.1 bacterium
AATAATATTGATATGGGCAAAAGGATTCAACTTCTCCGGGGGGGAGCAACTCAGGCTGAATTTGCTAAAACCCTGGGTATAAAACAAAACTACATAAGCAGGTATGAGCAGGGCAGAATACCCAAAGCCGGCATTCTTTTCAAAATAGCGCTATATGGAGGGGTTAGTATTGAATGGATATTGACAGGTCAATCAACAATACAGGATAAAAGGAATAAAGCGCACTATAATGGTGCAGGTGGTATAATAGAAAAAATGATTATAAAAGAGTTATCTAAACTTGAAGAGAGCGATAAGAAGATTTTGCTGAAGGTAATCAGTAAGATTGCAGGTTAAATCCGGGACTTCAACCCTGAAATACAGACAAACATTATTGACAAAATAACCCAATACTGGTTAAAATCAAATTATGAGAAAAATTTATCTGGATCATAATGCCACAACTCCGCTCCATTATGAAGTTTATTCTGAAATGGTGCCGTTTCTTGAGAAGCAATTTGGTAACCCTGGAAGCATTCACTGGGCTGGACGGGAAGCCAGAAAGGCAGTTGAAGACGCCAGGGACAGGGTTGCTCAATCCCTTGCGTCAGCACCTGAGGAGATAGTTTTCACTTCCGGAGGGACCGAAGCCAATAACCTTGCGATTTTTGGTGTTACGGATAATTCGCCGGATTCAAAGAAGCATATAATTACCTCTGCAGTGGAGCATTCATCCGTATTGAATCCAATTAAATTGCTTGAGTCCAGAGGTTTTGAAGTGACTTATCTTGGTGTGGACAGATACGGAATGCTGAAGTCGGAGGATGTAAAAAAGAGCCTGAGGGAGGATACTCTTCTTATAAGCATTATGCATGCGAACAATGAAACAGGGAATATATTCCCTGTGGAGGAAATAGGGCAGATTGCCCGTGAGCGTGGGGTTATTTTTCATTGTGATGCTGTCCAGTCCTTCGGAAAGCTGGATGTGATACCGTCAAGGGATAATATTGATCTTCTCTCCATTTCCGGGCACAAGATTTATGGTCCAAAGGGCTGCGGCTGTCTTTATGTCAGAAAGGGGGTCGGCATTTTGCCGGTTATGTTTGGTGGCATGCAGGAGAAAGGCCTGAGGCCCGGAACAGAAAATGTAGCAGGTATTGCCGGATTTGGCAAAGCCTGTGAGATTGCAATTGAGAGCAGGCGTGAATTGTCCGTGCGTTGCGGTAAACTGGAGGATGAATTGTTAAGCGGCATATTTAAATCAATTCAAAATGTCTGTCTCAACGGCCATCCCAGCCGGCGTATCTCCGGCGTTTTAAACATATCTTTTGAAGGTGTGGAGAGCGAGTCTGTTCTTATGAACCTGGACCTCGCAGGAATAGCGGTTTCTGCCGGATCCGCCTGCAGTTCCGGGGCGGTAGCGCCGTCCCATGTTCTTATTGCTATGGGGTTGCCGCAGGATCTTGCCGAGTCGGCTGTGCGGTTCAGTATTGGCATGAATAATACGAGCGAAGAGATCAAGTATGTTCTTGATATTTTGGGAGATGTCATTCCAAGATTAAGGCGCATATCGCCATCCTATAGAGAAGCAGCAGCGATTAAACGTGGTTAAACGTTCCAAAAAAAGAGTGGTGGTTGCAATGAGCGGGGGCGTGGACAGTTCTGTTTCTGCGCTTCTTCTGAAAGAACAGGGCTTTGAAGTTATAGGTATAACAATGAAACTCTGGAGTTATTCCGGAATTGACAATAGGATTCAAGGCTGTTGTTCTCCTGAAGATATAAATGATGCGAGAAGAGCTGCGGATCAGTTGGATATTCCCTTTTTTGTGCTTAACCTTGAGAATGAATTCAGAAGCGATGTTGTTGAAAATTTTGTTAAAGAATATTTGAACGGCAGGACGCCAAATCCCTGTGTGTGGTGCAACTCAAGGATGAAGTTTCATTATTTAATCATGAAGGCTGATGAATTGAATGCTGATTATATTGCTACCGGACATTATGCGGTTATTAAAAAAAATGGCTCAGGACTTGTATTGAAAAAGGGCAGGGACGGGATGAAGGACCAGACCTATTTTTTGTTCAATATGCCTTTGGCTGCAATGCCGAGGATTATTTTTCCGGTGGGCGGACTTTTAAAAGCAGAGACGAGAAAGATTGCAAAGGAACACAGGCTGATGATTGCGGAGAAGGCCGAGAGCCAGGAAATATGCTTTATTCCCGACGGTGATTACCCCAAATTTTTGAAGAAAGAGAAGCGTATGCCAGATATGCTTGGGGAGATACTTGATAGCCGGGGGAATGTTCTCGGTTACCATCATGGGTACTTTAATTACACCATAGGACAGAGGGAGGGGCTTGGCGTGTCTGCCAGCGGAAGAATGTATGTTGTGAGAATTGATCCGGAGAAAAACACAGTGATAGCGGGTACTGCAGAGGATGTGTTGAGTAAGCAGCTGAATGCTGACGGAATCAACTGGTTGGTTGATCCCGGGAGAAAGAAGGGGTTCAGGTGCAACGCAAAGATAAGATATAGGCATCAGGAATCGCCATGCACTGTAGAGTTGCTTGATAATGACAGGGTGCGCGTGGATTTTGATGAGGCGCAGCGCGCTGTTACGCCCGGACAGGCAGTGGTGTTTTATGATGGCGATGTTGTGATGGGCGGCGGATGGATAGAGTGATGGATACAAATGAATAAAAGGGTTGCAATAACCACGCTTGGATGCAAATCCAATCAATGCGATTCATTTTTTATACAGGAGCAGATTAAGAGAAACGGCATGGAGATTGTTGATTCACCGTCGGAAGCAGATGTCTGCATAATAAATACATGCACAGTCACAGCGAGAAGCGATTATCAGTGCAGACAGGCGATCAGGCGGATAATAAGGGAAAATTCTTCAGCCGAGGTATATATCACTGGATGCTACGCTGTTACAGGCAGGGAAGAGATACAGGGAATTCCGGGTGTCACAAAGGTTATACCCCCTGAAGATATTGATAATTTCCTGGACGGTGTTGTCAGGCGCAAAAATAGCAAAATGATCTCAGGAAATAACGGATTTCATTTTGTTGAGGATTTTATCGGACGCACAAGGGCATTCTTTAAGATTCAGGATGGATGCAATTTCCGGTGCAGTTTCTGCATTGTTCCCTTTGCGCGCGGGAAAAGCAGGAGCCTTCCTGTTAATGATGTGCTTCACGGTTTTAAAAGGTACGCCCAACTTGGATATAAAGAGGTTGTGCTTACAGGTGTGCATCTCGGGTCTTACGGCGCGGACCTGTATCCTTCCTTCAGGCTGGATGATCTTCTTGCGGAGATAGCAGAAAAAATATCCGGAATAAGGATAAGAATAAGTTCCCTTGATCCAAACGAAATTTCAGACAGGACTATTCGCCTGGTCTCAGAAACGGATCTGTTCTGCAGGCATTTTCATATTCCCCTTCAGAGCGGCGACAAAGAAGTTTTACGGAATATGAACAGAGGCTACACACCTGAGAAATTTTCAGAAGTGGTTATGGCTATCAAAAAAAGAATTCCTGATGCCGGGATTGGAATTGATGTGATTGCCGGATTCCCTGGAGAGGGTGAAAAGGAATTCCGTAATACCTGTTCTCTGATCCATGACCTCCCGATAACATATCTTCATGCTTTTCCATTTTCTCTTAGAAAGGGGACCAGGGCTTGGGCAATGAATGGGAATCTCACCAGAAATGTCATAAAAGACAGGGTTAGAAGTCTAATTTCAATCGGCAAGGCAAAACGCATGGAATTTTTTAATTTCTTAATTGGCAGGGAACTGGATGTAATTGTTGAGGGGGAAAATATCAAAGGAATGTGGCGGGGTTTTTCAAGCAGCTATGTCCCTGTTTTGATAGAAAATTGCGCGGATTTGGAGAACAGACTGGTAAGGGTCAGGATAGAAAGGGCATCTGATTCAAGTCTCGTAGCGGGGGAAGTTCTGAATTATGTCTGATGCATTCAAGTTCAAATCCGGGTTTGTTGCTGTTATAGGAGTTCCAAATGTGGGCAAATCCACGCTTGTTAATGCAATAGTAGGAGAAAAGGTCAGTATTGTTACGGAAAGACCTCAGACAACGAGAAGGAAAATACTCGGAATAAAGAATGTCCCTGAGGGCCAGATTATCCTTGTAGATACGCCGGGTGTACATACTTCACAGAAGATATTCAATAAGTTGATGATCAAATCGGCGTTTACCGCCATTGCTGATTCCGATATTATCATTCATATGATTGATGTTGAAGAAAAAAAATTCAAGGAAGCAAATAATGATATTAAGTTCCAGTTAAAAAAAACACAGGCGCCGGCTATTCTTGTCGTCAATAAGATTGATAAAATTAAAAAAAATCTCATGCTGCCTATTATAGATGACTATTCAAAAGAAGCCTTGTACAAGGAGATTATTCCAGTTTCTGCGCTTTTTAATGATGGCGTTGATGGGCTTATAAATGTGCTCCTGAAATATCTTCCGGTTGGAGAGAGGCTGTTCCCCGATGATATGATTACTGACCAGGCAGAGAGATTTATGGTTTCAGAGATGGTAAGGGAAAAACTGTTCCAGTTTACCCGTCAGGAGATTCCGTATTCACTGGATGTGGTTGTTGAAGAGTTTGATGAATCGGATAAGAACCTTCTCAGAATTTCAGCTGATATAATTGTAGAAAAAGATTCCCAGAAGGCGATTGTGATCGGAAAAGGAGGCTCCATGCTTAAGAATGTTGGTGAATCTGCAAGGAGGGATATGGAAAAATTGCTTAATTGCAAAGTATTTCTCAAACTTTGGGTAAAAGTCAGGCAAAACTGGTCAAGGGACAGGGGAATGCTGAAAACGCTGGGATATTTATGATCCGTTCTCTGGCGAACGTTGCGAGATTTCTCGTAGAGGGGATAATAAATTTGTGAAGCCGTTGGTTGCGATAATAGGAAGGCAGAACGTAGGAAAGTCCACTCTCTTCAATAAGATTGTAGGCAGAAGGAGATCGCTTGTCAGGAATGAGCCGGGGGTGACGCGCGACCGCATTTACGGGAACGCTGAATACAGCGGCAGACAGTTCATTGTTGTTGATACAGGAGGGCTTGTTTCGGATGCGAAGGGAATAACCGCCGCGATTCAGCAGCAGACCTTGTTTGCAATTAAAGAGGCAAGCGCAGTCATATTTTTAATGGATGGAAGAGACGGCATTACGCCGCTGGATAAAGAAATTCACAGAATGCTTAAGGAATCAGGAGCGAGGGCAATCTACGCCGTAAACAAGATTGATACTCCTTCAAGGTCGGAGTTGGATATTGCGGAATTCTTTGAGCTCGGTGTTGAAAAAATTTTCCCCATTGCGGCTGAACACAATAGGGGCATAGATGATCTTTTGGATAACCTGGTAGAATTGCAGCCAGAAACCGCAGATGCTCCCGATAGCGGACAACAACTGCCAAGGATTGCGATTATAGGGAGACCTAATGTTGGAAAGTCGTCTTTTCTGAATAAACTTCTGGGGTGGGAAAGAGTTATTGTGAGTGAAATCCCCGGGACAACACGTGATAGCGTGGATGCTGTTGTGGAGAAGAATGGCAGAAAATATGTTTTTCTTGACACTGCGGGCATAAGGAGGAGAACAAGGATAAATACAAGAATTGAGCAGTTGAGCAGCATAAAAGCGATAAGAACCATTGATGACTGCAACATCGGCATATTGATGATAGATGGTATAGAGGGTCTTGTTTCCCAGGACCTGAGAATAGGGGAATTTATCTGGGATAGCGGAAAGGGATTTATCCTTGTTGTGAATAAATTGGATCTTGTGCTTGCAAAATCCGGCGTTAAAAAATCAGAAAAACTGAAAGATGAATTTATATCTGCAGTACGCAAACGTTACTCCTTCCTTGCGTACGTACCGATAATCTTTACCTCTGCTGTTACAGGATACGGAGTTGACGAACTTATGCGCACGATTGAGGAAGTAAGTTTGGAGCATTCAAAACGGGTAAAGACCTCGGATCTTAATCAGACAATAAGGCATGCTGTCAGAATGAATCCACCTCCCTCCTATGGAAGAGGGGAGGTCAGGATTTTGTACGGGACACAGATTTCAACAAGCCCGCCCGCAATAGTTATTTTTACAAATCATCCGGAGGGGATCAGCCAGACTTATAATCGGTATCTTATGAAGAAAATCCATGAGTCTTTCGGTTTTATCGGTACACCTGTTTCACTTATTATAAGGAAAAAGAGATAGCATAGCCGCTGTAGTTCGAGTGAATCCCCCTGCCTGTAATTTTTTAATTGTAAATGCGCTGTCAGTTTAATATAATTTAACTAATGCCATTCAAGACTAAAGCAGATCAATTATCACAGCCTGCTCATTCATCCGGGCGGCATAAAAGGGTATTAAAAACCCTCTCCGGCATGCATGTAAAACAGTATTATGATTTTAAGGATATTCCCGGTTTTAGCTATGATGAAAAATTAGGCATCCCTGGAGAATGTCCATACACAAGAGGTGTCTATCCGACAATGTACCGTGGCAGGTCGTGGACGATGAGGCAGTTCTCCGGGTTCGGAACACCAGCGGACACAAACAACCGGTACAAATACCTGCTTGCTCACGGACAGACAGGGCTCTCCGTTGCATTCCACATGCCTACAATAATGGGGTATGACTCAGATCATCTGCTGTCAAGGGGCGAGGTGGGGAAATGCGGTGTTGCAGTAGATTCGCTAAGGGATATGGAGATAATATTTAAAGGAATTCCTCTTGATAAGATAACCACCTCCATGACAATAAATGCTCCGGCGGCGATACTTCTTGCCATGTATCTTGTAGTCGGAGAGAAGCAGGGACTGAGTTTTGAAAATCTCGGCGGAACAATTCAAAATGATATTCTAAAAGAATATATTGCTCAGAAATCATGGATATTTCCACCAAAACCGTCCATGAGGATCATAACAGACATACTTGATTTTTGTTCAAAACATGTTCCAAGATGGAATACAATATCCATAAGCGGCTACCACATTCGTGAGGCTGGCTCCACAGCAGTACAGGAATTAGCATTCACCCTTGCGGACGGAATTGCCTATGTGCAGTCCGGGATTGACGCGGGACTTGATGTGGATACTTTTGCTCCGAGGCTCTCTTTCTTCTTTAATGCTCACAATGATTTTTTTGAAGAGATTGCAAAATACCGCGCAGCTCGCAGAATATGGGCAAGGGTGATGAATGAACGGTTCAAAGCGGAGAAGCCCGAGTCATGCAGATTGCGGTTTCATACACAAACAGCGGGATGCGCGCTCACTGCGCAGCAGCCGATGAACAATATTGTCCGGGTTACGCTCCAGGCGCTTGCGGCGGTCCTGGGCGGAACGCAGTCATTGCACACAAATTCTATGGATGAAACTCTTGCTCTGCCAACGGAGAAGGCGGTTACGGTTGCCTTGCGGACACAGCAGATAATCAGGGAAGAGAGCGGTGCGGCAAATACAATTGATCCGCTTGCGGGTTCGTACTACCTGGAGTGGCTTACAGACAGAATGGAAGAAAAAGCAATGGAATACATTGCGAAAATAGACGATATGGGTGGAATGATTTCCGCTATTGAGAACGGTTTTCCCCAAAAGGAAATCGCAGAGTCAGCTTACAGATATCAGTGCGAAACAGATGCATTAGAGCGCACAATAGTAGGAGTTAACAGATACAGAATAGAAGAAAAGTCCGATATGGCGGTTCTGAAGATAGATGAAAGAATGGAGAATCGCCATATTGCCAATCTTCAAGAGGTTAGAAGAAAAAGGAATAACAAAACGGCGCAGGAAAACCTCAAAAATCTCTCCCGCGCGGCAAAGGGAAGGGATAATTTGATGCCCTTCATTCTTGAATGTGTTCGTTCATACTGTACAATAGGCGAAACATGCGATACCCTACGCGAGGTATTCGGTACATACAGGGATCCAGCATGGGTATAGTTTATGAATAAATTACCGTCTATTTGTCGTTTAATCTACTTAACTTGCCGATAATGGCAGTTGTTGATCTTCCCTTTGCAAGTGGAACAAATATAACCTTTCCGCCGTTTTTTCTAACAAATTCAGATCCTGCGACTTTTTTACCCTTCCAGTCTCCACCCTTAACAAGAATATCAGGGGCAATAGCCCTGATTAATTTTTCCGGGGTTGATTCGTTGAAAATCACTATGTGATCTACGCATTCAAGTCCTGCAATGACTTCTGCCCTATTCCCCTGGTTATTAACCGGTCTTGCAGGACCTTTTATTCTTTTTACAGAAGAATCACTATTCAGTCCTACAATAAGGATGTCGCCGGATTTTTTAGCTTTGGCAAGATACCTTACATGCCCGGCATGGAGGATATCAAAACAGCCGTTTGTGAAGGCAATTTTTCTGCCAAGTTTTTTGGCTTTTTTTGCTATTATCACTATCCTTTTTCTGGATACGAGTTTCTTCATTATAATTACATTGTGCATTATTTCAATTTAAAAGACAAGAGATAACCGGCGGATCTGAAATTTAATTTTACAATTTTTCCCGCTGCCTGTATAATTTGTTTCTATGAAAAAATCAAGGATATGTTCACTGTTCAACGTCCAATATCCAATAATACAGGGCGGAATGGCGTGGTGCAGCGAGGCAGAACTTGCTGCGGCAGTCTCTGAAGCAGGCGGGCTTGGACTTATCGGCGTGAGCACAATGTCAGCTGAACAAGCAAGGGAGCAGATAAAAAAAACGAGGACGCTCACAGCGAAGCCTGTCGGTGTAAACCTTCCGCTGCTGAAACCGGATTTCAGGGAGATTGTAGAAGTCATTCTGAAGGAGGAGATTAAAATTGTTTTTACATCTGCAGGCAACCCTCAGGTTGTTGTCCCGCAGCTTAAAAAGGCGGGAGTAATAGTTGTCCATGTTATATCTAATGTGAGGCAGGCAAGGAAGGCAGTGGATGCCGGGTGCGATGCTGTGGTGGCGGAGGGCTTTGAGGCTGGCGGGCATGACGGCCCGGATGAGTTG
>DATBWZ010000050.1:0-26521 GCA_036514535.1 bacterium
CCCCTGATGGTCAAGGTAGAAGTGCTGTCTCCCCGTAAGGGTGCGCCATGGGACAAGTTTCTCCACATTGTAGCAAAAAGGCGCATACGCCCTGCCCCTGTCCATCAGTCCGGTCCAGATAGGGCTGTTTAGCAACCGCCTCGGTTGGGAAAGCAGATCATTATATGTAAAACTAACACCTCTATATCCTTCTGCGAGGTCCATAAGCGGCAATCCAACATGCTCCTCTTCAGCTTTATATGCACGGTAACACATTTCGCCGTTTGTCTCAGGCGCAAGACGAAGGATAATATTTGCTGCATCAACTGCATCGTCAATAGAAGGATATTTCCCCCCGTTCCATCCAACCGGATTTTCTGTAGTCATCTGATCGTACACATCATCAATTTTCCAATTGATACCGTGAAAACCAATTCCATCATTTTTTACCCTTGGACCGTAAGAGACAAACTGGTTGTACAAATTCACATAATCCCTTTCAACAACTACAAGATTCGGCATTGTCTTTCCCGGAACAGGCTCGCACTCCCCTTTAGTCCAGTCTTTTATTGCCGGCTGGGCAAGTTCTGCAGGGGTGTCATGCAGAAGCGGCACTGTTACAATATCCCTGACAGGTTGCGGAAGATGCGTAGATGCCAATTCGCTTAAATTTTTTGCCAGCGTTTTAAATATATCCCAGTCCGATTTGGACTCCCAGCACGGCGGAACTGCTGCTGACAATGGATGTATGTAGGAATGAAGATCTGTGGAGTTTAAATCGTTCTTTTCATACCATGTTGCTGTTGGAAGAATTATATCAGAATAAAGCGCAGATGTATCCATCCTGAAATTTATATCCACAATAAGATCAAACTTTCCCTCCGGAGATTCCCTCCAGGTAACCTCTTTGGCTGATCCATTTGCTACCTCATCCGCAATTGCGTTTGTATGTGTACCAAGGTAGTGCTTGAGAAAGAATTCATGCCCCTTTGCGCTTGACATTAAAGCATTACCACGCCAGATAAGCCATACCCTTGGCCAGTTTTCCGGAGCATCAGGGTCCTCAACTGCAAATTTGAGATTTTTATCTTTGAGTTGCTGAACAGTCCATTTTACAATCTCATCATTTGTTTTTACTCCTGCGCTCTCTGCCTGCCGTATAAGGTCCATAGGATTACGATTGAACTGCGGATAAAACGGCAGCCATCCGCTTTTCACAGCCCTTACCTGCATATCTACAGCATGACCCTTTGCAAAATCATTCCCTGGGGTAGTATGGTATTCTGTAAAATCCCGTTCATACCGCCACTGATCAGAATGTACATAATGAAACGACGACGCATTCTGGAGCCTTGGCGGTTTTATCCAGTCAAGGGCAAAAGCAAGCGTTGCCCAGGGAGCAACAGGGGCGAGTTTTTCCTGCCCCACATAATGGTTCAGTCCGCCGCCGTTTTTGCCTATACACCCTGAGAGCATAAGCGCTACAATGCCAGAACGGTATATGAGATTGTTGTGGTACCAGTGATTGAGGCCTGGACCGATAATTATCATGCATCTGCCCTGCGTTTTTTCGGCAGTGGAACTCCATTCCCGGGCAAACTGAATAAGCGTCTTACTGGATATACCGGTAAACTTCTCCTGCCATGCAGGTGTATATGACATATCATCGTCGTAGCTTTCAGGATAATCTCCGCTGAGGCCTCTTCCAACACCGAATTGTGCCATCAATAGATCGTATATGGTTGTAACCGGAACCTT
Organism: bacterium; assembly: GCA_036514535.1. Lineage (GTDB taxonomy): Bacteria > JAMCPX01 > JAMCPX01 > DATBWZ01 > DATBWZ01 > DATBWZ01. The sequence goes on from DATBWZ010000050.1 coordinate 1,738, forward strand.
TCCATCCATTGTCTCTATGTATTTTACAGGTACTCCCCGCTTGTAAATCTTTCCGCTTGAAAAATCCTTGATGTTAACGGACAAAATTCCGTCACTATTATTCAAGAATGTCAACTCTGGATCAATATTAGAATTATCCAATCCATCTTTCATTTCAAGATTCCACTCTCCTTTCTTTTTCTGCCAACGAAATCCTATTGTTCCTTTAGGCATTTTTACTTGTCCGGAATTTTTATCAAACACAAAGAATTTCCATTCCCCATTCTCAACATCCTTGTAGCGATCTATTCTGTCCGCTCTTAACATTCTGCCGGGAGAGAAAGCATCACCATCCTTATCAAGAACAACCATAAAGGAAGCATCGGTGTATTTTTTAACATAATCAATGAAATAGGGTGACTTATTTTCATAATGGAACTCTTTCAGAATTACATGGTTAACGCTCATCCAGAAGGCGGCATCCTGTCCCTGCCTGACAGGGATCCACCAGTCAGAATATTTTGAGACCTGGCTGAAGTCTGGAGAAAATACAACAAGTTTTGTTCCATTATGCTTTGCCTCAGCAATAAAATGCACGTCAGGGGTGCGGGTCATGCTCAAGTTGCTCCCGCATATAGCTATAAATCTGCTGTTATACCAATCGGCACTCTCACAGACATCTGTTTGTTCTCCCCAGATCTCCGGAGAAGCAGGTGGCAAATCACAGTACCAGTCATAAAAACTCAGACACACGCCACCAAGAAGCTGCAGTAATCTTGCGCCCCCGGCATAACTCAGCATAGACATTGCCGGGATAGGAGAAAAACCAATAACCCTGTCGGGGCCATACTTTTTAATAGTGTAAATAATTGACGCAGAAATTATTTCTGTAACCTCGTCCCAGTCAGATCTGCGGAAACCACCCTTTCCGCGAGCCTGCTGTATGCTTTTACGCTTGCTTGCATCTTCAACGATAGAAGCCCATGCCTCAACCGGATCAGAATATCTTTTCTTTGCCTCCCTCCAGATACCCATTAATTTCCCACGCACAAATGGATATTTTACACGAATAGGGCTGTACAGATACCATGAGAAGGATATGCCTCTCTGGCATCCTCTTGGCTCATAAGGCGGAAGCCCTTTCTCAAGACTCGGATAATCAGTCTGCTGAAGTTCCCAGACAACTATGCCGTTTTTTACATAAACTCCCCACGAACAGCCTCCGGTGCAGTTTACACCATGCGTGCTTCTCACGACCTTATCATACTGCCATCTGTTACGGTAGAATTCCTCCCATCGCCTTACTTTGGGATTAAACTGGTCTTTAATCCATGTCATATTAGGTCGCCTCCCTTTTTGTTGACATTTTCACCATCGTTTTGCAAATAGATACTAATCTCTTGCGCCATAAAAAATTAATTAAAAACATCGACAAAGTACTCCCCCCAATTATCGCTATAAAAAATTTATGATCCATACTGACAGCAGTATCATTCTCCGCTATTTTGAAAAAGGCTAACAGGTTTGCCTGCTCATCAGAAGTCAATGGTTTTTTTTCGTAAATTGGCATCATAGTCGGAAAGGGAAGGTCGGAGAGAATTGAACTGACCCCATCTTCACCATATTGTCCGTAAATATTTGTGAGATCTGGACCGAGTGCACCACCGCCAAAAGCGCCTATGTTTGCCATATTGTGACACGCAATACAAGCTGGTCCGCCGTTACGGAATTTTTCTGCCCCGGCAAATAGCCTTCTGCCTGATTCCGGACCGACTGCCGGAACTGCCGCAAAAGCGGGCATCATTACACTATATGTTATCTGGAACCCCAACATGCAAATTAAAATTATTTTGGCCTTCATGAATTTTCCTTCCCTCCGTAATTAACTTTTTTTAATCATTCTATAATCGGGACAATCAAGTTTAAGTTCATAATCGGCAACAGGAGAATCGGTAAGCGTACAATAATGCGGCTTGTCTTTGGTAATATAAACATTCTTCCTGAAATTATTGCACGTAATACACATCCTTACTACCGGGATAATTCCGACATTATGCAATTCTTTGATAAACTTCATCAAAAACAGCATAATTAATTCCTTCTCTGCAGAGTCAAAGCTTTTAAATTGATTTTTTATAATATCAGCCCAGTTTGACAATCGTTTACCGAGCCTCTTCCCTGATGGGGTTAAATTAAGCACTGCCACCCTGGCATCGCGTTTAAGCGCTTTTTTTAAAACAAGATTCTTTCTGCAAAGAGATTTAACAGCATCACTAACTGTCGCCTGGGTAAGTCCAAACTCCAGAGCTATATTGCTTACAATTCGCTGGCTGAAGGGATGACTTTGCAAATAAAGAAGAAATTGAAATTGAATTGGACTCAGATTCTCCTTTTTCGCAATCTCCCATAATTGGGTTTTAAAAACACGGGAAAGCCGCTCCAGTAGAACCAGCATCTTATTATCTACATCCGCGAATCTTCTTCTTGACATTAAATAGTGAGCAGCCATAATTTAATTTTATTAGGACTCCTAAATATTTTACGAAAAAAAACGCTTGTGTCAACTATTTTCTAAAAAAATCCGAAATATCTGATTAAAAAATTGCCGGGAGAGGGAGTTGAACCCTCATGGGGTTGCCCCCGGGGGATTTTGAGTCCCCTGCGTCTTCCATTCCGCCATCCCGGCAAAATTATTTATATTATACAAAAGTTTTTGCGGATAGCAACGGAACATTAAACCACACCCGCACTTCTCAAGCCCTCATATGTCTGGGTTTGGTTTCTGCCTGACTCTTTAGCATAATAAAGGCTCTGATCCGCCCTATCAATGAGATCCTGCTTGGTTTTTGCATCTGAAGGAAAGGACGCAATCCCGATGCTTACAGTAATGAAAAGTTCATCCCTGCTGTTGAATATAAAAGTGCTTTTTTCCACACCCTTTCTGATCCTTTCCGCAATCACAATGGTATCTTTTGTAGTAGCATTTGGAAGGATAACAGCAAATTCTTCTCCCCCATATCTGCATGTATAATCAATTTCCCGGACAAATTTCTTCATAATGTTCGCCACCCTTTTCAATACCTCGTCTCCTACAGGATGCCCTCTCGTATCATTCACATTTTTGAAGTAATCAATATCAAGCAGCAATAATGAAAAACCGGTATTGTAGCGCAATACCCTTTTGATTTCCATATCAAGGATCTCCTGAAACCTCCGGTGATTATAAAGTTTTGTCAATCCGTCTGTCACAGCCATTGCCTCCATCTGCTTATAGATCCTTGCATTTTCAATTGCAACTGTGACCTGGTTGCCAAGCACTTCAAATATTTCCGATTCATAGGTAGTGAAAAAATGGCTCTTCACGCTGCCGAATATCATTGCCCCAATGCTGTTGTTTTTCATATTCAGAGGGATAAGCAATAGTGAAAGAAATTCAGGCGACTGGAGTTTACCGCCGAACAGCGGTTGAAGCGTTTTTTTTTGGCTTGAATCTCCGATAAGGTAGGTCTTGTTGTGATTCTGAAGAATGTATCCAGTAAGGCTGCCTTCCGATGTAAATTCTTTTTGAATCATGTTCTCCCTGTTCTTGCCAACGAACGAACTTATAGTAAGTGATTTCTGCGCCTGTTCCCAGAACACAATGGCGCCGAAGTCAAAACTGACAATCCGCAGAGCAGAATCAAGGGTAACAGAAAGAACATCAGAAAGGTTAAGGCTTGAAGCAAGTTTTTTGCTCACCTCATAAAATGAAGCGAATTCCACCATTTCCGATAATATCTGGTTCTGGATTTCCGTATTTTCAATGGTTTCCAGTATCTGGTTGCCCATAACAATAAGAAGTTTTTTATGCTCCTCATTGAAAGCCTGCACATCAATGCTGTCACCGCAGAGAATTCCAGATACAGCGTCTTCTCCGTCTTTCATAATTGGAACAGCGAGGAATGTCCTTATTCCTGGATTACGCGAGTAATAAGGAATGCCGCGAACACCGTTAAATTCAGAAAGATATATTGATTTTTTTTTGTTAAACACCCACCCAAGCACTCCCTGGCGGACATCAATATTGTCCACAGCAATATCATCTGTGTCGGATATCACATCCCGCACATGAAACCTCTCCGTTTTGTTATCTTTCAAAAAGAGAACGCATGAATGCGAATGTAGGCTTTGTTTTACAACCTCCATTGCCCTGTGGATCTTTTCATCCAGAGCTAACGAGGACCGCAGGAACCTCTTTTGCCGTTCTTCCCTGGAAATAAGTCCGGGATCCGAAAAATTCATCTGTGGATGGGACGGATTCTGGAGGGATTCCGCTTTCTGTATAATATTTTTATATTTGATTTCAACCCGGTCTTTTTCGCGTGATTCAGCAAAGAGATATAATCCTATAGCAGATGAAAAAAGAATATTTATAAAAAAATTAATCGCGGGTGTTTTTAACACAAAAGGTCCCGGCTCCTGAAATGTCATGGAAAGATCGAGAAAAAGAATTATGGACGAGGAAAACATTCCGTATAACCAGCCGGATAACGCCGTAATAAGCGAAACAGAGATATAATTCATTGTATAAATCTGAGGAAAATGATAATGGAACTGCTGAATTGCAATGTTCGTGCCTGCAAGAAGGAGAAGGGAAAACCCATTTCTATGATTGTCATCCTGTTTAAAAAAAACAATATAGAACGAGATTGAAAGCGTAAACAAAAGGAGGCAAATCAACACAATATGCAGTATGTCGTAAAGTTTGTGGGGTGTAAAATATCCGAGAGAAAGAGTTACAAGTATTATGCCCGCAATACCTGCCGAAAAATTTTCTCTGAAAAAGCTGAAATATTTTTTCCCGAAGAATTCACGGACAAGCTTCAATTTTATCGCTTCTTAAATTGAATTACAATCTCGTCCTTTTTTATCATTCCGAGTTCTTCACGGGCAACCCGTTCCACGGTCTTTCTGTCAGATTTCAAAAAAGTAACCAGTTCCCGCATTGCCTGATTCTTAGCGTCTATCTCCCGCACTTCGTTTTCAATTTGTTCCACTTGTGACCGGAGTCTCTTTATCTGAAGAGCGCCATTTTTTCCAAAAAAACTGTATATCAAAGAAGAACCTATGAATATGGAAAGAATTATATAATAAAATCTTCTCATAACTGTCAATTCTCTGCCATCTTTTTATAAGACATATATATTATAGTTATTATACTAAAAATATTATTATTTATAAACTTAATTTCTAAAATTCCGCTATTATGTCTATTCGCCGCTTTCATCCCGCAGCAGCGGAGAAGCCTTGCCCCCGGAATCGAATCTTTGCCTTGTAGCAATGGCAATTCTTTTAAGACCGCTGTTTCTTGCAATATCCATAATCTCCACCACCAAACCATGCACGACATTCCTGTCCGCCTGAATAATCAAAAGGGCATCCGGGTTTTTTAATGATGCATTATAAAAGTAATCCGGCAGACTGGCAAGAGATGCAGATTTACTGTCAACCATAATACCCCCCTCCGGGGTAACGGATACAATTATCTCCTTTTCTTTTTGGACTATTTCCTGGGCTGAGGATTCAGGAAGATCAACTTTTATCCCCGGAGTAAGCATAAAATTCATTGAAAGGGCAAAAAAGATCATCAGGTTAAACACTACATCAACAATAGGCGTAATGTCAATCTGAACGCCGCCTGAATTTTCATTAGTCGTAAATTTCATTTCCTGTCATCAATCCGCTGTAAGAGCGCAAATGCCCCCTCTTCCATGAACGAAGCATAAGCACGGGCACGGCCAAGGAGATACTTATACGCAACAACGGTTGGAATTGCAACTGTAAGCCCGGCAGCGGTAGTGTAAAGCGCTTCGGATATTCCTCCCGCAAGACTCCCGGGGTTAACAACCGTTTCAAGGGAGATTACTGCAAATATTTTAATCATACCTGAAATTGTCCCAAGAAGACCAAGAAGAGTACTCACGCTTGCTATTGTGTTCATTGCTTCAAGACGCTTTTCTAAGTTTTTAACTTCCTTCTTCCCGGTCTCCTCCATTGACTCTTTTAAAACCTCTTTGCCAGCCATTATATTCCTCAACGCAGTCAGAACAATCCTGGCCATTGATGAAGATTCCTTGTAGCAGAAAGCTGATGCTTCTGAAATTTTATTTTCCCTTACAAGTTCAAAAATACTATCCAAAAATCCCTCGGGGATAACCCCGTTTTTCCTGAAAACCCATACTCTTTCCATAAATATTGCAAGGGAAACTACGGAACAGAGAATTATAGGATACATAAAAAATCCGCCTTTCTGAATAAAATCCCACAGTGTATTCATGCTACTCTCCTTAATTTTACGGATTATACAATAAAATTTATACGAAGCAAATCAAAAACACAATTCAGACAAATCATGCGCTCAATATTGAGTTACTCATTGAAGATACTCCGATTTTATTCTATTCCACATGACAAAATCCACATAAAACGAATGTTTCTCTGCTGACCCGGTTATAATCCTGTCATATTCCTGGGAAGCAAAATAAACCTTCATTTTTTTGCTGATAGGAGCGATCATTTCCTCTGCCTTCCATCGGAATCTTCTTTTTGTCCGGCAATCTCTCAGACAACCGGTAAAGACAATCCATGCAGCCTCAACAAGCGGAATTTTATCTGTCGCTTTCTTAATTGCAAATAAGTTTCCATGAAACTCGGGATTAAAAAATTTGAATATTTCGGAATACAAAGCAGCGTTATGATAATACTGAGGATAGTTAAGAACTCCGTCCTTTTTGAGGCTTCTTGCCACCCGCTGTATCAAATTAAGCGCAAGCCTGCCTATTCCAAGTCCGGGATAGTCCTGTCCAGGCAACCGGGGCTTTTCCGGCAAAAATTTTTCCAGCGGATTCTGCAAACAAAGCCATTCAATTATCAACATGTCAAGCCGCTCCATCTCAACAGACTTTACAAAAGACTGATTAGGCTTAAACATTCCTTCGCTCAGAATAATTTGCGCAATCAGATTTGACGGGCATTCCTGATTAAAGTATATATATAATTGCTGGTGGAACGGATCGGACGTATTCATTTTGAAAATCAGCGAACCAAGATTCAGAGATCTTATCTTCTCCAAAATACCTTCTTCTTCAAGAGCATTTTTAATATAACTTTCTGGATAGCGATTGAGATATAATTCCGTACCGCCCTTTGATTCCAATTGGGAGAGTATATCCTCGGAGGATACCCTAATACCAGATTTTACGAAAGACAGATCGTCAAAATGGACAAGCCTATCCAGCCTTCTTCTCAGGCTTGATAGTGGTTTGGTCATAAAAATTGAAGCAGGAAGCGCTACAGCGCTTCCTGCTTCGCAAACTTATTGCATGAACTGACCGAGTTTCATTGCGATGGACATGTCGCCCTTTATCTTCAGTTTTCCGGACATGAAAGCCATCTGCGGATTCAATTTGCCAAGAGTAAGATCCTTCCAGTTTTTTACATCCATAGTTAGTGTTGTTTTTGCCTGTGGATCTTCCGCTTCCGTTGTTGCAATTCCTGCTGGAGAGAGACTAAGAGAAAACTTCCCTCCGCCCTCGCCGGTAATATCAAACTGCACAACAGCATTGATGGCCTTTGCCTTTTCGGCATCCTGCGGATTTTGCTTAATCTGCTCCGGCAGCCATTCAAGATAAAACTTCTTTGGGGTAATGTCCTCTGGTGGTTTCGGTCTTGCCATAAAACACCTCCTTATAATTTTTTTTATTATTCTAATTTAATGATTAATTCTGTCAAGATAAATCGCTTTTATTTCAACCCTTTGTTAATGGAGGGCTCTGAACCAACAATTTCCCGCCATAGCCGTTTACGCGGAGTTCAAAATCCGGGGAATAAAATTATCTTGCTATAAAAATTATTCCTTATTAAAATCAATAAGGATTATGGATCCCCGGAGAGGCAATTTTCATTTTTATGGATATTAATCTAAAACTTAAGCAGTTGGGAATAAGTCTTCCGGCATCATCAAAGCCGATTGCATCTTACATTAATGCTAAAGCGCACGGCGGATTGTTATTCATATCGGGGAAATTGCCGGTGGAATCCGGAGCGGTAAAATACAGGGGAAAGGTCGGGCGCGATATTACTCCGGAGGAAGGGTACTCGGCTGCAAGACTCGCTGCGTTACATGCCCTTGCTGCAGCAGGAGAGGTTGTTGGCGATTTTAATCTAATCAAGGGTGTTGTTAAAGTTACAGGCTATGTAAATGCAGCGCAAGGATTTACTGACATTCCAAAGGTCATAAACGGCGCATCGGACATCTTAGGTCAGATATTTGGCGAAAGAGGCAAACATGCGAGGAGTGCTGTGGGAGTAGCAGAACTGCCATTGAATTCTTCTGTGGAGATAGAGGTAATTTTTGAAATCAAAAAAAGAAATAAATAAACTCATAAAAGGGCTGATTTCGGGTAATCACCTTGCCCTCTCAAAAGTAATTTCAATTGTTGAAAATCACCCGGAGGAAATCCCATTCATAATGGATGCAATTTATCATAGTATCGGAAAATCACACCGCATAGGCTTCACTGGTCCTCCTGGATCCGGGAAGAGCACAATTATTGACGGACTTACCAGGATACTCCGGGAGAAAAACTTTTCCGTGGGGATCCTTGCGGTTGATCCCTCAAGCCCTTTCACTGGCGGCGCTGTTCTGGGGGACAGAATCAGAATGCAGAAACATTCCACGGATAAGCATGTCTTCATTAGAAGCATTGGAAGCAGAGGAAGCCATGGCGGGCTTTCAAGGTCAACCGGCAGAATACTTGACCTCTTTGATGCCGCAGGATTTGATTACACGATAATAGAAACTGTCGGCGTAGGGCAAACGGAACTTGACATCATGAAATTTGCGGATACAACGATTGTCATTCTCGTTCCCGAATCCGGAGATTCAATTCAGACAATGAAAGCAGGACTGATGGAGATCGCTGATATATTCGTTGTGAACAAATCTGACAGAACAGGCGCAGACGACACATTAAGATACATTCAGAACATGGTGGAGATGAAAGGCAAACCGTCAGGATGGAGACAGCCGGCAGTGCTAACAAATGCGCTGAATGATTCTGGCATTGATAAACTGTTAACAGTGATTGAAAAGCACAATAAATATTTAAGCCAAACAAGGGGAAAAAGGGCGGAATTGAGGGAAGCAGAACTAAAAGACATCCTGGTCTCTGAATTTGCGTTTAAAGTTGAGGCCTTGTTAAAAACAGAAAAGTTTAAAAAATATATTAAACTCACAGAATCAGGGAAAGAAAGTCCTTATTCAATTGCAAGAAAGATACTTTCCCGGCTTTTAAAGATCTCCTGAAAAGTTATACAGATTTTATTTTTTCTTTAATGAACCGAACAATTTCTTCTATTGGCGTGCCTGGACCAAAAACCGCCTTTATACCGCATCTCTTCAGGTATTTAATATCATGATCAGGGACAATACCTCCGCCAAAAACCATAATATGCGGCAGTTTCTTTTTCTTAAGAAGTTTAACAACTTCAGGAAACAATGTCTTATGCGCCCCTGAAAGTATGCTAATGCCTATAGCATCGACATCCTCCTGCAGGGCTGTATTTACTATCATTTCCGGTGTCTGGTGTAAACCAGTATAAATAACCTCAAATCCTGAATCTCTAAGCCCCCTTGCAACAACCTTTGCTCCGCGGTCGTGTCCATCAAGACCTGCCTTTGCTATGAGAATACGGGAGATTTTCTTTGTCATAATAGAGATTATAATTTAAAAAAACAAAAAAGGTCAAATAAATTATTAAGTTATCAAGTGCCAGAGCAAAATTAAGATTAAATAATCGGCAATAAATTTGCTAAAATCCCGATAAATTTTTAAGGAATTAAAAATTCCAACAGCGCTTTCTGTGTATGCAGCCTGTTCTCTGCCTGATCCCATACAACAGATTGCGGGCCGTCAAGCACATCGGAAGATATTTCTTCTCCCCTGTGAGCAGGCAAACAGTGCATAACTATTGCGTCACTCTTAGCTGCGGAAAGCAGATCTGAATCTATACGGAACGGCTCAAACGCCTTTATACGGTCCTGCGTAGATTTCTCCTGTCCCATGCTTACCCATACATCCGTATAAAGAACATCAGCCCCCTGCGCTGCCGTTTGGGGGTCATTTACAACCCTGATATCCGCGCCTGCTTTTAATGCGCGATCAAGAACCATTCTGTCAGGCTCAAAACCTGGCGGGCATGCAATTGTAAGAGCAAAACCAAAAACTTGCGATGACTCAATTAACGAATTGGCTACATTATTGCCATCCCCAATATATGCTACCCGGCATGAATTGATTCTGCCTTTTTTTTCAATAATGGTCATTACATCTGCAAGCGCCTGACAGGGGTGAAGCAGATCAGATAGCGCATTTACTACAGGAATATCGGCGTACTCGGCCATTATATTTAATGTATCGTGCGAAAATGTCCTCATAACAATGCCACTTACATACCGTGAAAGTGTCCTCGCTGTATCAGCAACTGTTTCGCCCCGCGCCAGTTGGGAATCATTGGTTGTTATAAATAACGGATACCCGCCTAATTCGTGGATCGCGCATTCAAAAGAGATCCTTGTCCGTGTTGAAGGTTTTTCAAAAATGAGGGCAATGGTCTTTTTTTTAAGCGCGGATTTTTGTCTCCTGTTTTTTTTAAGAAAAAACGCGTTTTTGATTATTTTGCGGGCGGATTCAGGAGATATATCCATCAACGATAGAAAATCCTGTTTTTTAATTTTATTTTTGGAATTAGATTTCTTCAATTATAATTTAGGCTCACCTTCTGAAATATTTCAGACAGAATTTCAATGGCTGCATCAATTTCATACTCCTTTACAATAAGAGGGGGAGAAAATCTCAGGACATTTTCGGAGGTACAGTTTATAAGCAACCCCTTTTTGCGTGCTTCGTCAACAATCGCCTTTCCAGGAAAATTCAGCTCAATTCCCTGGATAAGGCCCATTCCCCGTGAATCTTTAATAAAATCAAACTTGCTTTTTAACCATGATAGCCTCTTTCCTAAGTAATCGCCCATACGTTTACAGTTTTTCAAGACATCCGTCTCCAGGAGGGTATTGAGTACAGCCATACCCGCGGAAGCTGCAAGCGGATTCCCTCCGAAGGTTGATGCATGCGACCCTGGATTAAAAACGCTGGCAATATCCTCCCTTGCAATCATGGCGCCTATAGGTACGCCATTGCCCAGTCCTTTGGCGAGTGTCATTATATCCGGCTTCACGCCATAATGCTCATAGCAAAATAATTTTCCTGTTCTTCCAATACCGGTCTGAACTTCGTCAAATATAAGCAAAAGATTCCTGTCATCGCATATTTTTCTCACGGATTTAAGATACTCCTGCGTAGCCGCATAAATGCCGCCCTCGCACTGAATCGGTTCAAGAAGGACAGCGCAAGTACTGTTGTCTATCCTTGCGGTTAAGGAATTTATATCGTTAAATTCTGCAAAATAAAAGCCCTCCAGCATTGGACCAAAACCCTTGCGAAACTTCTCCTGCCCTGTAGCGGAAAGAGCCGCTATTGTCCGCCCGTGAAAGGAATTTTTCATGGCAATAATTCCAAACCTTTCCTCGCCGTGTTTTTCAATGCTGTATCTCCTTGCCAGTTTTATCGCTGCCTCATTTGCCTCTGCGCCGCTGTTGCAGAAAAAAATCCTCCCGGCAAAAGAATTCTTGACAAGGAGTTCTGCCAGGTTAATCTGCTGTTCTATATAATAAAGGTTGGATACATGCAATAACTTCTTTGCCTGTGCAGAAATTGCCTTTGCTACGGCAGGGTGGGAATGACCGAGAACGCAGACAGCTATTCCACCGACAAAATCAAGATACTTATTCCCATCTGAATCCCAGACCCAGCTGCCCTTTCCGCGCACTAACACAACAGGCTGACGCGCGTAGGTACCGGCAATATATTTGTCCGATATTTCCCTTAAATTTCGCCTTATTTTTAAAGAAGACTTTGCTACCTTTACGGATTTTTTCTGCAAACCGGATTACCTGTCAAAAAGTGTTCCGCTGACCTCTTTCATTTCTTTTGGATCCTTTGAAAGATGTATTTCCGTCCCCACGCCCTTCTGCGTAAATATTTCAAGTAGAATAGAATGCATTATCCTTCCATCTATTATATGTGTTTTTTTAACCCCTGTCTTTAACGCTGCAATGCAACATTTTATTTTGGGTATCATTCCTCCTGTAACAACCTGATTTGAAATTTTTGCAGTTATCTCATCCTCATCCATTGATGTGATAAGGGAACCGTCCCTGTCCTTAACCCCTTCAACATCTGTCAGGAGGATGAGTTTTTCTGCCCTCAGTGACGAAGCGATTGCCCCCGCAACAGTATCTGCGTTAAGATTATATGATTTGCCGTTTTCATCAACACCCACAGGTGCTATAACAGGAATAAATTTTCCATAACAGAGATTTTTCAGCATCTTGCTGTTTATTGTGGTTACCTCCCCCACGCTGCCATAATTAATATCAGATCCCTTTTCCGGCTCCTTCTGTTTCGCAATGATCAGATTTGCATCCTTTCCGCAGAGGCCAATAGCCTTACCCCCCATCTGGTTTATATCCACAACTATTTTTTTGTTAATTTTCCCGACAAGCACCATTTCAACTATTTCCATTGTTTCTTCATCGGTCACCCTTAACCCGTTAACGAATTTAGGGGTCTTTCCAAGTTTTTGAAGATATTCATCAATCTGCGGACCCCCACCATGGACAACAATGGGATTTATCCCTATGAACTTGAACATTACCACATCTTTAATGAAGGCTTTACGCAACTCTCCGTCAATCATTACATGCCCGCCGAATTTAACAACAAATATCTTTTCATTAAACTTTTTTATGTAAGGCAATGCTTCAAGCAATATGTTTGCTTTCTCAATATAATGCTTCATTCTATCTTCTCTATGTTCTCCTTCATTACATCTATTTCAGTTTCAGCCAGCGCAAGTTTATCTATACTTTTTACAAGATTATTATGCAACCATGCAATTTTTGAAGCAATAGTTATAGCAAAACCTATTGATTCTGTAATTTCAATATCCTCCGGAGAAAATTTTAATTCTCCGCGTTTATTCACAACCTTTAAAATTCCCACAACATATTTTTTCATTTTTATGGGAAGGAGTATCAGCGAATTAACGTTAATCCCGGTCATCCCATCAATTTCTTTATTAAATCTTGGTTCCTCAACCACAGTTTCTGTATAAAATATATTTCCTTCCTTCCTGACAATCTCGCAGATACTGTCCGCTTGGCTGAGTATCTCCTTGTTTTCCGTAATATTATCATCTGTTATAGATACTTCTAACAAAAAGTTTTCTCCGTCGTCCTCCTTTAAATAAAGAGCGATGCCTTCGGCCCCAAGCACATTATACGCCAGATTTAACAATTCAACAAATGTTGAATGAGGATCAACCTCTGAAATCAACACCCTCAAAGAATCATTTACAAGTGATAACCGGCCTGTATATTTTTTAAGTTCTGACCCAATATGCGAACGTTCCAGCGATAACGAAATCTGGTTGGAAAACATATTCAGTACGGCAAGATCGTGTTCATCAAAATGCGCACCGTTCTTTTTATCATTGAGGCTTATCACACCGATAGTCATATCAAATAGTTTGAGCGGAACAGATATAAAAGAATTGCTTTTGTATTTGCTGGAAAAGTCTGATTCTTTAAATCTTCGATCCTTTGAAAAATCTTTTACAAGCAGTGGTTCCTCTTTTTCTGCTACCCATCCTGAAATTCCCTCTCCGACCTTTTTAATATCCTTTTTTGCTTCGGACGCGTTATACCCATAAGCAACAGCGACTCTCATTTCATTTGTTGCCCTATTAATCCACATAAGCGAGACTTTTTCCACCCCCATTACTTCAGCAATCAGATTTACCATGTGTTGCAACATTTCCGTATTCTCAAACAGTGAATCAATGGAAATAGTCCCCTTTGTTATCTCGGCAAATTGCTTGGCTCCATATTCAAGCGCTATAATTCTGCCAAAGGATTCATCTTTTGCCTTATTTTTCAGTTCAAATATCTTATTAAGAACTTTCTGAACTTCCAATTCATCTAATGGCTTTTTCAAAAAATCAAGCGCTCCCAGAGTAAACGCTTTGCTGGACAAAAATCTCTCTTTTTCGGAGACCAGCATAATTACAGGAAGGTTGCGGTTCTGCTCTCTTATCCTCCGCAGGACATCAATTCCATGAAGGTTGGGCATAACAATGTCAAGGAGGATAATATCAAAATGATTTGATTTTAATATCTCAAGCGCCTCTATTCCCGACTGTGCGGTAATTGATGAGTGATCCATAGAGCCAATAATCTCACTCAGTTTACTGCAAATTAACTCATCATCATCAACCACAAGTATATTTGCCATCTGCCTGCCTATAGAATATATTTACTCAGATCATCTCTTCTAAGAATATCTGAAAGTTTTTCACGAACATATTTTGCATCTATTGTAATTGACTGACCGGGGATGTCGGAAGCGTAAAATGAAATATCCTCAATAACCTTCTCAACAATAGTATGTAATCTCCTTGCGCCAATGTTTTCGGTTTTTTCATTTACATCCTGAGCAATCTCCGATATTACCTCAATCGCATCATCTGTAAAGACAACCGTTACGTTTTCTGTATTCAAAAGCGCAACATACTGCTTGAGCAGGGCGTTTTCCGGTTCTTTCAGAATACGGATAAAATCCTGTTTCGTCAGCGGAGAGAGTTCCACCCTGATCGGAAACCGACCCTGAAGTTCCGGAATCAAATCGGAGGGCTTGGATACATGGAATGCTCCAGCCGCAATAAAAAGAATATGATCGGTTCGAACTATCCCGTGTTTTGTCATGACGGTTGTACCTTCAACTATGGGAAGAATATCCCTCTGTACTCCCTCCCTTGAAACATCGGGTCCATGCCCCCCCTCCCTACCTGCAATCTTATCAATTTCATCAATAAAAACAATCCCGCTCTCCTCTATTTTCTTTATTGCAAACTTTGAAACTTTATCCATGTCAATTATTTTCCGAACTTCTTCTTCAAAAAGAAACTCAAGGGCTTCAGGCACTTTAACCTTTTTCTTCTTCGGCTTCTTCGGAATAAAATTGCTTATCATATCGCGAAGAGAATACTCCATTTCCTCCATTCCTATACCAAGAACCTCAATTCCTACAGGAAAAGCGGGCGCAGTTGTTTCAATATCAACCATTTTATTATCAAATTTTTTATCTAATATTGACTGTTTTATCCCTTCCTTTTTCTCCTGATCAAACTCCTGTTCCGGAGCAATCCCCGAACGATCCTTTTTTTTATTATTATTCATAAGAAGATCCGCCAATTTTTCTAATGTTATATCCATTGCTTTCTTCTCAATTTTTTTCTTTTCCTCTTCCTTTACCATATTTATGGTAATTTCTGTCAGATCCCGGATAATAGCGTCCACATCCCTTCCGACATATCCGACCTCTGTAAACTTAGATGCCTCCACCTTTATAAACGGAGCGTTAACCATTTTTGCAAGCCTTCTTGCTATCTCAGTCTTTCCCACACCGGTGGGACCTATCATTATAATATTCTTGGGAATTATATCATCCCTGAGTTTCGGGGGCACGTGAAGCCGCCTCCACCTGTTTCTAAGCGCAATTGCCATACATTTCTTTGCGTCTTTCTGCCCTATTATATACCTGTCAAGCTCTTCAACGATTTCGCGGGGGCATGGACATTTTAACGTTTCTTCCGTTTCGGCTGAAACGCTGACAGGCACCCTTTCTAAAACGCTCATTTCCATAACCTACAATTCTTCAACAATAATATTCCCATTGGTATAAATGCATATATCCGCAGTAATTTTCATAGCCTCTTCAACAATTTTTCTTGGTTCCAGTTCACTGAACTGAATCATTGCTCTGGCAGCAGACTGGGCATATCCGCCGCCAGAGCCAATTGCAACAACACCATCATCCGGTTCAATAACATCTCCGGTCCCGGAGATAATTAAAGAAATTTCCATGTCTGCAACAAGCAGAAGCGCTTCCAGCCTTCTCAATACTTTATCGGTTCTCCAGTCTTTTGCCAGTTCAACCGCCGCTCTTTTCAGATTACCTCTGTATTCCTCCAGTTTGGTCTCAAATTTTCCAAACAGGGTAAAAGCATCCGCAGTTGAACCAGCGAAGCCAGCCAGTATCTTGTCTCCATAAAGCCTGCGAACCTTCCTGGCCTTATGCTTCATGACTATGTCCCCGAAGCTCACCTGGCCATCGCCCGCCATAACTATCTTGTCCCTGTGCCTGATGCAGAGAATGGTTGTGCCCTTAAACACCCTCACCTCCGCCGCCTGAACGGGGATGGCTCTTCTTGTAAATCTCCATGAGCCTGTCTACCGAAACATGCGTATAATTTTGAGTTGTGGAAAGACTTGAATGCCCCAGCATCTCCTGAATCGCCCTCAAATCTGCGCCGCCTTCAAGCAGATGCGTAGCAAAGGTATGCCGAAGGACATGCGGGGTAACCTTTTTTATCAAACCGGCCAGAACCTTGTATTTCTTAACCAACCGTGCAATACCCCTTGTTGTCAATCTGCCTCCACTATAATTCAAAAATAGGGCATTATTATCAATCAGCCGGCCCTTTTCTTCAAGGAATTTCCGCTCCTTTAACAAATACACCACCAGCGCTTCCTTCGCCCTTGCCCCCAACGGAACAATCCTTTCTTTGCCACCCTTACCCAGAACCCTTATCAGTTCTGCGTTCAGATCCACGCTATCCAAATTAAGCCCTGACAACTCCGCAACCCTGAGGCCGCAACCGTAAAGCACCTCAAGGATTGCCCTGTCGCGAACAGACAGCGGAATATTTTCCTTTGGCGATTCCACAAATTTTTCTGCCTCGCTAATGGTTAGAAAATTCGGTATCCGCTTCTCTTTTTTGGGGAACAAAATCCCCTCGCTCGGATCAACGTCAATTAATCCTTCTCTTTCAAGAAACCTGAAAAATGTCCTGACAGAAGCCAGTTTCCTTGAAACTGAACTGCGCCTTCTACCCTTCATCAGAACCGCTATAAATTCTCTGACATGTGCGGGTAAAATATTTTTTGCATCCATTCCGGAACCTATAAAATTCATAAATTCTTTCAGATCGTTCATGTAAGCCCGCAGGGTATTTTTTGATACGGCCTTTTCTACCCTCAGATATTCTTCATATTTATAAAAAATTGGTACCATATCAAATATGATAATACCATAATGGGAAAAATTCAATACAACTCTTAAAGTTGCCAAATATTTTTTATCTGGCGCTAAAAATCAACGGAATTTGTCAGAAAATTTGTTTCACTCAAATAATTTCTGTGCTTTTACCTTGAGTATTCTGGTAATCTTTTCAAGCGTATCAAACGAGGGGGCTCTATTTCCGGTCTCGAGCAAGGCAATAAAGTTAGATGAGCAGCCCATTTTTTTTGCTAATTCCACCTGGGTTATGTTAAATTTCTTTCTGAACTTAGCTACATTTTTACCAACAATACCTCTTAAGTTGCCACTGGCCATTTACCCTCCTTTAAAAACTTACCGTTACTATATATAATAGTATAACATAACCGTGAAAACTTTCAAATATATGAGCCATGCAGGACTCGAACCTGCGACCCGCTGATTAAGAGTCAGCTGCTCTACCAACTGAGCTAATGGCCCATCTTCTTAACATTCTCAATAACATCAGGAGCAATGTCAAGAATTTTATTATTAATTATTTTATAGTAGCAAATCTGAGAAAGGTCTTTTTCGCTCTCGTTACCCTAACGCTGTTAATAGTCTTTTCTAAAACAATGCTGCCATGGCTGTCGTAAAATCTTAGAGTAACATTATGGTCGCCGGGCGGCAATTTCAGGCGCGCAATTCTGAACTGCGCAGGCAGGAGTTGCCAGCTTCTTCTGTCAGCCATTTCCGTCAAAGAAGCTGTGGAGGTAAGGGCTTTCTTCGCCAGCCAGCCTGCAACCTCTCCCCCCTCCCCAAGTTTTTTCTTTGCCGTTTTCTCCAGAGCGCGACCACCACTATCTGCCAGCACATATTTTACAACCGCCCTTGCAATGGTTTTGGACATTATCAGCCCCATTCTATCGTTCAGATCCTTTATCGCGATTTCCTCTACATCCTCGGCTATGTATGAATCTGCTCTCACTGATTGTTCATTTTCAAAAATTGACGATCCATATATTGAATATTGTTTTTTCCTGAACTCAGGAAATGCTACTGAAATATTTGCGTCTCCGGACAAGGATCCTGCTAAGTCCATGGCTTTATTTACATCTGACTGTTCGTCCGTCCCAATCTCTGCGCTTCTCACATAGAAAAGCCCGTTTGAGAGTAATATCTGGACCCTATTTTCAGCCTTGGATGGAGCAAGCCCGTTAAGATGAATAAACACAACTTCACCATAATCTTTTTCATCGGCACCGGAAGAAACATTTTTTGCAAGGTCGGGAAAATCTTTTTTGATCTCTTCTATCTCCTCTCCAAAACCAAGCGTCTTTGCCGTTTTTATGCAATCATGGACCAAATCAGCCGGAATGCCTGTTCCATAGACAGCCCTGTAATACCGGTAATCATAAAGCGCCTTTCTGTAAGAGATGAAGGCATCGTTTAATTCACCGCCGCTCTCATAAAGCATTCCCATTATGTACCGTATGAATGCATCATCCCTGTAAGAGACATTTTTTTTGTACTGCTGGTTATATACACCGAGTTTATGGTTTACTTTCCTTGCCTCAACGAGTGCATCATCAATCCTGTCAAGCAACACATAGTTCAGCGCCATAAAAAGATTAATCAAAACCCTTTCAAATTTTTCGCCTTCATATGGTTTTGCATTGTCGCTGGTAAGCAACGAGACAGCCTCTTTGCTTACGCTTTTTGTATACAGTTCATCACATTTTGCCTCGGCTTTTTCAAAATATCCGTTGCTATTCCCAAAATCACCCATAAGATGATAGAGCACCCCAAGATCAAGAAAGTAAAGGAGGGAATTTTTTTCACCGTATTCGGACTTAAAAGCATCTTCTACTTTTTTAACAGCAGCAGAATAATCCTCCCTGGACACGGACTCCAGAATCTTCCTGTAATGGACAAACGACATAGCACACATGGAGAACATTGGGGGAAAAAATGAAATTAAAAAAAGAACAATAGTTATTCTGAAAACTCTGGGACTTGAAATATTCATTTCCGCAGGATCTTAATCAGACAGCGCACGAAAACACTGTCTTTCCGCAAAACATCTGTATTACCAGGTAGCGGGGGATCTTTCTACCACTTTCTTGATTTTCTTCTGTCCTATCCAAACCTTCTCATTTGTTTCTATATTGATGAGCTCTAATTCAATCTGATAGTATTTTACCTTTGTTCCTTTTGCTTCATCCAGAATGGAGTTAATCTGCCCTTTAAGCATATAGTCAGCACCGTATTCCCTTCCTATAGCTTTTACTGTTTCAGGAGAAGCATATTCGGCTTGTTCCATCCTCTCCTGTCTTATCTCCTCTCTCTGCTCACTGGAAGCAACAAAGACCACGCGGCCGGAGTTAGTAACCTCGCGCTCAAGGTCTGCCACAAATGTAGATGTATTAATATGCTCGTGGCTGCGATTTTTTACATTGCCCACAATAACCCTTGGTTTTTTGTCTGTCTTGGAAATAAATTCCTGCAGCCATGGTCTTGACAGACAATCCTTTATCATTTCCTCCGAAACAAGACGCGAGTCTGTATCATTCCAATCTCCTGAGAGATCAATTGTTTGTTCAGTAGAAACCCTTGTAACTTTTGGCCCGGGGGCACAGAATGTGATAAAAAAAAGAATCAACACACTTATAAATATTTTCATCTTTTCCCTCCATCTGGGTCTATAAGTTAACTCTGATTATATTAAGAATAATTGCCTGTGTCAATATGAAATCAGCCACTGTTAACAGCCGGTTGAATAGCGGCTTTAATTCTCCCTCATATAAACTGTCCTGACTGGAAACGGAATCTCTATTCCTTCCTTTTTATACCTTTCGTGTAACTTTTTTATAAATTCATGTTTTATAAGATACTGGTCAACAAACTCCTTCCCCCGAAGAATTACCGTAAAGTTTACACTGAAATCACCAAAGGTGTGATATCTGGTGAAGGGTTGAAACTCAGGAACTCCACCTAACACACTTTTCATCACTTCTTTTGCAACTTCTATTGTAACCTGTTCAACCTTCAGCAGATCGCTACCATAACTCACCCCAACCTGCACAAGAACCGCTAGTTCTTTTTCCGGCATATAATAGTTGGTTATCAGAGCGCCGGCAAGATTTGAATTGGGAATAATTACCATATTGTTTGCAAGCGCCCTTATCACAGTATTTCTCCAGTTTACATCTACAACATATCCCTCTTCTCCCGAACTCAATTTTATGTAATCCCCCTGTCTTACCTGCCGTGAGGCAATTATATGTATTCCCGCAAACAGATTGGACAGGGTATCCTGAAGGGCTAATGCAACAGCCAGCCCGCCAACACCCAGAGCTGTCAGTATCGGCGTGATTGAGATTCCAAGCGATTGCAATATGATAAGCCCGCCGACAATGAATATAATAACCTTAGTGAGGTTCGTAAATATTGAGGTTAATGGAAAGTCTCTCCCTTTATCCCTGGAATACAGGCTTACAAAACCAACCAAGATCTTTGAGAGCGCTATTGTTGCTGATAATATAAAAATTATAACAATGCCTTTCTGAACAAATTCTGCATTAGCATGACTTATGTGGATATTTTTTACAGCAAAATGAATTCCTCCCATGAGAAACCATATAATTATCACCTTTCTCAGGGGAGATATTATAAACTCGTTGCCTTTCCATTTGGTCATTAGTGCGGATTTCATAATCCTTGACAGGATAATTTTTTCAACAACTATACCTGCCAACAGGCTCCCCGCAATCAACGACAATGGCAGAATAAATTCTGATATTGCGTGGATAATATTATTCACTATTTCCCTTCCTTAGAAATCCAATTGAATTATCTTCTTACAGCCCCATCTGCCTGCCTATAATTTCCTTCATTATCTCTGTTGTTCCCGCAAAAATTGTCTGGACTCGGACATCCAGGTATGCCTGGGCAATCGGGTATTCAAGCATGTATCCGTAACCGCCGAAGAACTGCAGGCACTGATCCACAACCCTTTTCAGCATCTCTGTGGTCCACCATTTTGCCATGCATGTTTCCTTGATAATATTCGCCCCGTTCATATGTTCAATAATAAGTCTGTCCGTGAACGCCCTGGATACCTCTATCTCGGTAGCCATCTCAACAAGTTTAAACTTAGTGTTCTGGAATTTTGCGATGGGCTTGCCAAAAGCCGTTCTCGTCTGACAATAATTTATAGTCTCCTCCAACGCAAATTCTGCGCCAGCCTGTGCGGCAATTGCACAAACAAGCCTCTCCTGCTGCAGTTTTTGCATCAGAAACACAAATCCCTGCCCCTCTTCGCCAAGGAGATTTTTAGCGGGAACCCGGCAATCTGTAAATGCCAACTCCGCTGTATCCTGGGACAACATTCCTATTTTATCAAGCTTTCTGCCCCGTTCAAATCCGGGCATACCGTCCTCCACAACAATAAGACTGATTCCGGTATAGGGCGGGTCGGCTTTCTGGTCCGTTTTGCATGCAACTATCACAAGATCGCAGAGGAGACCATTTGAGATAAAAGTCTTCTGTCCATTAAGGATGTAATGGCTGCCATCTTTTACCGCAGTTGTTTTAATTGCCTGCAGGTCGCTTCCTGCTCCAGGCTCTGTCATAGCAACCGCAGTAATTTTGTCACCGCTGACACACCTCGGAAGCCAACGCTGTTTTTGTTCTTCATTACCGAAAGCAGCAAGGTACGGCACCACAATATCGCTATGAAGGCTCAGGGCGAATCCAGATTCCCTTGCCCTGGCGAGTTCTTCCATCATAACCACGGAATACAGAAAATCCACACCAGATCCGCCATACTTCTCCTCCAACCAGGGACAAAGAAATCCTTCACTGCCTGCTTTTTTCCAAACATCCCTGGAAACCTTTCCCTGCTTCTTCCACTCTTCCTGATGAGGAATCACTTCGCGCTCAAGAAATTTTCTGAAAGCGCTTCTGAATATATCGTGTTCTTCTTTAAAAATTTTCCGGTCCATATAGCCTCCTTAAATGATTACAAATAATTTTTATTATTATCATGTTACATCATTCATCTTAGCTTTTCAAACAACATTATCAATCCCCTTGCTCCTTCCGAGGTAAGTTTCAATGCCTCTGCCGTAAGCACATGCAATTTATCAATTTCAGGGGTTTGCTTGCTTATAATTTTTTCAAACTCTTCTCCGGTCAAAGCCTGCCGCTTTTCCGAATTCAGCCATTCACCGAAAACGTCCATGCACAAAGGAATCAGATTATGCGCCATTTTGCTGGAGGATATGGCTACTTTTATAGCAAGCGCACCGGCGCTGTCAGCCGGCATGGACTTTGCATTCGCTATATCATCGCGGAAAATCTCCGCATTGCCGCAATCCTCCATCTGAAGAATATTTGCCACAAAGGTCTCGTATGCAAAATGGTAGTTCTTGATTGCCTGCACCGTCCCGTTGAAAGGAGATCTCTTGTTAATAAGTTTAACTGGCAGCTGAAAGGTGTGAAATGGCTGTCCCATATCCATTATGTAATGCATTGAACGTGCAAGTTCCCTGTAGGAGGCATATAAATTGCCTTTTCTGTATTCCATCAATGCTCTTTTAAAAAAATGTTCCGCTCTCTCTGGCGCCTCTCCCTGCGGGATAAAAATGAACGGTAAATGAAACGACCATGCTGGATAATACATGTGCCTGTAACCCTGACTCCCAGCCATAAATTTCTGGGCAAAGGATAAATTTAGATTCTTATCCATTCCCCAATCGGGTTCATCGGAGAAATTTATTAAAACCTCCAGCGCAGTAGTGGCTGCGACTGGCTCTTTCCCTTCAAATCCTTCATACCATCCTGAATCAAGGTCATAATTGATAAACTTATTGCAATCAACTTTATTATTTTTGAAATCAGGATTAGTATAAATTGGCGCATATTCAGGATTAATAGAATCGTCTGGCGAAATTTCTGTAACAACCATCACGGAATTTATATCACTTTCGTTGTTTTGTATAGCATATTTTGTAATTAGATTATGCCGCGCCCAGGCATGGAGGTTTAAAGGAAATAAAACGATTACCGGCAAAACTATAATTAATTTATACACAATATCGCTACGAAACAAATGACATATCCCTACCTCTCTTTTTTCTCAATCTCTATGATTTTCTTTACCCTCCGGTCGTGCCTTCCACCCTCAAATTTAGCATTTAGCCACACATCAACAAGTTTCTTTGCAATTTCAGGGTCTGTGACCCTGCTGGAGAGACAGAGCACATTTGCGTCATTATGCTCCCTTGCCATTTGCGCCATAAATTCATTCACTGCCACTGCTGCGCGAACCCCGGGAAACTTATTTGCCGCAATGGACATGCCGATCCCTGTTCCACAGCAGAGGACGCCTTCCTTCAGTTCTCCGGCAGAAATCTTTTCTGCGAGCATCGCAGCATAATCAGGATAATCAACCGACTCAGTGTTATTTGTTCCGAGGTCAAGGACTTCGTACCCTTGCGCTTTTAAGAATTCCTTGATTTTTTCCTTTAACTCAAAACCCGCATGGTCTGATGCAATTGCAATCTTTTTCATAATGTTTTTGATTTTATTATTAAAAATTTTAAAGTCAAGAATTCTCTTCCCAGTTCGTCCTTTGGAATAGCGTATTTCGATGTCCAACCACTAAGGGTGGCAGTACAGCCCTATTTTTTAACTGACTTCAGGAGCTCTTCAATTTTTTCTTTAAGGACAGAGAGTTTGTCTTTAATTACAGACCAAACTATGCTCCAATTTACTCCAAAATAAAAGTGGATAATTTTATCCCTCATTCCAGCAATATCTTTCCATTCAACTTCACTATGCTTTTTCCTCAGTTCCTTAGAAAGATTTTTAACCGCTTCTCCTATTATTTCAAGATTACGAACCACAGCATCTTGTATTACTATTTTCTGCAAAAACTCTTCATAACCCATTTCACCAACATAACCCTCAATTCTCTTTATTGCTTCTTTGATATCACATAGAAATTCTCTGTCTCCTCGTTTAGACATATACTAAACTCCTCTTAATTTCTTCTGCAACTTCCTTAACCCTTATGGTCTCTATGCCCTCAGAAGTTAAGATATCAACTTTTCTTCCGAACAAACCTTCCAGATAAGCAGATAAATCCATATATGCATCAAAAAGCCCTTTGAAATCTTTTCCAAAAAGAGACAGATCAAATTCCGCAACTAAATCTATGTCGCTTTTTATGTTTTGTTCATCCCTCCCAAAAGAACCGAATAGACCAATCTTTTTCACACCATACTTTTCAAGAGTTCTTTTATTCTTTCTTAACTTCTCTATTATTTCATCTTTTGTCATTGTTTTTCTTTTCATTCTCGCTACCTCATTAAAGACTCATTAAAATTATACTATAAATAAAGGCAATTGTGAAGACACTGTATAAGTCAAGTACTTTTGCGACATTCCTCCATTTTCTATAAGATATTCTATTGGGTTTTTTAATCCCATCAATCCCTAATGTCGCATACGGAGATTAATTTTTTATTGATTCGTGAGAT